>NZ_JBFUAU010000011.1:0-233863 GCF_056406115.1 Arthrobacter sp. P1_D4 | reverse complement strand
TTCACCGCCGCCGGCACGTCCTACGCCACCCACGGCGAACCGCTCATCCCGGTCTACGTCTTCTACTCGATGTTCGGCTTCCAGCGCACCGGCGATTCCTTCTGGGCCGCCGCCGACCAGATGACCCGCGGGTTCATCATCGGCGCCACGGCAGGACGCACCACGCTGACCGGCGAAGGCCTGCAGCATGCCGACGGGCACTCCCCGATCCTGGCGGCAACCAACCCGGCCGTCATCACCTACGACCCGGCGTTCGGGTACGAAATGGGCCACATCATCCGGGACGGCCTGGAGCGGATGTATGGGCGCGGCGAAGCCGGGAAAGAAATTGCCGGCAACGATCCGTCGCGGAACCTGATGTACTACCTCACGGTGTACAACGAGCCGATCGTGCAGCCGGCCGAACCCGAAAACCTCGACGTCAACGGTGTCCTGAAAGGCATCTACCGGGTGTCGGCGTCGGACTTTGACGGGCCTAAAAGCCAGATCCTGGCCTCCGGCGTGTCCGTTCCGTGGGCCCTCGAAGCCCAGCGGATCCTCGCCGAGGACTGGGGCGTCTCGGCGGACGTCTGGTCCGTGACCTCCTGGACCGAACTCCGCCGCGACGCCATGGCCGCCGAGGAAGAGGCCTTCCTCAACCCCGGCCAGCCCGCCCGCGTCCCGTTCGTGGCCCAGCAGCTCGCCGGTGCCACCGGGCCGGTCGTGGCGGTCACCGACTACATGAAGGCCGTGCCGGACCAGATCCGGCAGTTCCTGCCGCACCAGTTCGCCTCGCTCGGCGCGGACGGCTTCGGCTTCTCCGACACCCGCGCCGCGGCCCGCCGTTTCTTCAAGAACGACACGCACTCGATTGTAGTGAAGACCCTCCAGCTGCTGGCCTCGCGCGGAGAGGTCGACGGCGGGGTGCCCGCCTACGCGATAGACCGCTACAAGCTCCTGGACGTCACCGCCGGGACCACCGGCGGAGCGGGCGGCGACGCCTGAGAAGCGCGTTATGGTGGGCAGATGAGCGACAGCAGAGCGCACGGCACCGGATCCGGCGGCACGACGGCGGTGCTGCTGGCCGCCGGAGCCGGGACGCGGCTGGGGCTCGGGCCGAAGGCATTGCTCCCCCTCCGCGGCCGCACGCTGGTCGAAGTGCTCGCTGACGTGCTGCTATCGGGCGGCTGCCGGGAGGTGGTGGTGGTGCTTGGCGCGGATGCGGCAAGGGTCCGCGCCGCCACCGAACTCGGCCGGCACCGGGTCATCGACAACCCGCACTGGGCCAGCGGGATGGGCAGCTCGTTCCGGGCCGGTATCACCGCTGCGGCCCCGGAGGACCATGTGCTCATTGCGCTGGTGGACGAGCCCGGCCTGACCAAAAAGACCGTCACCCGGCTGCTGGGGTCCCACCGGCCAGGCCGGGTGACGGCGGCCGCCTACCGCGACGCGGACGGGAAACTGCAGCGGGGACACCCGCTGCTGCTCGATGCCGGTCTTCGAACCGAAGCCGCGGAAACCGCTACGGGCGACGCCGGCGCCCGGCATTTCCTGCGGGCCCACCCGGACCTGGTTGATCTGGTGGATTGCAGCGACCTCTCCAACGGCGAGGACCTCGACTCTGCCGACCAGCTGCACCTCCTGGACTAGCGCCGGTTTTAGCGCGAGTGAGCCAAAAACTCCTGCAGTCCACGCTTGAACCCGGACCGGCCGCCGTGCGCCGGGTGCCTGATTTTCGGCACGTCCATGCCGCTGCGCTGCAGGCTGCGGTAGGCCACGTTGCCCACGGCCACCACGGTGTCGATGCGGAACGCCTCAGCGAGCGCCTGCCAAAACGGAGTTCCCAGCGCAGCCTCGGAAGCCTTTGGCGTGCGGTTGGACAGCGGCCGCCCGGGCACGTGGGTGTGCCACGGGCAGGCGCTCCACAGCAGGGGCAGGAATTCCAGCTCGGCCAGCACCTGCCACATCACCGTGGCCGTCGGCTCCGCAGCGATTCCCGCAGCTTCCGCCGGGAGCACGTAGCCCTTCCCCGGCCCGAAAAGCCCAAACTCGTTGGCGGGGCCCTCGAACATGGTGCGGTTCGTGAAGGGAACCCCGGTGATCCCCATGCCCCTGTAACCGGGGGCTTCCCCCACGAGCAGGACCTTGGGGTCGCGGTCCTGCATCTCCCGCAGGTAGATGGTCAGGTTCCGCCGGCGCTGCGCATTTCCCGGCGCGGTGTGATCGAAGAAGTTGTTGCACCCGGGTCCTGTTGCCACGGCCGCAAGACGGTCAACAAAGCCATCGATGGAGGATGAAGTCATTCCGTACCCGTTTCGTTGACAGCCGGTAGGTCCTCCAGAATATCCGGGCCGCTACACCGTCGGCGCAGGCGAGCCGCTTTAGCATGGGGGGATGACGGACATGACCATCTTCACGGTGGGGCACTCCACTCATCCCATTGGCGAATTCATCGGCATCCTGCAGGCCCACGGCGTCAAGAAGCTGATCGACGTGCGCACCGTCCCGAAGTCGCGCCACAATCCACAGTTCAACGGGGACGCGCTGGCCGCGAGCGTGCGGGCCAGCGGAATCACCTACCGGCGAATGGAATCCCTCGGTGGTCTGCGGCACGCCCGGAAGGACAGCCCCAACGGCGCCTGGCGCAACGCGTCGTTTCGGGGATATGCGGACTACATGCAGACCGAAGAATTCTCCGCGGCCATCGACCAGCTGCTGGACCGCGGGCGGGCCAACGATTCGGCAATCATGTGCGCGGAAGCCGTCCCGTGGCGCTGCCACCGCTCGCTGATCGGTGACGCGCTCCTGGTCCGGAATGTCGGGGTGCTGGACATCATGACGGAAAAGTCCGCGAAACCCCACACCCTGACTTCCTTCGCCCGCGTTGAGGGGAAGCGGGTGTGGTACCCGCCGGCCTAACGTCGGCTACGCCAACCACAACGCGAGGTCAGCTACGGCCCTGAACCACGCCGCCATGGGCCGTTTCTGACCCTGCATTGGTTTGAGGAGGGTCTACCAGCGGGGGTGGATCGATTCGCGGAAGTAGCGGTCATAGATTTCGCGGACGCCGACGTCGAAGGTGGCGTCAATGCCGCTGACATCCGCCGCGGCGGCGTTGGCGCGCGCCTGGTCCACGTTCCGCGCGCCCGGGATCACCGTGCTGACGCCGTCCTGCGCCGCGATCCAGGCGATGGCCGCCTGGGCGGTGCTGACGCCGTCGGGCACCAGTTCCTCGAACTCGGCCACCGCTTTGAGGCCCTGGCCGAAGTCCACGCCGGAGAAGGTCTCCCCGACGTCGAACGCTGAGCCGGTGCGGTTATAGTTCCGGTGGTCGTCCTCGGCGAAGGTCGTGTCCGCAGTGTATTTTCCGGAGAGCAGCCCGGAGGCGAGCGGGACGCGGGCGATGATGCCCACGCCGGCGGCCTCAGCCGCGGGCAGCACCTTGTCCAGCGGCTTGAGCCGGAAGGCGTTGAGGATGATCTGCACGGTGGCGGTGCCTTCGTGGCGCATGGCCTCGAGGGCTTCCTCGGTCCGCTCCACACTGACGCCGTAGTTCCGGATGGCGCCCTCGGCCACGAGCGTGTCCAGCGCGTCGTAGACCTCGTCGTTGCTGTACACGGCGGTGGGCGGGCAGTGCAGCTGGACCAGATCCAGCTGCTCGACGCCCAGGTTGCGCCGCGACCGGTCCGTCCATTCGCGGAAGTTGGCGAGGTTGTAGTTCTCCGGCCGCTGCTCCACCCGCCGGCCCATCTTGGTGGCCACCGTGATGTCCAGACCGGGGTTGTCCGCGAGGAACGCGCCGATGGCCTGCTCGCTGCGGCCGTCGCCATAGACGTCCGCGGTGTCGAAGAACGTGACGCCCGCTTCGGCGGAGGCCGCCAGGATGGCCTGCGCCTGCGCGGGGTCCACGTTGCCCCAGTCCGCGCCGAGCTGCCAGGTCCCCAGCCCGACGGTGGAGACGTTTCGTCCGGTTTTGCCCAAGATTCGTTGTTCCATCGTCCGACTATAGGCCGTTAACGGCCTCAAAGCGGGGGAACCAGCCCCGCCTCCTTCAGGGCCAGGTAAATCTTGTCCCGGGAGATGGGCAGCTCGGAAAACCTCACGCCGGTGGCGTTCCGGATGGCGTTCGCGAGCGCCGGCGCCACCGGGTTGAACGGGCTCTCGCTCATCGACTTCGCGCCCAGCGGGCCCAGCTTGTCGCTGGTGTCGGCGAAGTACACCTCGCTGCGCGGCACGTCGGCGAAGGAGGGGACGTGGTACTGCCGCAGGACGTCGGTGGTGACGCGGCCGGCGTCGTCCACTGTGACCTCCTCGTAGAGCGCAGAGCCGAGGGCCTGCGCGATCCCGCCTTCGATCTGGCCGCGGCACTGGCGCGGGTTGACCACCACGCCGGCATCGGCCGCCTGCACGCTCTGCAGGATCCGCAGCTCCCCCGTCCCGGTGTTCACCGCCACCCGGAAGCCCTGGACATTGAACGCCACCGAGCGCGGCGTCCCGCCGCAACGCCCCTCGGCGGCGAGCTCGACGCCGGCCTGCTCAGCGGCGTCGTAAATATCCGTCAGGGGCACCCGGGTTCCCTCGCAGACCACGGCGTCCCCGTCCAGGACGCAGCCGGAGGGCGGCACGCGGCGGAGGCCGGCGGCGAAGGCGCGGATGCGGAGGGCGAGGTCCTCTGCGGCGGCCAGCGTCGCTTTGCCGGCCACCACGGTGCC
Source organism: Arthrobacter sp. P1_D4 (assembly GCF_056406115.1). Taxonomy (NCBI): domain Bacteria; kingdom Bacillati; phylum Actinomycetota; class Actinomycetes; order Micrococcales; family Micrococcaceae; genus Arthrobacter; species Arthrobacter sp. P1_D4. The sequence goes on along the minus strand of NZ_JBFUAU010000011.1, from coordinate 229,172 downwards.
GGCAGATCCGAACGCGCCCGAATCGTGGTCCACGAGGTCGGTGTCGGACTGCCGGAGGGTGACGCGGGCGGCGGAGGTGGACAGCGCGGTGGCCGCGAGCTGCGCGTGGACGGTGGTGGTGCCGTTGCCGAATTCTGCCGTCCCGACGTCGGCGGCGTAGGTCCCGTCGGGCAGGAGCCGGAGCCTGGAGTGGGCATAGTGGCCGCGTGGCGGGACGGTGTCGATCATGGACAGGGCAGTCCCCTCCCCGACCACCCAGTCCGGTCCCGGGCTGTCGAGGCCGGCCGCGCGGCAGCGTTCCCGTCCACGGGCCAGGGCGTCCTCTACCAGCTTCGTGCACTGGTCCAGGCCGTAGCTTCCGTAGCGGACATCTTCCTGGGGCTCGTCGCGGATGGACAGCATGTCGTCGCCTTCCCGGACCATGTTCCGGCGGCGGAACTCCAGGGGGTTCATGCCGATCGCTGCCGCGAGCTCGTCGATGCCGGATTCGATCGCGAAGATCATCTGGCTGAGCCCGTAGCCGCGGAAGGCACCGGACGGCACGGTGTTGGTGTACACGGCGTGGGCGTCCACTTTCTTGTTGGCGCACTTGTACACCGCCAACGACTCGCCGCAGCCGTGGAACATGACCCCGGTGGCGTGGTTGCCATAGGCGCCGGTGTTGGTGAGCACCTCCAGCTTCAGTGCGGTCAGCCTCCCGTCGCGGCTGGCGCCGGCCGTGAGATGGATGGTGAAGGGATGCTTGGTGGTGGCGGCGGTGAACTGTTCGGTCCGGGTGAATTCAAGCTGCACGGGGCGGTTGAGCTTCAGGGCCGCCAGAGCGACAACGTCCTCGGTGAGCACCTCTTGTTTGCCGCCAAAACCGCCGCCCACCCGTCCGGCAACCACCCGGATCTGCTCTTCCGGCAGGCCGAACACCCGCCCCAGGGTGCGCCGCACCAGGAACGGTACCTGGCTGGAGGTGCGGATCAGCAGCCGCCCGTCACCGCCGATGGAGGCGATGGAGGCATGGGTTTCGAGCGCCATGTGCTGCACCCGTTGAGTCCGGTAGGTGTGTTCGTGGATGAAGTCCGCCGCGGCGAACCCGGCCGCCATATCGCCGAGCTCGGAATGCAGTTCCGCGACGACGTTCCGCTCCGGCCGGCTGATGCGGGCCGTGGTTGCGTCCTTGTCCCCGTGGAGGGCGGGGGCGCCGGGGAGCATGGCGTTCTCCGGGGTAAAGACCGCATCCAGCACCTCGTAGTCGACCTTCAGGGCCCGCACGCCTGCCTCCGCCGCCGCCACCGTCCCGGCGACGACGGCGGCGACGCGCTGGCCGGTGAACCGCACGACGTCGTCAAAGACGCGGGTGTCGTCCGGGTCGTCCGTGTAGAGCTCGTGCTGCGCGGTCGAAAACAGCTGCGCCGGGGAGTCCTCATGGGTGAAGACCGCCGCGACGCCGGGAATCGCCAGCGCGGCTGCTGCGTCGATGGAGCGGATCCGGGCGTGGGCATGCGGGGAGCGCAGCAGTTTCGCGTGCAGCAGCCCGGGCAGCTCTTCGGCCGGGACGTCCAGGGTGTAGCGGGCCCGCCCCGTGACGATGGCGAGGCCGGCGGGGGCAGGAGCGTCGTCGCCCAGTTGTCCCTGGCGCGGCTCCGGCCGGCCTGGCCCCGCGGCCGCCGTGTCCGGGCCAGAGGGGTCCGTTCCAGAGGTGACCGGGCGGCTCCCCCTCCCGCAGACGGCGTCCTCGATGGCCGTGTACCCGGTGCACCGGCACAGGTTGCCCTTCAGGTTCCGCGGCAGGTCCGCCTTCTGCTCCTCATCGAACGTCGCGGCCGTCATCACCATGCCGGCCGTGCAAAAACCGCACTGGAAACCCTGCCGGTCCAGGAACTGCTGCTGCATCGGATGAAGTGCGGCGCTGTTGGGGTCACCGGAGGCGCCGGAGGCGCAGGCGGCAGCCAATCCTTCCACCGTGGTGACCGCGCGGCCTTCCGCGCGGACGGCGGGATAAATGCAGCTGTGCACCGGCACCCCGTCCACATGCACCGTGCAGGCGCCGCAATCGCCGGCGTCGCAGCCCTTCTTGACACCCAGGTTCCCCTGTTCGCGAAGGTACGTCCGCAGGCACTGGCCGGGCCGGGGTTCGGCCTGCGCCGGGATGCCGTTGATCTCGATTCTCATGCTCTGGCACCTTCCGTCCGGGGTCCACCGTTCAGGGTCCTGCCCCGCGGCGGCCAGAAGTCACCGGTTATGCGTAACGGGTCGCGGCCTGCCGGGGTGGTGAGTTCGGCCTGGATTTCATGGGCCAGCCGGTACGTCATGTCCTTGCGCCAGGCGGGCAGGCCGTGGACGTCGTCGTGGTACAGGTCATCCGGGATGGCGGCATCCAAGGCCTCGGAGAGAGCATCAGTGAGGGCGCCGGCGAGCGCCGCCGCGGAGGACCCCAGGCGCAGCTGCACGGGGCGCTTGGTGGCTGCGGTGACGGTCAGGACCAGGGCGCCGCCGGCGTCGAGCCTTCCAATCAGCAGCACCGCTGACCTGCCCAGGTTGCTCAGCGACAGCCGGCGGAAGGCAACCCGGGAGGACAGGGCCGCCGCCGGCAGGCTCACGCTGCGCAGGAGCTCGCCGGGAGCGAGGCAGTTCGTCCCGTCGCCCGTAACGAAGTCCAGCACCGGGAGCCTGCGGCGGGCGCCGCCGGGGCCCAGAATGGTGGCCGTGGCGTCGAGCGCCGCGCAAAGCGAGATCATGGGCCCGGCCGGCAGGGAAGTGCACAGGTTGCCGCCCACCGTGGACATGGTCCAGACCTTGAAGGAGGCCACAAAGGACTCGCAGCAGGGGCGGACGAGTTCCACGCCGGGCCAGTTCCCGGCCAGCCCCCGGCCGGCGGCCGAGCCGGGGAACGCGTACAGTTGCGCGATGGTGCAGGTTGCCGCCAGCTCGATGCCGTCCGCCGACAACGCCAGGGGTGTCCAGTCCGTGGAGCCGAGGTCCAGGAGGCGCCGGAGCGGTTCCTGTCCGGGGGCGGGGCTCCCCGCGGAGAAAAGCACGGTGCCCCCTGCGAGCCAGGCGTCCCCTTCGCGCCACTGCGCCGGATCCGCGGTGCGGAGCACGGCCTCGATGGTGTTCATGTCCACTGGGCCTCCTGGGATGCCGGCATGCCGGCGCTGCTGTCGCGATGGCTGCTGTCTTGAGGACTGCTGTCTTGGTGATTTCGGGCGTAGTGGTGAATGGGGCCGCTGGAATCCTTCAGGGACGCGCTGCCCTGGACCAGCCCGGCGGCCTTGCTCCGGTTGGCCACGAGTTCTGCCGTGATGGACACCGCGACCTCTTCCGGCGTGACGGCGCCGAGGTCCAGGCCGATGGGTGAGTGCAGCCGGGCCAGGTCGCCGTCGGCCACGCCGGCCTGCCGCAGAGCGTCCATCCGCCCGCGGTGGCTTCGCCTGGACCCCATGGCGCCGACATAGCCCACGTCCAGGCCGAGCGCGGCCTGCAGGAGCGGGACATCGAATTTCGGATCGTGCGTGAGGACGCAGATGGCCGTCCGTGCGTCGGTGCGGCCGGCCCGTGCCTGGTCCGCCAGGTACCGGTGCGGCCAGGCCGTGGCCACCTCGTCCGCGGCGCCGAACCTGTCCTGCTGTGCGAACGCCGGGCGCGCATCGCACACCGTGACATGGAAGCCCAGGAGTTTCGCGGCCGGCACGAGTGCCGCACCGAAGTCATTGGCGCCGAAGATCAGCAGGCGCGGTGCCGGTAGCCGGCTCTCCACCAGCAGGCTCACGGGTTCCTGCTGGCGCTCCCCCGCGGGCGCGAGCCGGACCAGCCCTGTACGGCCTCCCCTCAGCAGCGGTTCCAACTGGGCTGCTGCCGCCCGCATCGCGAGCCCGGCACCGGCGGAACCGCCCGCACCGAGCATCGCGGCGAGTTCGGCCGACTGCAGTACCTGGAAGGCCGCCGGGTCTGGAACCACGACGGCGCCGCGTCCGCCGGCGTCCATCCTGCGGATCAGCGCGGCCCCGGCCGGATGCCTCCCGGCCAGGGCCTGCAGGCTGTCCAGCCGCAGCCGGCCGGGCCCTGCGCCCAGGGGTTCGATGTGGATTTCCAGCCCGCCGCCGCAGGTCAGCCCGGCGGCAAACGCGTCCTCGGCGCTGTAGCCGAAGAACTCCCGGCGCGTCCCGCCGTCGCGCATTGCCTCCAGGGCCGCTTCCACAACGGCCCCTTCAACGCATCCACCGGACAGGCTGCCCAGCACCTCGCCGGTCTCCGAGACCAGCATGGAGGTGCCCACGGGCCTCGGCACTGATCCGGCAGTGCCCACGACGGTGGCCACCGCGCAGAGCTGCCCGGACGCGGCCGGCCGCCATGTGCCCAGGTGCGGGAGCAGATCCAACATGGCCGCAGTCCCCGGCGCTAGTAGTCGGTCCGGGACTCAAGCGAGTTCCAGGCCTTGAAGGGATCCAGTGCCGCGGGCGCTTGCGGGTCTGTCAGTTGCAGCCTGCCCACCGGCATGAGCGTGTCGCGCCGGTCGTTTTCGAAGTATTCGTAGAAGACGGCGTCATCGAACCCCGCAGCCGCGGCATCGTGCCGGTCCGCGGCGAACATCACGCGTGACACCCGCGCCCACAGTGCGGACGCCAGGCACATGGGGCACGGCTCGCAGCTGCAGTAGAGCGTGGCTCCGCTGAGATCGAAAGTGCCAAGTTCGCTGCAGGCCTGCCGGATGGCCGTGACCTCGGCGTGCGCCGTGGGATCGTTGGTGGCGGTGACGCGGTTGACGCCTTCGAACGCTAGCCCGTCCGCAGTGACCACCACTGCGCCGAACGGGCCGCCGCCGTTCAGGACGTTGGCCGTGGCCAACTCGATGGATCTCGCCAGGAACTTCTGGGCCGTATCGGTTGTAGTCATGCCGCCACTCCCTACCTGCGGAAGCCTGTACACCGTGACGGGTACGCAAGGGCCGTATGCGACGGTGACCAGTCTTCAGCATGTGCCTTGAAGGTTGCGCCTGGTAGATAGCTTCCCGCGTCCCGGGCTGCCCGCCGTTGGCAAGATCGACAGTAGCACCGGGATGTCCGCGCGGCGCGCCCAATTTGAGGGAAGCCTGTTTTCGTTATGTGAAATCTCTATTTCCGGGTCTTCACGCCAAGGCCCTGCCACCGCCCAACCGCCCTACCGCCCAAACGAAACGCCTACCGGCCAAAGAGCGGCAGCGCGCGGAGCCACCGGGAAAAGCCGCGGTCCCTCCGCTCGCAGTCGGCCGGAATGTAGAAGTCTGGGTCCGTGGCGCCGAAGTCCGTGGCGGCGAACGGCAGGTACAGCTCCACCCCGGGCGCCGGAAATTCAACGGCACTGTCCGTCTCCTGCGAGTTCATGGATTCCTCCTCATGCATTGCGTGGGCGCTTCTCCGCACCGAGTCGAAGCACGCCGAAGAGTTCCACATTTTGGAAATAATTTATTGTTATGTGGAAAAGAGTAGGGGCGGGCGGAGCCGGTGGTCAAGTGCGTTGGCCGCCGCGGTCACAAACCGTTTTTTCGAAAAGTGATGTACACCACGCCCGGACCGGGCTACGCTTAATCCCAATTCGTGGCGCAGGTCACGTAACCTGGGAGCAGCAGGCAGGGTCGTAATGAGCTGGCATCAACTGATGTCGGCTCTTTTTTGTGGGCCGACGGAATGAGAAACGCGCGGGAAACACGCGCTTAATTTCTATGTGGGACTTTGGTGCCACATACCTGAAGTTGGGAATCAGACCATGAGCAACAAGATCGTCCTCGGCCACAACCAGTACGGAAAAGCCGAAGTCCGGGTCGTCAAGATCACCAGGGACACCGACCGCCATGAAATCGAAGACCTGAATGTCACCTCGCAGTTGCGCGGGGACTTCGCGGCTGCCCACCTCGAAGGCGACAACAGCCATGTGGTGGCCACGGACACCCAAAAGAACACCATCTATGCCTTCGCCCGGGACGGCATCGGCTCCCCGGAAGCCTTCCTGCTGCGGCTAGGCAAGCACTTCACCTCGAACTTCGACTGGGTCACCGGCGGCCGCTGGGCAGCCGAATCCTACAAATGGGACCGGATCCAGGCCCACGGGACCGGGCACGACCACTCCTTCGTCCGCAGCGGCCAGGAAGTCCGCACCGCGGTCCTTGTCCGCGACAGCGGTACCGAGCACCTCATCGCCGGGCTCAAGGACCTCACCGTGTTGAAGTCGACCCAGTCCGGGTTCAGCGGCTTCCCGCGGGACAAGTACACCACCCTCCCGGAAACGTCCGACCGCATCCTCGCCACGGACGTATCGGCCCGCTGGCGCTTCAGGACCGGCACCGATTTCGGCACGTTCGACTTCAACAAGAGCTACGAGGACGTCAAGAGCCTGCTGCTGGAGGGCTTCAGCGAAAACTACTCCCACGCCCTGCAGCAGACCCTCTTCGACATGGGCGCCAAGGTCCTGGAAGCGCACACCGAGATCGACGAGATCAAGTTCTCCATGCCCAACAAGCACCACTTCCTCGTCGACCTCTCGCCCTTTGGCCTCGACAACCCCAACGAGGTCTTCTTCGCCGCCGACCGCCCCTACGGCCTGATCGAGGCCACTGTCCAGCGTGAAGACGCCAGCCCCGCAGAAATCGCCTGGTCCGGGATCGCCGGCTTCTGCTAGGACTCCCGGGCCGGCCGGCCCGGGCCTCCGGCGCCGGCACTCCGGCACCCGTTAGCCAGACATTGTTAGCCGGACAACGACGTCCGCCATGAACCAAGAAGGTCTGCCATGAACGCACGCAAAAAATTGACCGCCCGGCTGCCACGCACCCGCGGCACCGGCGGCACCGGCGGCACTCTCCGCCCCGAGGACCAACGGCTCTCCGTCGGAAGTAGCTTCGCCTACGGCTTCCAGCACGTCCTGACCATGTACGGCGGCATCATCGCCGTCCCCCTGATCGTCGGCCAGGCCGCCGGCCTGGCCCCGGCCGACGTCGGGGTCCTGATCGCCGCGGCCCTCTTCATGGGCGGCCTGGCAACGCTGCTCCAGACCCTGGGCGTGCCGTTCTTCGGCTCCCAGCTGCCCCTGGTCCAAGGCGTCTCCTTCGCCAGCGTGGCGACCATGGTCGCCATCGTCACCGGCGGAGGCGGCCTCCCGGCCGTCTTCGGCGCTGTCATTGCCTCTGCAGCCATCGGGCTGCTGATCGCCCCGGTGTTCTCCAAGATTGTCCGGTTCTTCCCGCCGGTGGTCACCGGCACAGTCATCACCACCATCGGCCTCACGCTGATGCCCGTGGCGGCCAACTGGGCTATGGGCGGGAACAAGAAGGCGGCGGACTATGGGAGCGTGGCCAACATCGGGCTGGCGGCCGTCACCCTGGCCCTCGTGCTCCTGCTGAGCAAGGTCGGCAGCGCCACCATTTCCCGCCTGTCCATCCTGCTGGCCATGGTCGCCGGAACCGGGGTGGCCGTCGTGACCGGCATGGCGGACTTCTCAAAGGTTGGTGACGGCCCGATCGTCGCCTTCCCCGCACCGTTCCACCTCGGCGCACCCACCTTCGAGGCTGCCGCCATCATCTCCATGCTGATCGTGGTCCTGGTCATCCTGACCGAGACCATGGCCGACATCCTGGCCGTCGGCGAAATCGTGGGCACCCGGGTCGATTCGAAGCGGATCGCCGCGGGCCTGCGGGCAGATATGGTTTCCAGCCTCGTGGCGCCGGTCTTCGGTTCCTTCACGCAGAGCGCGTTCGCCCAGAACGTTGGCTTGGTCGCCGTCACCAAGATCAAGAGCCGCTATGTGGTGGCGGCCGGCGGCGTCATCCTGGTGCTGCTGGGCCTACTGCCGGTGCTCGGCCGCGTGGTCGCGGCGGTCCCCACAGCCGTCCTGGGCGGTGCGGGGATCGTGCTCTTCGGCACGGTGGCCGCGAGCGGCATCCGGACCCTGGCCAAGGTGGAGTACCGGAACAACATGAACCTGATCATCGTCGCCGCCTCCATCGGCTTCGGGATGATCCCGATCGCCGCCCCCACGTTCTACGACAAGTTCCCCAGCTGGTTCGCAACGATTTTCCATTCCGGCATCAGCTCCGCAGCGGTCATGGCCATCGCGCTGAACCTGCTCTTCAACCACCTAAAGAAGGGCAACTCGGAGAACCAGTCGGTCTTCGTGGCCGGAACGGGCCGGGTCATCCGCGAGGAAGACCTCCAGTGCCTGGCCGAGGGCGACCGCTACGAGAACGGCAAACTGATCGACTGCGACGGCAAGGAAGTCCCGGTGGAGTCCGCCGCGACATCCGAGCACTAGTCCCTGCGCCCCACCGGCATGAGCGTTGCGGCCCCTCCCCGTGAAGGAAAAGGGGCCGCAACCTGGCCTGGCGGACTGCGGCACGGCCGCTAGATGTCAGCTCTTGTTGAGGTCCTGGGAGATCGCCAGGGCTGCCTCGCGCAGCAACGGCACAGCCCGGTCCGCGAAAGTCTCGTCCACCCGGGAAACGGGCCCGGAGACGGAAATCGCCGCGGGGGTCGGCGCGTTGGGGATGGCAATCGCGAAGCAGCGGACGCCGATCTCCTGCTCTTCCTCATCGATCGAATAGCCGCGGCTGCGGATCAGCTTCAAGTCGGCGAGCAGGGATTCGACGTCGCCGATGCTCTTCGGTGTGGGTGTGGGCATGCCCTTCCGGGTCACGATGCCACGCACCGTCTCATCGTCCAGCTGGGCCAGGATCGCCTTGCCCATGCCGGTGGCGTGCATGTAACCGCGGCGGCCCACTTCGGTGATCATCCGCATGGAGTGCAGGGACGGGACCTGGGCCACGTACATCACCATGTCAGAGTCCAGCACAGCCATGTTGGCGGTTTCCCCGAGCCGTTCCACGAGGGACTGGAGCTGCGGCCGGGCGAGCGCCCCGAGCTGCTTGTTCGCCGCCTCGCCCAGACGGATCAGGCGCGGGCCCAGGGCATAGCGGCGGTTCGGCAGCTGCCTGATGTAGCCCAGGGTGACGAGGGTGCGCAGCAGCCGGTGGATGGTGGGAAGCGGCAGATCGGTGGAGGACGAGAGTTCGCTGAGGGTGACGTCGCCGCCGGCATCGGTGATCAGTTCCAGAAGTTCGAAGACGCGTTCAACGGACTGCACGCCTCCGGGGGCTTTCTCCGCCATAACTTTGCTCTCCTGAGGGGTTGCTTACGACAAATTTTATCCACATCGTGAAAAAAGTGCCTAGTGGACACAAGATACAGTACCGCCCCCGCCGCCGACGGACCCCGGGGGGGTTGTATTTCCACAAAGTAGATAATAATATCCATCATACGAAATAAGTTAGTGCAGTAAGAGCCCGTCCGCGGGCCGACTAGGAGGAAAATTCAATGGCGAATCCCAGCCCCGGAAATTCGATCACCCTGCGCGTGGAGGCGCCCTCGAGCTTCACCGCCACCAGCGAACTGGCCGCCGCCGTCGGTGCGGTCGGCGCCGCGATCACGGCCCTGGATGTCACCGAATCCCACCACGAGACCCTGGTAGTCGACGTCACCTGCAACACCACGGACGACGAGCACGCCGCACGTGTCAAGGACGCGCTCAACGCGCTCGACGGCGTCACGGTCCGGAACGTCTCGGACCGAACCTTCCTGATGCACCTCGGCGGCAAGCTGGAAGTTGTGCCGAAGGTCGCGCTGCGCAACCGCGACGACCTCTCCCGCGCCTACACCCCCGGCGTCGCCCGCGTCTGCCTGGCGATCGCGGAAAACCCTGAGGCCGCCCGGAACCTGACCATCAAACGCAACACCATCGCCGTCGTCACCGACGGCTCCGCCGTCCTGGGCCTCGGCAACATCGGCCCGGCCGCCGCACTGCCGGTCATGGAAGGCAAGGCCGCGCTCTTCAAGCAGTTCGCCAACGTCGACGCCTGGCCGGTCTGCCTGGACACCCAGGACACGGAGGAAATCATCCGGATCGTCAAGGCGCTCGCCCCGGTCTATGGCGGGGTCAACCTTGAGGACATCGCCGCTCCGCGCTGCTTCGAGATCGAAACCCGGCTCCGCGAGGAGCTCGACATCCCGGTCTTCCACGACGACCAGCACGGAACCGCAATCGTCACGCTGGCAGCCCTGACCAACGCCCTGCGCGTGGTGGACAAAAAACTCTCCGAGGTCCGGATTGTCGTTTCGGGCGTCGGCGCCGCCGGCTCCGCCATTATCGCGCTGCTAAAGGCACAGGGGGCCCGCAACATCATCGCCGCCGGCCGATCGGGAGCGATCCACTTCGGCGAACAGTACAGCGACGAGCACCGCACCTGGATTGCCGAGAACACCAACGAACGGGGCTTCTCCGGCACCCTTCACGAGGCGCTCAAGGGAGCCGACGTCTTCATCGGCGTCAGCGCACCGCACGTGATCGGCGAAGAACAGGTGGCATCCATGGCCAACGACGCTATTGTGTTCGCCATGGCCAACCCCACGCCGGAAATCGACCCGGTGGTCGCATCACGGCACGCCGCTGTGGTGGCGACCGGCCGCAGCGACTTCCCCAACCAGATCAACAACGTCCTGGCCTTCCCAGGGTTCTTCCGCGGGCTGCTGGACGCGGGGGCGGCGGACATCACCCCCGAGATGCTGGTGGCCGCCGCCGCGGCGATCGCCAACCGGGTCGCCGACGACGAGCTCAATGCCAGCTACATCATTCCCAGCGTCTTCGACCCCCACGTTGCCGCCGACGTCGCCGCGGCGGTTGTCGCGGCTGCCCATGCGACGGTCCCGGCCGCCGCGCTGACCCACGCCTGATTCGCCGCCTGCTTCACCGACCAGGAAGGACCACAATGGCCCTCACCATTTCAGCCCGCCGCCCCGTTGACCGCGCGGAGGAGATCCTCACACCCGAGGCGCTGGCCTTCATTGAGCAATTGCACCAGCGTTTCGCCACCACCCGCGGGGATTTGCTCAAGGCCCGCGCGGTCAAACGCGACGAGGTGGCCCGCACCGGCCGGCTCGATTTCCTGCCGGAAACCCGTGATATCCGTGAAGGCGACTGGACGGTGGCCCCGGCCCCGACAGCCCTGCAGGACCGCCGGGTGGAAATGACGGGTCCGGCCGCACCGGCCAAGATGGCCATTAATGCCCTGAACTCCGGGGCCAAGGTCTGGCTCGCGGACCTCGAGGACGCCAGCACTCCCACCTGGTCCAACGTGATCGAATCAATCCTGAACCTCCGCGACGCCGCGGCGGGAACCCTGGCCTACACGTCCCCCGAGGGCAAGGAATATACGCTCCGGACCGATGCCCCGCTGGCCGTCGTTGTCGCCCGCCCGCGCGGCTGGCACATGGCAGAGCGCCACCTGCTGATCGACGGCGAACACACCGTAGGCGCCCTGGTGGACTTCGGCCTGCACTTCTTCCACACCGCCAGGCAGCTGCTGAAGAATGGCCATGGCCCGTACTATTACCTGCCCAAGATGGAGAGCCACCTCGAGGCCCGGCTGTGGAACGAGGTCTTCGTCTTCGCCCAGGACTACCTCGGCATTCCGCAAGGCACCATCCGCGCGACCGTCCTGATCGAGACCATCCCCGCAGCATTCGAAATGGACGAGATCCTCTACGAACTCCGCGACCACGCCTCCGGCCTGAACGCCGGCCGCTGGGACTACCTGTTCAGCATCATCAAGTACTTCCGTGACGCCGGCTCGCGCTTTGTGCTGCCGGACCGCGCCACCGTGGCCATGACCGCGCCGTTCATGCGTGCCTACACCGAACTGCTGGTCAAGACCTGCCACCACCGCGGCGCCTTCGCCATGGGCGGCATGGCGGCCGTCATTCCCAACCGCCGCGAACCCGAGGTGACAGCCCAGGCGTTCGAGAAAGTGCGCGCGGACAAGACCCGTGAGGCGAACGACGGCTTTGACGGTTCCTGGGTGGCCCACCCGGACCTGGTGCCGGTCTGCCGGGACGTCTTCGACGCCGTCCTGGGCGAGCGGCCGAACCAGCTGGACAGGCAGCGCCCGGAAGTCTCGGTCACCGCGGACCAGCTCCTGGACGTCGCCTCCGCCCGTGGCACGGTCACCGAGGCAGGCATGCGCCTGAACCTCTACGTTGCCGTCGCCTACACAGCGGTGTGGATTTCGGGCAACGGCGCGGTCGCCATCCACAACCTGATGGAGGACGCGGCGACGGCGGAAATCTCGCGGTCCCAGGTCTGGCAGCAGATCCGCAACAACTCTGTGCTCGCCGACACTGGCCGGACCGTCACCCGCGAGCTGGTATCCGGGATCCTGGCCGAGGAAACCGAGAAGCTCCGGGGCGAGGTGGGCGAGGAAGCTTTCGTGAAGCACTACCTGCCCGCCAGCAAGCTCATCGGCGACATCTGCCTGTCCGAGGACTACACGGACTTCCTCACCACGCCGGCTTACGAGCTGGTGGGCTGAGGCATGGCAGCCACCTCCGCCAGTGCCAGGCCGCAACCACGCAGCCATCTGCAGAGCCAGGGTCCGGTGACGCCGGCCCTCTCCGGGGCCGACCTCGCCCGGATCGATGCGCAGCTCGCCGACACCGACCGGCTGCTGGAGCGCAGCTACCCGGGCGACGACGGCTCCCGCCAGCCGGTGCACACCGTCTACGTTCCGGCCGACCGCTTCGGCCCGGAGTTCGCCGCGGACTGGGGCGCCCAGGCCCTCGCCGCGGTGGACGCCCGCGGCGGCGTCGAAAGCCTGTGCGCTCTGCAGGGCCAGGAAACCGAACTGGCCGCCGCCGTCGCACCGCGGGTCCGGGCCAAGCTCTCACGCGAGCCGATCGAGGACCTCCGCCTGGACTTTGAGGACGGGTTCGGGGACCGGGGCGACGACGCCGAGGACGCCGCCGCTGTCGCCGCGGCATCCGCCGTGGCCGCCGCCGTCGCCGCCGGTACCGCGCCGCCGTTCATCGGGATCCGCTTCAAGTGCTTCGAGGCCGCCACCCGCGCCCGGGGCCTGCGGACCCTGGATCTCTTCGTCTCGCAGCTGGCCACGGCCGGCGAACTGCCGGACGGGCTCATCCTCACCCTGCCCAAGGTCACCACGGTGGCGCAGGTGGAGGCCATGGCCTTCGCCGTGTCCCGGCTCGAGCAAGTCCACTCGCTCCCCGCGGGCCGGCTCCGCTTTGAGGTGCAGGTGGAAACGCCGCAGCTCATCCTGGGCCCGGACGGAACCTCGCCGGTGGCGCGCCTGCCGCACGCGGTGCCCGGCCGGATCAGCGGGCTGCACTACGGCACCTACGACTACTCAGCATCGCTGCAGATCTCCGCCGAATACCAGTCCATGGAACATCCCGTGGCGGACTTTGCCAAGGAAGTCATGCAGCTTGCCGCGGCCGGCACCGGGATCCGGCTCTCCGACGGCTCCACCAACATCATCCCGGTGGGCGGGAACGTGGAGCAGGCCTGGCAGCTCCACGGCCGGCTGGTCCGCCGCTCGCTGGAACGCGGCTACTACCAGGGCTGGGACCTCCACCCCGCCCAGCTGCCCAGCCGGTTCGCCGCAACCTACGCCTTCTACCGGCAAGGGCTCCCGGCCGCCGCTGCCCGGCTCCGCAATTACGTGGACCAAACTGCGGGCGGCGTTCTGGACGAACCCGCCACCGCACGGGCCCTGGCAGCCTTCGTGCTGCGCGGCGTCCAGTGCGGCGCCGTCGGCACCGAAGAAGTCCTGGCGCTGGCCGGCGTCGGGCTCCCCGAACTCACCGCGCTGGCCCACCCCCGGCTGGCCAACACCTCCACTCCCTCCGCAAAAGGAACGCACCCATGAGTAACTATTTCTACCCCGAAGGCGGGCTTCCGCCGCAGACCCAGATCCTCTCCGACCGGGCCGTGGTCAAGGAGGCCTACACCGTCATTCCGAAGGGCGTGCTCCGGGACATCGTCACGAGCAAACTGCCCGGCTGGACCAACACCCGCTCCTGGATCCTGGCCCGGCCCATCGCCGGTTTTGCCACGACGTTCTCGCAGCTGATCGTCGAGGTGGGACCGGGCGGAGGCTCGGAGAAGCCCGAGCCGGAGGCCGGCGTCGAAGGCGTCATCTTCCTGACCAAGGGCGCCCTGGCACTGACCCTTGAGGGGGAAATCCACAGGCTGGGCGAGGGCGGCTACGCCTACCTCGCCGCGGGGGCGCAATGGTCCGTGGCGAACGAGTCCGGGGAGATCGCCAGTTTCCAGTGGATCCGGAAGGCCTACGAGCCGCTGGACGGCTACACGGCGAAATCCTTTGTAACCCGCGACCAGGACGTCGCACCGCGGGCGATGCCGGACACCGACGGGGCCTGGGCCACCACGCGTTTCGTGGACCCGGAGGACCTCGCCCACGACATGCACGTCAACATCGTCACCCTCAAGCCCGGCGCCTCCATCCCCTTCGCGGAAACCCACGTCATGGAGCACGGCCTCTTCGTGCTGGAAGGCAAAGCCGTCTACCGGCTCAATGACGACTGGGTGGAGGTGGAGGCCGGCGACTTCATGTGGCTGCGTGCCTTCTGCCCCCAGGCGTGCTACGCCGGCGGTCCGGGCAACTTCCGGTACCTGCTGTACAAGGACGTCAACCGCCAGATCCGCCTGACCTAAGACCGATCCAGCAATACCGATCCACCAATACCGATCCACGTAGTGGCGGACTCCTCCGTGGTTCCGCCGGTCGCGCCTCCGCACCAAATCTGGTCACCCAGCCCGGAGCCCTTGCGGCCCGGGCGATGCTTGCTAGCCTGAGGCTGTGAAGTACGAATCCCTGTGGATCGGAATGCTCCTCGGCGCGGCCCTCGGCTTCGCCATCGGGGTCACCACCGTCGACAAGCCGTTCACGGGTCTGCTGATCGGCCTCGGGGTCGGCGCACTCGTGGGCCTGGGCATCCGGAAGGACCCTACGAAGCGCTAGGGAATTTCGCGGCATCTGCTGCCCGCGCGCCCTGAACTGCCGGAGCCTGAACTACCGTAGGCTCCCGCGCCCTGAGGTGCCGGGCCAAGAATATTGGGGTCCCGCGCGCCTCACCCCGCAGCCACACCCCGCATTCGCTCACCCCTTGACTCCCCGGCCCAACCTTCCCTACACTTTTCATAAAGCAGAATCTTAATTCCACAAAGCGGAAAACAGGCAAGAGGATCTGCAAGGCAAAGGTGCCCGGGATCCAGCTCCCGCCCACACCGGAAGGAACCCACAATGACGTACACCGTGAACTGCTCCATCCTCCTGACGGAGTTCCCCCTCTGGGAACGCCCGGCCGCCGCGAAGGCCGCTGGTTTTGACGCCGTCGAATTCTGGTGGCCCTTCGAGACATCCGTCCCCACCGACGTCGAGGTTGCCCGGTTTGAGAACGCCATCACTGACGCCGGCGTGCAGCTCACAGGCCTGAACTTCAACGCGGGCGATATGCCGGGCGGTGACCGCGGCCTGGTCTCCTGGCCGGCACGTTCCACCGAGTTCCAGGACAACATCGACGTCGTCGCCGGCATCGGTGAGCGCCTCGGCTGCAAGGCCTTCAACGCCCTCTACGGCAATCGTATTGACGGCGAATCTGCTGAGCAGCAGGACGCCACTGGCGCCGAAAATCTTGCGACGGCGGCTGCCGGCGTGGCCCGCATCGGCGGTACGGTCCTCCTGGAACCCGTCAGCGGCGCCCCCCGGTACCCCCTGCTCAAGGCACAGGACGCCCTCGACGTCATCGCCCGGGTGAAGCAGGAATCCGGCGCCGGGAACGTCAAACTCCTCGCGGACTTCTACCACCTGGCCGTGAACGGTGACGACGTCGCCGCCGTCATCGAAAAGCACGCCAAGGACTTCGGCCACATCCAGATCGCCGACAACCCCGGCCGCGGGGCTCCCGGAACCGGGCAGCTTCCCCTCGGCGAATGGATCGCCCGCAGCCGCGCACTCGGCTACGAAGGCTACATCGGCCTCGAATACAAGGAACCGGCGCAGACCGCGTTCAGCTGGGCCATCCGCCAGCGCGTGTCCCCATAACCGCCCCGCCAACCAAACAGCACGCACCCGCCTCCCCCGGCACATAAGCACACCCGCGCTAAAACGCACACAAAGACTTCAGAAAGAGAACCACAATGAGCAACATCGCAGTCATCGGCCTCGGTATCATGGGCCTGCCCATGGCCGTCAACCTCGTCAAGGCCGGCCACACGGTCACGGGCTTCAACCGCAGCCAGGACAAGACCGACAAGCTCGTCTCCGAAGGCGGCAAGGGTGCCGCGAGCATCGCGGAGGCCGTCAGGGACGCCGACGTGGTCATCACCATGGTGCCGGACTCCCCCGACGTCGAAGGCGTGGTCAGCGGTCCCTACGGCGTGTTCGCCAACGCCAAGCCGGGCGCCCTGTGGGTTGATGCCAGCAGCATCCGCCCCGACGTCGCCAAACGCCTCGCCGACGACGCCCGGGCCGCCGGGATCCGTCCCCTCGACGCCCCGGTCTCCGGCGGCGAACAAGGCGCCATCGACGCCGCGCTCTCCATCATGGTGGGAGGTGACGCCGCCGACTTCGAGGCGGCACGGGATGTCCTGGCCGCCGTCGGCAAGACCATCGTCCACGTGGGGCCCTCCGGCTCCGGCCAGACCGTCAAGGCAGCCAACCAGCTGATCGTGGCCGTCAACATTGAAGTCCTTGGCGAGGCGATCGCCTTCCTCGAGGCCTACGGCGTGGACACGGACGCCGCCCTCAAGGTCCTCGGCGGCGGCCTGGCCGGCTCCAAGGTCCTGGAGCAGAAGGGCCAGAAGATGCTGGACCGCAACTTCGACCCCGGCTTCCGCCTGGCCTTGCACCACAAGGACCTCGGCATCGTCACCTCCGCGGCCCGCGAGGCCAATGTCGCCGTCCCCCTCGGCGCCATCGTCGCGCAGCTCGTCGCCGCCACCGTCAACCAGGGCGACGGCGGCCTGGACCACTCGGGCCTCTTCAAGCAGGTCCTGAAGCTCAGCGGCCGCAACTAAGCGGCGCTGCCGCCCCGGCAAGGGGCACTTCGACACGAACGCACCGGCCCGGCGTCGAGATTTACGACGGCGGCCCGACCTCCCCCCAACAAGAGGTGCCCGCGACGGTTCGCCGGGCCTCCCTTCAGCACACCCAAAAACAGACTTTCAAGGAGCACACCATGACGAAGATGCGCACTGTAGACGCAGCCGTCGCCATCCTGGAAAAGGAGGGCGCCACCGAGGCGTTCGGCCTGCCAGGCGCGGCGATCAACCCGTTCTATTCGGCCATGAGGGCCCACGGCGGCATCCGCCACACCCTGGCCCGCCACGTTGAAGGCGCCAGCCACATGGCCGACGGCTACAGCCGGGCCAAGGACGGCAACATCGGCATCTGCATCGGCACCTCGGGCCCCGCGGGCACGGACATGATCACCGGCCTGTACGCGGCGTGGGCCGATTCCATCCCGATGCTCTGCATCACCGGCCAGGCACCCGTGGCCAAGCTGCACAAGGAGGACTTCCAGGCCGTGGACATCGAGTCCATCGCCAAGCCGGTCACCAAGTTGGCCATGACCATCCTTGAACCCGGCCAGGTTCCCGGGGCCTTCCAGAAAGCTTTCCAGCTGATGCGCTCCGGCCGCCCGGGCCCGGTCCTGCTGGACCTGCCGATCGACGTGCAAATGGCCGAGATCGAATTCGATATCGACACCTATGAGCCCCTGCCCGTGGAGAAGCCCCGGGCCAGCCGGAAGCAGCTGGAAATGGCACTGGACATGCTCACCGCAGGCGAGCGCCCGCTGATCGTGGCCGGCGGCGGCATCATCAATGCCGGAGCCTCGGCCCAGCTCGTGGACCTGGCCGAGCTGCTGGGCGTCCCCGTGATCCCCACCCTGATGGGCTGGGGCGCGATCCCGGATGACCACGAACTCATGGCCGGCATGGTGGGCCTGCAGACCAGCCACCGGTACGGCAACGAGAACTTCCTGCGCAGCGACTTCGTGATCGGCATCGGCAACCGCTGGGCCAACCGCCACACCGGCGGCCTGGACACCTACACCGCAGGCCGCAAGTTCGTGCACATCGACATCGAGCCGACCCAGATCGGCCGCGTGTTCTCCCCGGACTTCGGCATCGCCTCCGACGCCGGCGCCGCCCTGGATGGGCTGCTGGAGCTGGCCCGGGAACGCCGGGACGCCGGGTCCCTGCCGGACTACACCGCCTGGGTTGACGAATGTTCCGGGCGCAAAGCCACACTGCACCGCAAGACCCACTTCGACAACGTGCCGATCAAGCCGCAGCGCGTGTACGAGGAAATGAACAAAGCATTCGGCAAGGACACCACGTACGTGTCCACCATCGGACTGTCGCAGATCGCCGGCGCCCAGATGCTGCACGTGTTCGGCCCGCGCAAATGGATCAACGCCGGACAGGCAGGCCCGCTGGGCTGGACCGCCCCCGCCGCGCTGGGCGTGGTCCGGGGCAAGCCGGACCAGACCGTGGTTGCCCTCTCCGGTGACTACGACTTCCAGTTCATGATCGAGGAACTGGCCGTGGGCGCCCAATTCAACCTGCCGTACATCCACGTTGTGGTCAACAACTCCTACCTCGGCCTGATCCGCCAGTCCCAGCGCGGCTTCAACATGGAACAGAACGTGTCCCTGGCGTTTGAGAACATCAACTCGACGGATCTCTCTGCAACCGCAAGCGGCTACGGCGTGGACCACATTAAGGTGGCCGAGGGCCTGGGCTGCAAGGCGATCCGGGTGGAAAACCCGGAAGACCTGCCTGCCGCGTTCGACAAGGCCAAGGCGCTCCTGGGCGAGTTCAGGGTTCCGGTGGTGGTGGAAGTCATCCTGGAGAAGATCACGAACATCTCCATGGGCACCGAAATCAGCGCCGTCAACGAGTTCGAGGCCCTGGCCGAGACCGCCGAGGACGCCCCCACCGCCATTCTGGCCCTGCAGGCCTGAGATGCGCGTCGTCATAGCGCCCGACAAGTTCAAGGGATCGCTCTCGGCCCCGGACGTCGCCCGGCACCTCGAAGCAGGGCTGCAGCGGGCTTGCGGGGGCAATCTGGAGGTACTGCGGATTCCCGTGGCCGACGGCGGCGAGGGCACCCTCGATGCCGCCGTCGGCTCCGGCTTCACCCGCCGCAGCGCCGTCGTCAGCGGCCCCACCGGAGCGCCGATCCGGGCGGAGTTCGCGGTCCGCGGACGCGAGGCGGTCATTGAGATGGCCGCCGCGTCCGGCCTCGCCGTCCTGGCCGGCGGCGGGGGCGGCCGCCCTGATTCCGACTCCGCCAATGGCGCCAGCAGCAAGGGAACCGGCGAACTGATCCGGGCCGCGCTCGACGCCGGGTGCCGGCAGATCATCCTGGGCGTCGGCGGCAGCGCCAACACCGACGGCGGCGCCGGGGTCCTCCAGGGACTCGGTGCCAAGCTCCTCGACGCCGACGGCAACGAACTTCCGCCCGGCGGTGCGGCCCTGGCCCGGCTGGCCTGGATCGACTTCTCCGGCTTCGATGCCCGCCTGGACGAGGCACGCTTCGTACTCGCCAGCGACGTCGACAACCCTTTGCTTGGTGCCCAAGGCGCCGCTGCGATCTTCGGCCCGCAGAAGGGCGCTACCCCCGAGGACGTAGCAGCCCTCGACGCCGCCCTGGGCCGCTTTGTGGACGTGCTCTGCGCCGAAATCGGGCCCCGCGCGCGGAAGGCTGCGGACGCTCCGGGTGCCGGGGCTGCCGGCGGCGTGGGCTACGCAGCCATCGCAGTGCTGGCCGCGACCCGCCGGCCCGGCATCGACGTCGTCCTCGAATTCACAGGGCTGGCCGAGCGGCTGGCCGGCGCGGATCTGGTGATCACCGGCGAAGGCAGCCTCGACGAACAGACCCTCCTGGGCAAGACTCCGGTGGGCGTTGCCCGGGCGGCGCGCCGCGCCAAGGTTCCGGTGGTCGCGGTGTGCGGCCGGTCCGTCCTGACCCCGGAGCAGATCAGCAGTTCCGGGTTCCTCGCAGTCCACGCTTTGACGGAGCTGGAAAGCAATGTAGACACATGTATAACCGACGCCGCGGCGCTGCTGGAGCGCCTCGGCCGGCAACTCGGCGAGCAATTGGCCAACGTGGCGCCCTCCGCGCAGGGCGCCCGCGCCCTGGACAGTGCTCCGGGAAAGGAGACCCTCAGTGTCTGAAGAAACCTACGACGTCGTCTTCCGCGGGCAGCGGGTGCTGACCACCGCCGGCATCGCCGCCCGGGAAGTCGGCATCCGCGGCGGCGTGATTGTCGCGATCGAGCCGTTGGGCAACGGCCTCTCCGGCCGTGAAGTCATTGAGCTTGCCGACGACGAGACCCTCCTGCCGGGCCTCGTGGACACCCACGTGCACGTCAATGAGCCCGGCCGGACCGAGTGGGAGGGATTCGCGTCCGCCACCCGGGCGGCAGCGGCCGGCGGCGTCACCACCATCATTGACATGCCGTTGAACAGCATCCCGCCCACCACTACCGTGGAGGCCCTGAAACTGAAGCGGGAGGTGGCCGGGGACCAGGTGTTCGTGGACGTCGGCTTCTGGGGCGGAGCCGTCCCGGGCAACAAGAACGAACTGCGGCCGCTGCACGACGAGGGCGTTTTCGGCTTCAAATGCTTCCTGCTGCACTCCGGCGTGGACGAGTTCCCGCACTTGGAAGCGGACGAAATGGAACAGGACATGGCCGAGCTCAAGTCCTTCGACTCGCTCATGATCGTCCACGCCGAGGACTCCCACGCGATCGACCACGCGCCCCACCCCGGCGGCGACCACTACTCCACGTTCCTGGCTTCCCGCCCGCGCGGGGCCGAGAACAAGGCCGTCGCCGAGGTCATCGAACGGGCCCGCTGGACCGGAGCCCGCGCCCACATCCTGCACCTTTCCTCCTCCGACGCGCTCCCCATGATCGCCACCGCCAAGCGCGACGGCGTTCGCCTCACCGTGGAAACGTGCCCGCACTACCTGACGCTGACGGCCGAGGAAATCCCGAACGGCGCCACCGCCTACAAGTGCTGCCCGCCGATCCGCGAAGCCTCCAACCGCGAACTGCTGTGGGCCGGCCTGCAGGACGGCACCATCGACTGCATCGTCTCGGACCACTCCCCGTCCACCCTGGACCTGAAGGACTTGGAAAACGGTGACTTCGCCGTGGCCTGGGGCGGCGTCTCCTCGCTGCAGTTGGGCCTGTCACTGATCTGGACCGAGGCCCGACACCGCGGCATCCCGCTCGAGCAGGTTCTCTCGTGGATGGCGGCAAAGCCGGCCCAACTCGCCGGCCTTGGCAATAAAGGCCAACTGGCGCTGGGATACGACGCCGACCTCGCCGTATTTGCCCCGGACGAGGCTTTCGTTGTGGATGTCTCCAAGCTCAAACACAAGAACCCCATCACCCCGTATGACGGTAAGGCGCTTTCCGGCGTCGTCCGGCAGACCTACCTCCGCGGCACCCTGATCGACGGCCGGACCCCGGCCGGCAAGCTGATCCGCCGCGGCGGCGTGTGAGCCAGGCGGCCGTGGCCGGCACCCCGCCCGCCGTTCACGGACGGGCCCGGCATAACGGGCAGGCACGGCAGGCCGGCCTCACCGCGAAGGGACTGGCGGTCTGGGTCACGGTGCCGGACGACTCCGAGGTTGACCCGGTGTGCCTGGCCCGCGCGGCCGAACTCGTGCTCGGCCGCGCCCTCAGATGTGCCCCGGAGGCGGAAGTCCACTTTAGGCCCGCCGCCGGAGCCGCAACATCCGCCGTCGTCGTCCGGTCCCCCGGAGACGACGGCACCCCGGCGGGAACAGCAGATCCCGCCGGGGACACCGGCGGGGCGGGCCTGGAGCCCGTCCCCGGCAGCATCAGCCGGCTCGCCGTCGACCTCGCGGCCGGAGACGCCAGGCTGGATGGAGAGCGGGTGCCCCTGACGGATCTGGAGTTCACGCTTCTGAGATGTCTCGTGCAGAACTGCTCCCGCACGGTAAGCCGGCAGGAGCTGCAGCTTTGCCTCGACGCGTTCGACACCCCGGGCGCGGCAACCCGGTCCATCGACGTGTACGTCGGCCGGTTGCGCCGGAAACTCAAGGGCTGCCGGCACGCCGTCGTCACCGTCCGCAGCGGCGGCTACCGCTTCGTCCCCAGTCCGCGGGCGACGGTCCGCGGACCAGCGGAATACAGCATCTGAGCTCCGCTGCCACAACCATCCCGACCCTCGATCGAAGGAACTGCATGCAATCCACCGTGACCACCAAGCTGCACGCCATCACTAAGCTGCACAGCGAAGATCCAGCACCCGGGTTCACGCTGCCAGATGCTGCGGGCCGCCGGATCTCCCTGGCCGATTATCGCGGCAAAAACGTCATCATCTACTTCTACCCCCGCGCAGCCACTCCCGGGTGCACCACCGAGGCTTGCGACTTCCGCGACAGCCTCGCTGCCCTCCACGGCGCAGGCTTCGAGGTCCTTGGCATCTCACCCGACGCCCGGGAGGCCCTGTCCGCCTTTGCCGCGGAACATGCGCTCACGTTCCCCCTGCTCGCGGACGAAGACCACGCTGTGGCCCTCGCGTACGGCGCCTGGGGCGAGAAGCTGATGGACGGCGAGGTCCGCGAAGGCACGGTCCGGTCCACCGTGGTTGTCGGTCCCGATGGCAACGTGGTCCTGGCGCAATACCACGTCAGTCCGCAGGGCCACGTGCGGGCGCTGCGGGAGGAGCTTGGCATCTAGGGGCTCGGACGCCATGCGGGCGGACCCGGACATGCGCGGGCTGGAAACAGCCTAGAAGAGGGCGCCCGCCACCGCCTGCGTCAGCTGATGGATCACTTCAGTGCGTTCCGGGACGTCGCTCAGGTCCTTGCCCTTGGTGTAGATCACCAGGGCGTATGCGGTGCCGTCCCGGGCGAGGATGCCGGCGTCGTGCAGTTCACCGCCCAGGAGCCCGTACTTGTGGAAGACCGTGATCCCGTCCGGCACTGCGGCGGGAAGGAGTGTTTCGTAGTTGGTGTCCTGCATATAGGACAACAGCTCGGCGGTGTGGTCGGCGTTCAGGAGCGTCCCGGAGTAGAGGCGGGAGACGATGGTCGCCATTTCCGCCGGTGTCAGCGTGTTGGTTTCCGGGTCATAGCTCACACCCAGCGACGCCGCGTACTCTGTCAGTTCCTCGTGGCCCACTGCGTCCATGATCAGCGACCACGAGTCATTGTCGCTCTGCTGGATCATCTCCCGGAGCTGGAAGCCGGCGGTGTAGCTCCCCAAAGGGTCATCGAGGCTGGCCGCCCCGGTTTCGACCAAGTGGTAGTAGGCCGCCGCGGCCAGGACTTTGGCTGTGCTCGCGGCCACGAATTTCTCCCGGACACCGTATTCGTGGACGTCCGCGGAACCGGCGCCCTGGGAGAGGCCGACCAGCGCCACGCCGATCTGGTACTGGCTGTTGGCAGCGAGAATGGCCTGGATGCGCGCGTCCAGGGCCGCGTCCACCGCGCCCGACGCCGGGCCGGATGCCTGGACCGCAGCATTGAGACTGGCTGACGGCGAAGCACCGGCCTCAGCTGTCGTCGCGGCAGACTGCGCGGCCGACGTCGTCGTGGGATTCGCCGTCGTGGGATTCGCCGCCGTGGGATTCGCCGCCGTCAAGCGGGCTTGCGCAAAGGAATAGATACCTGCGGCCAGGACGACCGCGAGCACTGCTGCACAGACCGCACCCATCAGGGCCCGTGGCCGGACGGTCACTCGACGCGCCCGCGGCCGGAAGTGCGCCCGAATCCAAATCGTCGCTGCTGTGGATTTTGCTGTTCCATAATGACTTCAATCTAGCTACGGCAGCTATGCCGGAGCTATGAAAAAGCTGTCGGCCCCAAGCCTGCCAAAGCCGCCCCGGACGGGTCCTTGCCAGGCTCAGCCGGCGGAATACAGCCTGGGTCCACGATGTTGTGCATCACAGACCCATTGTCCCCTCCCCGAAGGATCATCATGAGCGCAAACATGACCGTCAAGCTTCAGCCCGGCACGCCGGCCCCGGATTTCACCCTGCCGGACGCCGAAGGCAAGCCGGTGGCCCTGGCCGATTACCGCGGCAAGAACGTCATTGTGTACTTCTACCCGCAGGCCGCGACCCCGGGCTGCACGACCGAGGCGTGCGATTTCCGCGACAACCTCGCGTCCCTGCAGGGCTCAGGCTACGAAGTCCTGGGCATCTCCCCCGACGCCCCCGAAGCCCTGGCCCACTTCACCGGCGACTTCGCCCTGACCTTCCCGCTCCTGGCCGACGAGGACCACGCTGTCGCCCTCGCCTACGGCGCGTGGGGCGAGAAGCTGGTCCACGGCGAGGTCACGGAGGGCATCGTCCGCTCCACCGTGGTGCTGGACCCCGAGGGCAACGTGAAACTGGCGCAGTACCAGGTCAAGGCCCAGGGCCACGTGGCGTCGTTAAAGGAAGCGCTGGGCGTCTGACGCCGCACCGCCCCGCAGCGTCGCCAACAGTCCGGGGCCGCCCGCCTGGCTAGACCTTGGTCCCCGCCACCACGGTGGCGGTGGACCGGAGCCGGATCGCGCCGTCGTGCTCGTAGCGGCCCAGCAGAGCGAACACATCCGAGCGGATCAGGGCCCGCGACTCCGCGTCCGCTTTGGCCAGGCCCATCGCCACGGTAGTCGCGATGTCGGTCATGAACTCCCAGTAGCTCTCCGGGGATTCGTGCACCAGGTCGGTGCTGACCTGGTGCTCGGCCACCTCGGCCAGCCCGGCCTCCTTGAACATGCGGGTCATGAAACCCGCTGGTGCGCAGCGGAACAGCCCGGGAGTCTCGGCGGGCGGAATGGGCAGTTCCCGGTGCCGGGCAATCGTGCCCAGGATCAGGCTGGCCCAGGGGTTTGCCGCCGCGCGCCCCCAGACGACGGCGCCCACCCGGGCGCCCGGCCTCGCGGTGCGCGCCATCTCTGCCATGGCCGCGGACATCACCGGGAAGAACATCAAACCGAAGTGGCTGTACACGGCGTCGAACGTGTTGTTGCGGAACGGCAGGGCGGCCGAATCGCACACTTGAAAGTCCACGTTGTTCAGGCGCCGGGCCGATGCCTTCTCTTCTGCCACCCGGAGCATTCCGGCCGAAATGTCAGTCAGGACCACACGGCCCTCCGGCACCTGCGCGGCCACGTTGAGGCCGGGCTCCCCCGTGCCTGCCGCGACGTCCAGCACCTCTGAGTCGGGGCGGAGCCGGAGCTCCTGGCGGAGGGCGTCGCCGAACGGGGCCTGCCAGCCGAGCAGTTCCGCGTCCCATTTCTTCCACCCCGCCGAGAACTCATCCCAGAGCAAGCGCTGCTCCTCACGAACACGGTCGGCTGAGGCTAACATGGCGGATCCTTAGCTCGTCTGTACCTAGCCCTAGTCTGCTCTGGGATGCGGTCCGCGGCAATGAGTCGAAGGGCAGTAGGCTTAACGGCATGTCTCCCCACGAAACCCCCGGCACAGCAGGCAACGACCCCCAGCGGGAACCGGCACAGGGCAACGTTCAGGGCGGCGTTCCGGAGCGCCGCGAGGTCACCGTCCGCCGGGCCCCGAAATATGTTCCCTTCCTGATCCTGGGCGGGCTCCTGGGCGTGGCCGTCGCGGCCATCATCGCCTACGCCCTGCCCGGTGACCCGAGCTTCGACCGCTCCTCGGTCTTCGGCTTCTTCATGGTCCTCTGCGCGGCCGGCGGCGTCATCGTGGGTGCCGCGACCGCCCTGGTCCTGGACCGCCGGAGCGTCCGCCGCGCCGAGCACGCCGTCGTCGAATCCGCACCGGACGCCGACGACGACGAGGGCCGCGGCGGGAACCTCCGCTGAAGGGCGTCAGGTCATAAACCGGCCGCCGGAAAAGTCTTAGCGCACATCGTGAGATAATCGACCAGTGGCACGCGGCGATGGAAAACTTTCTCATGATCTTCTCCCAGGCGAAAAAGGCCCTCAGGACGCATGCGGCGTCTTTGGGGTCTGGGCACCCGGTGAAGAAGTAGCAAAACTCACCTACTACGGGCTGTATGCACTGCAGCACCGCGGTCAGGAGTCGGCTGGCATAGCAACCAGCGACGGCAAGCGGATCAACGTCTACAAGGACATGGGCCTCGTTTCCCAGGTCTTCGACGAGACCACGCTGAACACCCTGACCGGGCACCTGGCCGTCGGCCACTGCCGCTATTCCACTACCGGTGCGAGCCACTGGGCCAACGCCCAGCCCACCCTGGGCGCGACGTCCACGGGCACCGTGGCCCTGGCCCACAACGGCAACCTGACCAACACGGCCGAGCTCAAGGCGATGATCGAGGACCGCAACGGCGGGAACCTCAGCGGCGAGATGAAGCAGGGCAACACCTCGGACACCGCCCTGGTGACCGCGCTCCTGGAGGGCGAAGAGGGCAAGTCCCTGGAGCAGACGGCCATGGAGCTGCTGCCCAAGATCAAGGGCGGCTTCTGCTTCGTCTTCATGGATGAGGGCACCCTCTACGCGGCCCGCGACACCTACGGGATCCGCCCGCTGTGCCTGGGCCGGCTTGAACGCGGCTGGGTGGTTGCCTCCGAGCAGTCCGCCCTCGCCACCGTCGGCGCCAGCTTCATCCGCGAAATCGAACCCGGCGAATTCATCGCGATCGACGAGGACGGCGTCCGCTCGCAGCGCTTCGCCGAGGCGACGCCGGCCGGCTGCGTTTTCGAATACGTCTACCTCGCCCGCCCGGACGCCTCCATTGCGGGCCGCTCGGTGTACGAATCCCGCGTCGAAATGGGCCGCCAGCTGGCCCGCGAAAACACCCAGGAAGCGGACATCGTCATCCCCGTGCCGGAATCCGGCACCCCCGCTGCGGTCGGCTACGCCGAGGAATCGGGCATCCCCTTCGCGCACGGCTTCGTCAAGAACTCCTACGTGGGCCGCACGTTCATCCAGCCCTCGCAGACGCTGCGCCAGCTCGGCATCCGGCTCAAGCTCAACGCCCTCGAATCCGTGATCCGCGGCAAGCGTGTCGTGGTGGTGGACGACTCGATCGTCCGCGGCAACACCCAGCGCGCCATCGTGCGGATGCTCCGGGAGGCGGGCGCCGCAAGCGTCCACATCAAGATTTCCTCCCCGCCGGTCAAGTGGCCCTGCTTCTACGGCATCGACTTCGCCTCCCGGGCGGAACTGATCGCCAACGGCGCCACCATCGACGAGATCACCCAGGCCATCGGCGCCGACTCGCTCGCCTACATTTCCGAAGACGGCATGATCGACGCCACCCGCCAGCCGCGCGAGCGTCTCTGCACCGCCTGCTTCACCGGCAAGTACCCGATCGAGCTGCCCGGCGCGGACAAGCTCGGCAAGAACCTGCTCGAGCGCACCGACCTCGGCGGCCTCCCGCCCGCCACGGCTGCTTCCGGCGCGGCGCCCGCGGCCTCCGCAGCGTCCGACGCCGAACCCGGCACGTCGATCTCCGACGATCCGGCCGAGAAGGCCGGCGCCACCGGCTGCGATCCGGGGCCGGACTCAGAATTCGAAGAACTGCTCACCGATGCCGACCGCGTCACCACAGCCGACAAGAAAGAGCCAGTATGACTTCCGCCTCCCCGGCCGCTGACATGAACGCCGCCCAGAACGCCGGCATCACCTACGCCTCCGCCGGCGTCGACGTCGAAGCGGGAGACCGCGCCGTCGAACTCATGAAGGACGCCGTCAAGGCAACCCACAACGCCTCGGTGATCGGCGGCGTCGGCGGGTTCGCGGGCCTCTACGACGTCTCCCGGCTGCTGACCTACAGGCGCCCGCTGCTGGCCACCTCCACGGACGGAGTCGGCACCAAGGTGGCAATCGCCCAGGCCATGGACATCCACGACACCATCGGCTACGACCTCGTCGGCATGGTGGTGGACGACATCGTCGTCGTGGGCGCAGAACCGCTGTACATGACCGACTACATCGCCTGCGGCAAGGTGGTCCCGGAGCGCATCGCCGACATCGTCCGCGGCATCGCGGCCGCCTGCTCCGTCGCCGGCACCGCCCTGGTGGGCGGCGAAACCGCCGAACACCCCGGCCTGCTCGGTGAACACGAGTACGACGTCGCCGGTGCCGCCACCGGCGTCGTCGAGGCCGACCAGTTGCTCGGCCCGGACCGCGTCCGCGCCGGCGACGTGGTGATCGGCATGGCCTCCTCCGGCCTGCACTCCAACGGCTACTCCTTGGTCCGCCGCGTCATCAACCACGCCGGCTGGGCCCTGGACCGCCAGGTCTCCGAGCTCGGCCGCACCCTGGGCGAGGAGCTCCTCGAGCCCACCCGCGTCTACGCCGCGGACTGCCTGGACCTCGCCCGCACCTTCCCGGTGAACGGCTCCGCGGCCGGCAAGGCCGTCCACGGCTTCAGCCACGTGACCGGCGGCGGCCTCGCAGCCAACCTCGCCCGCGTCCTCCCGCAGGGCCTGCTGGCCACCGTCGACCGCTCCACCTGGGAGCTCCCGGCCATCTTCAAGCTGGTTTCCGAGCTCGGCAACGTCCCGCTGGCCGATCTCGAGCGCACCCTGAACCTGGGCGTGGGCATGGTCGCCATTGTTTCGCCGGAAGCGGCCGACGCCGCCGTGAACCGGCTCAACGACCGCGGCCTGCCGTCCTGGATCATGGGCACCGTCGAGCAGAACTCGGATGCGGTCCTCAAAACCGGCCCGGATTACGTCCAGGGCGCCAAGGGCGTCGACGGCGGCGCCGTCAGGCTGGTCAACGCCTACGCCTAAACGGGCCCGACCCATGTCGAGTGCTCCCCAGCTGCCGTTTTGAACGCTCAGAACGGCAGCTGGGGAGCACTCGATCCGTTTAAGCCGCGGCCCTAAACCTCCAGCAGGCTGAAGACGCCGCCCTGCGGATCTCTGAGGGTGGCGATGGTGCCGGCTTCCTCGATCTCATCCGGTTCGATCAGCACGACGCCGCCCGCGGCCACCGCAGCCTGCACCGCCGCTGCGACGTCGGAGACGCCGAAGTAGACCTGCCAGCCCGGCTCGAGGGTGTCCTGCGCGTCGCCGGGGACCCGGGCGATGCCGGCCACCTCGGCGCCGCCCACCATGAGCGTGGTGTAGGTGCCGCCGTCGTCCTGGGGGTATTCGGTCACGTCGTGCCCGAAGAGCTGTTGGAAGAAGCCGACGGCGGCCTGCGGCTCCGGCGTGAGCAGTTCAGCCCAGGCCAAGGTGCCCGCCTCCTGGCTCCGGCCGGCTCCGATGTGGCTGCCGGCCTGCCAGGCCCCGGTGGTTCCGCCGCCGGGCGGGGCGAAGAAGACCATGACGCCGGTGTCACCGATCTCCTCGGGGCCGAATTCAAGGTGCCCGGGAGAATGGGCCAGTTCGGTGGCCAGGTCCCGCGCGTCGTCGACCGCGAAGTACACGTTCCACCGGCCCGGTTCCGCCGCGGCTTCCTGCCGGGGGTTCTGCGGCGCGAGCACGGTAACCAGGTCGTCGCCCAGGAAGGCTTTCGCGTAGCTGCGTCCGTCCGGAGTGGGCAGGTCTTCAAACCGCCAGCCGAAAACCTCCGAGTAAAAGACCTTCGCCGTCTCCACGTCGGGGGTCTGGAGGTCCGTCCAGCAGAGCTCGCCCTCGGCGAATCCTTTGCGCATGGTCATGGCAGTCCTTCCGGGGCATCGGTGTGGCGTCCGGGAAAATCCGGCACGAACAACCTAGCCCGGCGCCCCGCCGGTGACAACTGCGCCGGCTCATCCGCGCTCATCCGCGGCGCAGCGCGGGCCAGCCGGCCGGCCCGGATACGGACGGCTGCGGGCACAAGAAAGGCCGCCGGCCACGCCTGTTACAGGTGTGGCCGGCGGCCCGAAAATCTTTGGCTGGCACCGCGGTGCCGGATGGATCCCCCGGAGAAAACTGCCGGAAGGAAGCGTCGACTAACCTATGCGACGGGAATCAACCTCGTCGTCGTCGTCTTCCACATCGTCCGCGTACTTATCCACATACGCTGAATAATCCGGTTCAACCGGGTCATCCGCGAAGTGGCTCGTGGCGCGACTTCCCGGGCCCGTGAGCTCGCGCTGAAGGGCCGAATAGTCAGTGTTCGGGGAGTAGTACTTGATGTCCCGAGCCTGCTTGGTAGCTTTTGCCTTTTGACGGCCGCGCCCCATGGCGTGACCCCCTTTTGTACTTGGACCGGAGGTGGTCACCTTTTGGCGATCGGTGAGGCCCCGGAATGTTTGGTCAATTTGTCGTACACCTAGATTACATGCTTTCGGCGCCAACTGCTCGCCGGCCCGCCCCCTGTGGACAGTGTGGCGCCTCCCGCAACGGTGGCCGCAGCCGCTGGCGCATGCGCGGTGCCGCGCATCTTCGATAGAGTTTCGTGATGTGCGCCCAGAAAAGGGCCGCTACGCCGGGCCTCCAGCCCCGGCAAAGACGCACGGAAGTGGTGAATTTCTCAGTGACCGAAGAGAATCCAAGGAACGACGCCGGGACTATCCCGCCGCCGCCCTCGAGGCCGCCGACGTCCGCCCTGCCCGTCATTACAGCCGACCGTGCGCGGCCCACGAATCCTGCGGCGGCACCCGCAGCGGCGAAGCCCGCGCGCCCGGCCCTTGCCGGCACCGCGTTCGCCGGCGCCAGGAAAGCGCTCTCACGCACCAAGAAGGCTCTCTCACGGCGGGCACGTCCCCTGGTCCGCCGGATCCGCCGGCAGGGGCCAAAGCGGCTCGGCGTGGCCGCGGCGGTCCTCGTGGTGCTTGCGCTTCTGGTCTGGTGGGCTGTGGCCGCAATTGCCGGCAGCGGCCAGGCCTCCGCGGACAACGACAGCCCGGCCCCCGCCGCTTCGTCGGCGTCCGCCCCCGCCAGCCGCGGGGCGTTGCCGCTGGAAGGCGTCAGCCCCCTGGACTTCCAGCTGCGGGACTGCTTCAAGGACTTCGACCCGGATGCGCAACAGTCCACCGTCGTGGATTGCGCCACCGGCCACTCGGCGCAGCTGGTCGCGGTGGAAAAATACGGGCCAGATGACTCGTACCCCGGCCGGGACCAGCTCAAGCAGAAGGCCCGCGATGCCTGCAAGGCGGCTCCGCTCACGGCAAAGGCCGGCGACTACGACCTGAGCTACAAGCTGGCCTACCCGAGCCCGCGCAGCTGGGAGATGGGCGACCGGCGGGTCGACTGCTACGCCGCGGCGAACGGTGGAAACGTCATCAAGGAGTCCCTGCTGCCCTAGGCTTGCCCGGCCAAGTGCGCTGGCAAGGCGCACGGTGTTGGCCCGCCGGCAGGGTGCTGAGCGCCACTGGCGGCCGGGACGGGACCGGGCTGCCAGTGGCACCGAGCGCACCCGGGCCGGCGCCTACTCCTTGCGCCGGACCGAGAGCCCGGTGCCCGTGGCCGCGCCGCCGCTGGTCAGCTCCCTGTCCCCCAGGCCGCCCATGGTGAGTTCCATCAGGTCCGGCGCGGTGTCCACCAGGACGGTGTCGCCGTCGGCGATTTCGCCGGCCAGGATGGCCTTTGCGAGCCGGTCGCCGATCTCGCGCTGCACCAGGCGGCGCAGCGGCCGCGCGCCGTACGCGGGATCGAAGCCGGATACGGCCAGCCAGGCGCGGGCACCCTCGGTAACTTCGAGGTTCAGCCGGCGGCCCTTGAGCCGCTCGCCCAGCTCCTTGACCTGCAGTTCCACGATCCGGGAGAGCTCCTCCACGCTCAGCGGATCGAACAGCACCACTTCGTCGAGCCGATTGAGGAACTCCGGCTTGAAAGAAGCGTTGACCGTGGCCATGACGGCGTTCTTCTTGGCCGCGGCGTCGAGGTTGGGGTCCACGAGGAACTGGCTGCCCAGGTTCGAGGTGAGCACCAGGATCACGTTGCGGAAGTCCACGGTGCGGCCCTGCCCGTCGGTGAGCCGGCCGTCGTCGAGCACCTGCAGGAGGATGTCAAAGACCTCCGGATGGGCCTTTTCCACTTCGTCAAGCAGCAGCACGGAGTACGGGCGCCGCCGCACGGCCTCGGTAAGTTGGCCGCCCTCCTCGTAGCCGACGTACCCGGGAGGCGCCCCGACGAGCCGGGCCACGGAGTGCTTCTCCGAATATTCGGACATGTCGATCCGCACCATCGCGCGCTCGTCGTCGAACAGGAAGTCCGCGAGGGACTTGGCGAGTTCGGTCTTGCCGACGCCGGTGGGGCCGAGGAACAGGAACGAGCCGGTGGGCCGGTTGGGGTCGCTGATCCCGGCGCGGGCGCGGCGCACGGCGTCGGAGACCGCGGCGACGGCCTGCTTCTGGCCGATCAGCCGCTCGCCCAGCACGTGCTCCATGTTCAGCAGCTTCTGGCTCTCGCCCTGGAGCATGCGCCCCGCGGGGATGCCGGTCCAGGCCGAAATCACCTCGGCGATGTCGTCGGCGGTAACCTGGTCGGCCACCATCTGCCCGGACTTGTCCGGCACGGCCGCTTCGGCCTCGGCGGCGGCGTTCAGTTCCCGTTCCAGGGCGGGGATCTCGCCGTAGAGGATCCTGGATGCGGTCTCCAGGTCCCCCTCGCGCTGGGCCTTGTCCGCGGCGGAGCGGAGCTCGTCAAGCTTGGCCCGCAGGTCGCCCACCCGGTTCAGGCCCGCCTTCTCGGCCTCCCACCGGGCGTTCAGGCCCGCGAGTTCCTCTTTCTTGTCCGCCATGTCCGCCCGCAGGGCCGCGAGCCGTTCCACCGACGCGGGATCGGTCTCGCCGGCCAGGGCCAGTTCCTCCATGGTCAGGCGGTCCACGGAGCGGCGCAGCTGGTCAATCTCCTCTGGGGCCGAATCGATCTCCATGCGCAGCCGGGACGCGGCCTCGTCCACGAGGTCGATCGCCTTGTCCGGCAGCTGCCGGCCGGAGATGTACCGGTTGGAGAGCGTCGCGGCCGCTACGAGGGCGGAGTCGGAGATGGAGACCTTGTGGTGGGCCTCGTAGCGTTCCTTGAGGCCGCGCAGAATGCCGATGGTGTCCTCCACGCTGGGCTCGCCCACGTAGACCTGCTGGAACCGGCGCTCCAGGGCGGGGTCCTTTTCGATGTTCTCGCGGTACTCGTCCAGCGTGGTCGCACCGATGAGGCGCAACTCGCCGCGGGCCAGCATGGGCTTGAGCATGTTGCCGGCATCCATGGAGCTGTCCCCGGTGGCGCCGGCACCCACCACCGTGTGGAGCTCGTCAATGAACGTGACGATCTGCCCCTCAGAGTTCTTGATTTCCTCCAGGACAGCCTTGAGCCGCTCCTCGAATTCGCCGCGGTACTTCGCCCCGGCCACCATCGAGGCGAGGTCCAGGGCGATCAGCGTCTTGCCGCGCAGGCTTTCGGGCACGTCGCCTTCCACGATCCGCTGGGCGAGACCCTCGACGACGGCGGTCTTGCCGACGCCGGGCTCGCCGATGATGACGGGGTTGTTCTTGGTGCGGCGGCTCAGGACCTGGATGATCCGCCGGATCTCGGCATCGCGGCCAATCACAGGGTCCAGCTTGCCCGAGCGGGCGACCGCCGTGAGGTCCGTGCCGTACTTCTCCAGCGCCTGGAACGAGTTTTCCGGGTCCGCGTTGTCCACTTTGCGGTCGCCGCGGACGCCCGGGAGGGCGGCCAGCAGCGCCTCGTGGGAGGCGCCGGCCTGGCGCAGGAGCTTCCCGACGCCGTCGGTCCCGGCGGCAAGGCCCAGCAGCAGGTGTTCGGTGGAAACAAAGGCGTCCCCGAGCCGCTCGGCCTCGTTCTGGGCATTCTTGATCGCCTGCAGCCCTGCCCGGGACAACTGCGCCTGCTGCACGCTGCTCCCGGAGGTCGACGGAAGGGCCTTGATGGCGGTGCTCGCCTGGACGCTGACGGCGTCCGGGTCGGCGCCGGTGGCGCGGAGCAGCGCGACGGCGACGCCCTCCCGCTGGTCCATGAGGGCCTTGAGCAAGTGAGCGGGCTCGAGCTGCGGGTTGCCCGCGGTCGAGGCGTTCATGGCGGCCGCAGCGCGGGCCTCCTGGCTCTTGGTGGTGAATTTGGCGTCCAACGAGGGCTCCTTCCGGACTGGTCCTGATATCAAAGTTGAGTCTACATCGCTCAACTTTGAAATGAGGGAGGCTGGCTCCATGTTTGCCGACAGCGAAACGCCTGTCTAGGGCCGGCCGCCCGCGGCCACCCGGACGCCCCCCGCCGCTGGGCATGCCCTCCCCCCGCACCCCCGCCGCGGGACATGCCCTCCCCCGCGCCCGAAGAGTGGACATAGTGCCACTATGCCCAGCGCCCGGGTCCACGGCTGGACATGTCCCCCCGGCCCGGACGCCAACATTGGGCATGTCCCCTCGGGCCGGCCACAAACATTGGGCATGTCCCCTCGGGCCGGGCGTGAACAATGAGCATGCCCGGCGGCCCTTAGCCTGCGCGGCCCGCGTGAATGACTTAACGTTGCTTAACGATCGGCGGGCTCCTTACTGTAACTGGGGTCACAGCAAAACGAACCGACGCGAAGGAGGGCCGGACATGCACGAACACGCCATAAGCGCCACCGTCGACGGCCCCGTACCGCCGGTTTCGGCCGCTGCCGTGGCCCGCGCCGCAGGGGTTTCCTCGGCTGCGGTTTCCTACGTCCTCAACGGCAAAGGCGGCGTCTCGCCCGAGACCCGGCGCCACATCATCCACGTGGCGAACGAGCTCGGCTTCAGGCCCCGTAAGCCGTCGCAGTCAACCGACCCGCAGCGGACCCGGGTCATCGGGCTGATCCTGCCGAACATCATCAATCCGATGTTTCCACGCTGGGCGCAGGGCGTCATTACGGCCGCGGCGGAGTCCGGCTACGAAGTGTTCGTCGCCACTACCCAGGACGATCCGGAGGTGCTCGCCCAGGTCACCTCGACACTCGCGCACCGCAACGTCGATGGCATCATCCTGGCCGCCTCGCTCCGGGACGACGCCACCGCGCTCCGCACGCTGAGGGCGGCCCGCATCCCCTACGTGTGCCTGTCCCGCAGGGCGGACTTCCTCGACTCGGATTTCGTCGGGATCGACGACGACGCGGCAGCCACCACGCTGATGCAGCACATGCTCAGCCACGGCTTCACCGAAATCGCCACAGTGATCGGCCCCCGGTTCTCAACGGCCTCCCTGGCCCGCGAACAGGCGTTTGTCCGCACAGCCGCCGCGGCGGGCAGCACGATCAGCGGCGACCGGAAGATCAGCACCAGGGTCAACAACGAGGGCGGCCGGCTGGCGGCGGAGCGGCTCTTCTCTGCCGAAACGCCGCCGCAGGCCGTGGTGTGCGGCAGCGACGAGCTTGCCATCGGCGTCATGGAATACGTCTTGTCGCGCGGCCTTCGCATCCCGGACGACGTCGCTGTCGCTGGCTGTGACGGGCTGCCGCACAGCCGCTCCGGGCTGATCAACCTGACCAGCATTGTCCAACCGCAGCAGGAAATGGCCAACGAGGCGTTCGCCATGCTGCTCAAACGCATCGATTCCCCGTCCGCCACCTACACCTCGAAAGTGTGCCGGCACCGCCTGCACGTCGGGCGGACGTGCGGCTGCACGCCTCCTGACAGCTGAGGCCGCGCCACGCGCGGGCCGGCCCGTCCGCGGCCAGCCCCACCCGTTCCCGCGACCCTGACGCACCACGCCCCGCGCGCACTGCCGCGGCCGCCTACCTCCCGTTTGCCCTTTCCGCATGCCCTCCCTGACCACCTATCCCGCCAACGAGCCAAGGACCCCGACCCATGTCAGTTGTATCCGCAACAAAGAAGATGCGCACACCACAGGAAATCAACGGCGTGATCTTACGCCGCGTCATGCCGCTGCTGATCGGCGCCTACATCATGGCCTTCCTGGACCGCACCAACATCGGTATGGCCAAGGACCGGCTGGAGATCGACCTCGGCATCTCGGCCACCGCGTACGGCATCGGCGCCGGGCTGTTCTTCCTGACCTATGCCCTGTCCGAAATCCCGTCCAACCTGATCATGCACAAGGTCGGCGCCCGGTTCTGGATCATGCGGATCATGATCACCTGGGGCATCATCTCCGCCGGCATGGCCTTCGTCCAGGGCGAATGGTCCTTCTACATCATGCGGATGCTGCTCGGCGTGGCCGAGGCCGGACTCTTCCCGGGCGTTATGTACTTCCTGACGCAGTGGTTCGTGGTCAAGGACCGCGCCAAGGCCAACGGAATGTTCCTGCTCGGCGTCTCCATCGCCAACATTGTCGGGGCCCCGCTGGGCGGGCTGCTGCTGACCTTTGACGGGCTCGGCGGCCTGCACGGCTGGCAGTGGATGTTCCTCGTCGAAGGACTCCCGGCCTGTGTCCTCGCCTACGTCGTCTGGAAGAAGCTCCCGGACCGCCCCAGCATGGCGACGTTCCTCACCGCCGAGGAATCCGCCGATCTCGAGGCCCGCATCGCCGCCGAGGAGACCGCCGGCGCCGCGGCCTCCGGCAACCACCTGCTGCGCGATGTCCTGAAGGACAAGCAGATCCTCCTCGTCGTCGGCGTCTACTTCACCCACCAGATCGCCGTCTACGCCCTGTCCTACTTCCTGCCCTCCATCATCGGCACGTACGGCAAGCTCAGCCCGCTGCAGATCGGCCTGCTGACGGCCATCCCGTGGATCTTCTCCGCGGCGGGCGCCCTGCTGGTCCCCCGCTTCGCCACCGACGGCCGCCGCTCCCGGATGCTGGTCACCGGCACCATGACCGGCATCGTCGCCGGCTTCGCCCTCGGCGCCGTCGGCGGGCCGCTGCTGGGCATGATCGGCTTCTGCCTCGCCGCCTTCAATTTCTTCGCCCTGCAGCCGATCCTCTTCACCTACCCGGCGACCCGCCTCAGCGGCGCCGCCCTCGCCGGCGGCATCGCCTTCGTCAACACCATCGGCCTCTGCGGCGGCTTCGTGGGCCCCTACGTCATGGGCTTCATGCAGGACGCCACCGGCTCCAAGCTCTCCGGCCTGTGGTTCATCGTGGGCATGTGCGTCATCGGCGCGCTGCTGTCCCTGCTGCTCAAGCGCGGCACGGAGAAGCCCGCGATTGTTCCGGCCGCCCACTGACGCTGCTCCCACCGCCCGTTCCGGACGCGCCCCGCCGCGCGTTCGGAGCGGGTCCGCAAGCCATCTCACTGCAAGGACTACTCATGGATTTCACTGCCAAGCGCATTCTCGTCACGGCCGGAGCCAACGGCATCGGCCTTGCCATCGCCAGCAAGTTCCGGGAACTCGGCGCCACCGTCTTCGTCACCGACATCGACCCCGACGCCGTCGACAAGGCCCGCGTCAACGGGCTCCTCGCCGCGGTCAGCGACGTCTCGGACGAGGGCCAGGTCCGCGAACTCATGGACACCGTCCGGGTCGAAATGGGCGGCCTCGACGTCCTCGTCAACAACGCCGGCATCGCCGGGCCCACCGGACCCCTGGAATCCCTCGACGCCGCGGCGTGGAAGGCAACCTTCGACGTCAACATCCATGGTCAGTTCTTCTGCATCAAGCATGCCCTGCCCCTGCTGCGCGAGGGCAGCGGCGCCTCTATCGTGAACCTGTCCTCGGCCGCCGGGCGGCTGGGCATGGCCGGCCGCAGCGCCTATTCGGCGTCGAAGTGGGCCGTCGTCGGGCTGACCAAAACCCTCGCGATCGAACTTGGCCCGGACGGCATCCGCGTCAACGCCATCTGCCCCGGCGCCGTCAACGGCCCACGCATCGACTCCGTCATCGCCGCCAAAGCCCGGATGCTCGAGCTGCCGGCGGACGAGGTGTCCGCGCTGTACCACAACCAGTCCTCGCTGGGCCGGCTGATCGAGGCCGAGGACATCGCCAACATGGCCGCCTTCGTGGCCAGCGACATGGCCCGCAACGTCCACGGCCAGGCTCTGGCCGTGGACGGCAACACCGAAAAGCTCTACTGACCTGAACTGAACTGAACTGCCTGGGGAGCCGGTCCGCCCCAGGCCGCCGCCCGCCCCGCACCCACACTGCCCCGCCCTGCCCACCAAGGAGACATTCCCATGGCTGCTGCCCGCAAGGTCATCATCACCAGCGCCGTCACCGGCGCCATCCACACCCCGTCCATGTCCCCGCACCTGCCCGTCTCCCCCGACGAGATCGCCGACGCCGCGATCGGCGCCGCCGAGGCAGGCGCCGCGATCGTCCACATGCACGCCCGCGACCCCAGGGACGGCCGCCCCTCCCAGGACCCCGAGCACTTCGCCCCGATCCTGGACAAGCTCAAGCGCAACACCGACGCCGTCATCAACATCACCACGGGCGGCTCGCCGCACATGAGCGTCGAGGAGCGGATGCAGCCGGCGGCGCTGTTCAAGCCGGAGCTTGCCTCCCTCAACATGGGCTCGATGAATTTCGGGCTTTACCCGATGCTGGACCGCTTCACCGAGTTCGGCCACGACTGGGAGCGCGAAGGGCTCGAAAAGAGCCGCGACCTCGTCTTCAAGAACACCTTCCAGGACATCGAGACCATCTTGGGCATCGGCAACCAGAACGGCACCCGCTTCGAGTTCGAGTGCTACGACATCTCGCACCTGAACAATCTCGCGCACTTCCACGGCCGCGGGCTGGCCAGGGGCCCGCTGTTCGTCCAGTCGGTCTTCGGCCTGCTCGGCGGCATCGGCGCGCACCCCGAGGACCTCATGCACATGCGCCGCACGGCGGACCGCCTGCTCGGCGAGGACTACGAGTGGTCCATCCTGGGCGCCGGCAGGAACCAGATGCCGCTCGCCACGATCGGCGCCGCCATGGGCTCCCACGTCCGGGTGGGCCTGGAGGATTCCCTGTGGATCGGTCCTGGCCAGCTCGCCGCGTCCAACGCCGAACAGGTCACCCGGATCCGCACCATCCTGGAAGCCCTCAACTTTGAGGTCGCCACCCCCGACGAGGCGCGGCAGATGCTGCAGCTCAAGGGCCGGGAAAACGTAGGGTTCTGAGCCGATGAGCATCCTGGTGGCCCCGGACAGTTTCAAGGGTACCTTCACGGCGGCCGAGGTGGCCGGGCATATCGCGGCCGGCATCCGCTCGGCCGGCGCGGCGGCCCGCGAGCTGCCCGTGGCCGACGGCGGCGAGGGCACCACCGAGGCCCTCGCCCGCGGTCTGGACGCCCGGCCCGTCCTTGTCACCACGGTCGGGCCGTGGGGCGAACCCGTCGAGGCGGCGGTCGGGCTCACCGCCACCGGGACCGCCGTCGTCGAACTGGCCGGCGCGAGCGGCCTCAACCTGCCGTCCGCCGGCGGCCGGGACCCGCTGACGGCGAGCACGTACGGCACCGGCGTCATGATCGCGGAGGCCGCCCGGCACGGCGCACGCCGCATCGTGGTGGCGGCAGGGGGCTCGGCCACCACCGACGGCGGGGCCGGCGCCATCGCCGCGATCGAGGAACGCGGCGGGCTCCGCAGCGCCGAGCTGGTGATCCTGAGCGATGTCACGACGCGTTTTTCCGACGCCGCACGCGTGTTCGGGCCGCATAAGGGAGCCGGGCCCGCCGCTGTTGAGCTGCTGACACACAAACTCGAGCTGCTCGCGGCGGAGTTCGCCCGGGACTACGGCCGCGATCCCCGGCTGGTGGACCGGACCGGGGCGGCGGGTGGCTTCTCCGGCGGAATGTGGGCCCGTTACGGCGCCCGCCTGGTGTCAGGGGCGGACTATGTGCTGGATTTGCTGGGCTTCGACGCGCAACTGGCTGCCAGCAGCGCCGTGGTGGTCGGCGAGGGCCGGCTGGATTCCCAGACCGGCCAGGGGAAGATCATCGGTGCCATCCTGGCCCGTGCCGGCACCACGCCGGTGTACGCGGTGGTGGGATCGGTGGATCCGGACCTCGGCGACTACGCCGACAGCTTTGCCCGCATCATCGTGGCCGGAGATCCGGCAGCCATGCAGGCCGCGGGGGCGGGACTGGCCCGTGCGGCTTCGGCGGCTTCCCATGCTGCTGGTGCTGCTCCTGCCGCGCCTGCTCACCTGTGAGTCCGCGGGACATGTCCTCCCTTGGCCCGCGCCAGTGGACATACTCCCGTTGTGCCCATCCCCGGACCTGGAGACTGGACATGTCCCCCGCAGCCGGACGTGACCACTGGACATGTCCTCCCGTGCTCCGCAAAACTGCCCAAAACTGGACATGTCCATCCCCGCCACGTGTGACCACCGGGCATGCCCTCTGCTGCCCCGTGCCAGTGGACATACGCCCTTTGTGCTCATCCCCGGATCTGAAGACTGGACATGTCCCCCGCAGCCGGACGTGACCACTGGACATGTCCTCCCGCGGCCGCACGATTGGCTGAAAACTGGACATGTCCCCCAGCGACAACTTGCGCAAACCAACTCCGTGAAGCCCGGCCTAGCGGAGCTCGGTGGCGCGAAACCTGGACCGGCTCGGAAGGAGTAGCCCGGCTCGGAAGTAGCTGCCCGAAAGTCCGGGCTCAGAAGGAGCGGTSCGGCGGCTGGGTCCCCCA
Organism: Arthrobacter sp. P1_D4; assembly: GCF_056406115.1. Lineage (NCBI taxonomy): Bacteria > Bacillati > Actinomycetota > Actinomycetes > Micrococcales > Micrococcaceae > Arthrobacter > Arthrobacter sp. P1_D4. Next base: position 188,927 of record NZ_JBFUAU010000011.1, on the reverse strand, counting down.
AGGAGCCGGCCGCCGGACCAAACACTCCCACCCCCAAAGCTTGTCACAGGTTTGACAGAATTGTCACACGCCGCTCCGGGCCGTGCCGAGGCCCGTCGGTATTGTGGAACCCATGAATGACACGACGGCACCGCAGGATCCCGGGCACCGGAGCATATTCCTTGACAAGGCTCACCCCGCTGCCTGGCGCGCACTCAACGGGCTGGGCCTGAAAGCCAAGGAAGCCGCCGTCGAGGCCGGGCTGGACGACACACTCATCGAGTTGCTCAATGTCCGCATTTCGCAGATCAACGGCTGCGCCTTTTGCCTGGACATGCACGTGGGCGATGCCGTCAAGAACGGCGAGTCGGCCCAGCGCCTGGCCGTCCTCCCCGCATGGCGCGACACCACTCTGTTCTCCGAAAAGGAACGCGCAGCCCTGACGCTGGCCGAGGCAATCACCACTATCTCTGACGCCCATGCCCGCGACCACGAAGGCGCACAGGCCAGGCGGCACCTGACTGCCGAAGAATTTTCCGCCGTCAGCTGGCTGGCGATTACGATGAACGCGTTCAACCGGGTTTCCATCGTCAGCCAGCACCCGGTCCGCGACGCCCGCGGCTAACCCACCGTCCACTCCCGCCAGCCGCCCGCGCCAGAACACCCGGTCGGCGGACAGGTGTCCGCGGCTAAGGCGCCGGCGGTGTGCGGCTGGCCAAGCAATGAGCCATAGCCACAACTGGCGTGCAGTCGTAAGCTCGAAAAGTGGGGCGGAGCTGCGGTCACCGAGGGAGCACTGCCATGAGGTGGGTCAGGCCGGGTCACCCGGAATACGACGAAACACGAAGACTCTTCAACGCGATGATCGACCGCCATCCGGCCGTGATTGCCCCGTGCGCCGGCCCTGAAGGGGTGGCCGAGGCGTTGGCGTACGCGCGTACACACGGCTTCGAAGTCGCCGTCCGGGCCGGCGGCCATTCCGTAGCCGGCATGTCCATGAACGACGGCGGCCTCGTGATTGACGTTCGTCCGATGAAATCCGTGCGGGTGGACCCGGAGGCCCGCACTGCCACGGTGGGCGCGGGCCTCACCTGCGGCGAGTTTGACCGCGCCACCCAGGAATACGGCCTCGCCATCACGGGCGGGCGGGTCTCCACGACCGGGCTCGCGGGTTTCACGCTCGGGGGCGGGTCCGGCTGGCTTGAGCGCGCCTTCGGCTTCGCCTGCGACGACCTCGTCTCCGTCGATCTGGTCACCGCCACCGGCGAGCAGGTGACGGCCAGCGCCCAGGAGAATCCCGAACTCTTCTGGGCCCTTCACGGCGGCGGCGGGAACTTCGGCGTCGCCACCTCCTTTACGTTCGGCCTGCATCAGCTGGGGCCAAGCGTGCATGCCGGGGTGCTGATGTGGCCCGGGGACGCAGCCCCGGAACTCAGCCGCGGATACCGGGACCTGGCCTCCGCGGCTCCCAACGAAGAGTCCGCCACCCTCATCTACGGGATTGCACCGGCGGAACCCTTCGTGCCCGCGGCCATGGTGGGCAAGATGGCGGTATACGTCGTGTATGTCTTCGCCGGGGATGCCGAGGAAGGCAAAGAACATGCCAAGGCATACCGGGAACTGGGCCCTGTTGTGGACCTGGTGGAAGATACCGGCTACGCAGACTTCCAGTGCTCCCTGGACGACCCGCCGGGCAAGTACAACTACTGGAGCGCCGACTATCACGACGATCTCTCCGACGACGCCCTGGACGTCATCATCGACTCGGCCCGGAACCTCCCGGGACCAAGCTCCCAGCAACTGATCGCCCATTGGGGCGGGGCGGTGAGCGGGCCGGCCGCCGCGGCCACCCCGCTGCTGAACCGGACCGCCAGCTGGGTGAGCCACCCGTTCGGCCTGGGCGACACGCCGCAGGGCGGGCAGGACGCGAAGGCATGGGTCAAACGCTTCCGCCAGGACATCTCCCCCTACGCGACCGGGGGCGTCTGGCTGAACTTCATCGGCGACGAAGGCCAGGCCCGGATCCGCGCGGCCTACGGCGACGAAAACTACAACCGGCTGGCAGAAGTGAAACTTGAGTTTGATCCCGGGAACGTGTTCCGCGGCAACCAGAACATCCGACCCGCCGTCGCGGCGTGACCACAACGGCGGTGGCCCCGCCGTCGCGGCATGACCCCGACGGCGGTGGCCGCCCGGTGCCGCACCGGTGCCCGCAGTCCGGGCCGCGCGTGTCCGCGGTCGGGGCTAGACTGCCACCATGGCCGTCTACGTCGATCCGCCGCTCTGGCCTGCCCACGGAACCCACTTTTCCCACCTGGTCTCGGACACGTCGCTGGCGGAACTGCACGCCTTCGCCGCAGCCGCCGGCATCCCGAGGCGAGCGTTCGACGGCGACCACTACGACGTCGCCGAGTCCCGATACGAGGCCCTGGTGGCGGCCGGCGCCATTCCTGTGGAGGGCCGGGTCCTCGTCCGAAAGTTGATCGCCAGCGGGTTGCGGATCCCGGCCCGACGGCGCGGCAAGGCCCTCCGGGTTCCGCTCCTGAACCGCTGGAACCAGGCGTTGGCGGGCCACGACGCCCTCTTCCTGGACCTGCTGGACCGCTGGGGCGAGGAACACCGGAAGTACCACGGCCGCACCCATCTGCTGGCGGTGCTGGAAGCCCTGGACGTGCTGTGCGATCCGGCCGATCCGCCCCGCACCGTGCTGCTGGCCGCCTGGTTCCACGACGCCGTCTACCGCGGCGTGGCAGGCCAGGACGAGGAAGAGTCGGCGCGGCTGGCCGACGACCGGCTCCGGCATGCCGGTCTCCCGGCCGCCGAGGTGGACGAAGTGGTGCGCCTGGTGCTGCTGACGGCCGACCACTGTCCGGAGCCCGGAGACGACGACGGCGCCCTGCTCAGCGACGCCGACCTCTCCGTCCTCGGCGGGGAACCGGAGGCCTACGCCCGCTACCTCGCCGCCGTCAGGGAAGATTTCGCGCACATCGGCGACGCCGACTTCGCCGCCGGCCGCGCCGCCGTCGTCCGCCAGCTGCTGCAGCTCGATCCGCTCTTCCACACCGACCGTGGCCGGACACTGTGGCTGGACGCGGCCCGCCGGAACCTGCAGGGCGAACTCGCGTGAGCGGTGCCCCGGCCTCCCACCGGAGACCGGCGGCTCAGGCAGCCACGCTGAGGTGATTCGCCAGCCGGTCGAACGACTCGCGCCACCCTTCGCCATGGCGGTCGCGGCTTTCCGCAGAGTCGAACGGCCCCTGGGTGAAGGTCATCTGCGTGCCGCCGTCGATCTCCTCCAACCGGATCGTCACCTCGGTCTCGAAGCCGCGGGTGCCGTCCGGCTTGTCCCAGGCATGGGTGAACATGAACAGGTGCGGCGGCTCGACATCGGTATGCACCCCACTCCACCAGAATTGCTGCCCGGTACTGTCCTGGATCATGCAGGCGCGGTACAGGCCGCCGACTTCGAGGTCCGCGTCGACGCTCTCACGCGGGACGTGGAAGCCGCGCGGACCCCACCACTGCGGAGCCTGGTCCGGGTCCGTCAAAGCCGACCACACGCCGTGGATCGGCGCCCTGAACTCGCGGACAATGACCAGCATGAGGTCCGTTTCGCCGTTTGCCGGTTGGCTCATGGTCCTCTCCCTCGGATTGCTTGAACTGACAGGTGAAGTCCCCCGGCCTGCTGGCTGCGCTGCCGCCGCCTAGCGCCGGCCGGGGCTGTAGGCGGTCACATACGGGGTGTTGCTCGGGATGATTTGTTTCCCGAGCGGCATCAGCGAGATGGGTATGAGCTTGAGATTGGCGATCGCCAGCGGAATGCCGATAATCGTGATGGCCATGGCGAAGGCCGTAACGACGTGTGCGATCGCGATCCAGATCCCGGCCACAAGCAGCCAGATGACATTTCCCACCAGGGTGAATATGCCGTTGCCGCCGGGCTTGTCCACCACCATGCGGCCGAACGGCCACAAGGCATAGGACGCGATGCGGAACGAGGCCAGGCCCCACGGAATGGTGACGACCAGCAGGCAGCAGACGACGCCGGCCAGGAAATATCCCAAGGCAAGCCACAGGCCGCCGAAGAGCAGCCAGATGATGTTCAGGAGTGTCTTCATGGATTAATTCTCGCCCGTAGGAGTGACATTCGGATCAGTGGTTTACCCGGAAAGATCCCTGATTTTCGCGCCCAACCCCGGACAGGTTTCCACGAGCCCGGTCCACGGGTGCCCGGCCGGGTTGGGCCCGCCTCGTCGGTGCTTAGGTATCGGCCTGTTTGACCATGGCGGCCTCAACGTTGATCTTGACCTTGTCGCTGACCAGCAGGCCGCCCGCTTCAAGGGCGGCGTTCCACGTCAGGCCGAATTCCTTCCGGCTGATGTCCGCCTCGGCACTGAATCCGGCCCGGGTGGCGCCGAAGGGGTCCACCGCCACGCCGGTGTACTCGACTTCGAGCTCCACCGGCTTGGTGACGCCACGGATTGTGAGCTCGCCGGTCAGCACATAGTCTTCCCCCTCACCCCGGATCCCGGTGGCCCGAAAAGTCATGTCGGGGAACTGCTCAACGTCGAAGAAGTCCGGGCCGCGGACGTGGCCGTCGCGGTTGGCGTCGCCCGAATCGAAGCTGGCGGTCTTGACCGTGGCGTGCAGGCTTGCGTCCGCCAGCGACTCGCGCACCCTTGCCTCGGCGGAGGCCTCGTTGAACCGGCCGCGGACCTTGCTGATGCCCGCGTGGCGGACGCTGAAACCGATTTCGCTGTGGGACATGTCCAATGTCCACACTCCGGGGGTCAAACCTTCGGGCAGAGTCACAACGGTCTCCTTCAAGCGGTGGCGGGCCTGTCCCGCGGGCGGTCGGGGTATTCCCCACTCTGCATGCTAACGAGGAAGCCCGTCCCGGGCTAGGTCCCACCGGCCCTGACGCGGGACACGCGGCACGCAACACGCCAGCGGCCACGCCGGGCGGCGGCGTCGCGCGGCGGCGGCGGGATTTCCGGCGGCGGATCCAGCTGTCCGGGCCGAGGCGTTCTCTGGCCTTCGCTCCACGGCCGGGTTACTCTGGCCTATAAATGCCGGGCAATCACCGAATTTCGCAGAACTATTCACACAGTCCTGATCAACCAAATGATGTGAGGAATCGTGGCCAGGTCCCTGGGGAAACGTGGCAAGGCGGGTATCTGCGCTGGCTTGCTGAGCCTGGGTCTGTTGCTTTCCGCCTGCCAGCCCGGGCCGCCGGAACCCGCACCGCGCCCCAGCCCCGGCACGCCGTCGTCCCCCGCGCCGTCGTCCCCACCGCCATCCACCGCACCGCCGTCGTCGTCTGCCGCGCCGTCAGCCGGGGAGCCCGTGCACTTCACCGCCCAAGGTGACATCGGCGTAGGCTCGGGCGCCAAGAAAGTGCTCGACGCCGTTGCCGGCCTCAAGCCCCACCTGAACCTGGCGCTGGGCGACTTCGCATACAAGGCCGGGCTCGAACAGGAGTTCTGCGACATGGTCACCGCCCGTCTCGGCGAGAACTTCCCGTACCAGTTGGTGACCGGAAACCACGAGAGTGACGGCCGGGATGGCGACATCGAGAAGTATGTCCAGTGCCTGCCCAACAGGATGCCCGGCCTCCAGGGCGAATACGGCGTCCAATGGCGCCTCGATGTCCCCGAGCAGAATCCGGTTGTCCGCTTCATCATGGTTTCCCCCGGCATCGATTTCCGTGGCGGGGAGCCGCTGGACTACTCAAGGGACAGCGAACGCTGGCGCTGGACTGCGGACGCCATCGACGAGGCCAAATCGCAGAACATCCCCTGGACGGTGGTGGGCATGCATACCCCGTGCCTGAGCGTCGGCAACTACGACTGCCAGGCGGGGCAGGACTTCACGAATATGCTGATCGAAAAGCAGGTGGACCTGGTCCTGTCCGGCCACGACCACGTCTATCAGCGGACGCATCAACTGGCCACGGGCGGAGGCTGCGCGGAACTCGTTCCCGCGACCTTCGCCTCCGCATGCCTGGCCGATACCGATGACGCCATGGCCCAGGGCTCGGGGACCGTGTTCGCCACCGTCGGCGTTGGCGGCGTCGGACTCTACAACGTCCGGTCCGAGGACCCGGAGATGCGCTACTTCGCCAGCACATCCGGAAAGAACCAGGACCCGGCCTTTGGGACCTTGGACGTCATGGCGACGGCGGATGAACTTGCCGCCCGGTTCATTCCCGCCGACGGCTACAGCTTCTCGGATTCCTTTACCCTCCACCGGTAATCTGCTGCGGCATTCCGGCTCAGGAGTGCGGCGGCGCATCCGACGGTAGGCCGCCGGACGCGCCCAAGACGGCTCAGGCCGGCACCCAGATGCTGACCCAGTCCAGGTAGACGTGGCCCTGGGTTTCCGGAGCCGGACACAGAGGCAGGCAGGATTCGGTCTGCAGGATGAAATGCATGGGCGTCGAGGGCACGTCCGTCGTGCTCGCGCCGATGGATCGTCCGTCAATGAAGAACTCAACGCGTCCGGGGGTCCACTCTGTCGTGGCCACATGCCAGTCCGTGGAAACTTTATTGGAAAAGAACTGTTCAAAACGCTTTGGATCCAAGGACATGAAATGGGCAGCTGCCGTCAGGATTGCTCCGAGGTCGCCTTCGGGAAAATCTATCTCCCCGTCCCGCGGCCAGATGCCACTATCCGGCCACAGGAGCCACGCCGTCTTGAAGCCAGGCATGGCATCCCCCCTGTACCGGACTGAGTAGCGGCCGTACAGCATGCTGTTGGCCCTCGGGGGATTTTTGCTGGCATTCGGAAATTTGGGCGTGGGCGCGGCGCCCATGAAGACACCGTTTTCCGAATGCATGAACCAGTCCAGAACGCCGTTTTTGACGCTCAGGACTTTCGAGGGGTAGTAGCCCGATTTTCCGCCGCTGACCTGTCCGTCCGTATCCGGTGTTCCGTCTTTGTATCCCGCACTCCACCGGTCCCGGTACAGCGGCCCGGGAAAGGAGCCAAGGGGGACGTCACCGCCGGAGAAGTCCTCCACAAAGACGTTCCTCCATCCGGGCAGATCCCCCGACATGGCCGTGTCAGTGGTCCGGTCCGGAGGCGGTGCCGATGTCCGGGCAGGCCGTGACGCCGGCGCGCTCCCAGTCGCAGGGGCGGCAGTGGCGGTGCCACCTGCCGGCGGCTCAGTCGGCGCCACTGATTGGAGCCCGGGCTGGGCTCCTGTTCCGGCGTCGGTCGGCGGAGCCGCCGGCGACGCCGAAATGGACGTGAACAGCGGCCGCTCGCCCTGTGGAGCTGCATCCGTGCCGCACGCCGCCAGGGCCAGAACCATGACCATGGCGGGAACCGCCATGGTCATGAAGGTCAGGAGACGCCGGCGACCTGCCGGCACGCGCCCCCAATGAACGGGTGTCCGCATCCGGCCAGTGTCGCATGGAGGCAACCGCCCATCAACAGTTTTGCCTCAAATTTGGTTGAAGGTTCCAGTTAATCCAAGGTTAATGCAAGGTGGCGAAACCAAACTTTAACCCTGGGGTATATCACTAAGTTGTCGACGACCGAACAGCGTAAGCATTGGGTCTATTTTCCGGTCGGAGGAGTCGGAAAGCGCTGTAGTTGCGACGAGCAGAATACGTCATTGAGTGGTGAGGCCAGTGTCCATCCCGAATCTCAAGCCGAACGTGCGCCCCCAAACGACGCCCCCGCCGGCAAATCCCTCGGTCAGCGTGGTGATCCCCACTTTGAACGAGGCAATGAACCTGCCGTGGGTGCTGCGGCGTATGCCTTCCTATGTGGATGAGGTGGTAATTGTTGACGGCCGTTCCCTGGACGGCACAGTGGAGGTGGCCCGGGCCTTGCGCCTGGACGTCGTGGTGGTGGCAGAGCCCCGCCCTGGCAAAGGCAACGCCGTGCGGGCCGGATTCGCCGCAGCCTCCGGCGACATCATCGTCATGCTCGACGGCGACGGCAGTATGGATCCCCAGGAGATCGGCTGGCTGGTGACTCCGCTCCAGCACGAATACGACTTCGTCAAAGGCTCCCGCTATGTGACGGGCGGCGGCTCAGACGATCTCACATGGCTGCGCAGCGGCGGAAACAAGATGCTCACCCGGCTCGCCAACACTGTCCTCCACAGCGACTACTCGGACCTTTGCTACGGCTACATCGCCCTGCGCCGCGAATGCGTTGACATTCTGGAGCTGGAGTCGGACGGGTTCGAGATCGAAACTGAACTGATTGTGCGGGCCTCAAGGGCGGGCCTGCGCATCGCCGAGGTGCCCAGCCACGAACTGTCCCGCATCTCGGGGCAGTCAAACCTGCATACCTTCCGGGACGGCTGGCGGGTCCTCCGCACCCTGGCCCGTGAGCGCGTGAGCTGGGAAGCCCCGACCGCCGGCGCCCGCCCCGAAGCCCTGCGCCGGGTCAAGTACAAGTACCCCAACGAGGTCTTCCCGCACGTTCCCACCGATCCCAGCAGCGTCCTGGGCGTACGGGCAGGCGAATAGGATGTCCGAGAACTCCAGCCTTCCGGAAGTATCCGTGGTCATTTGCTCCTACTCGGAGGACCGGTGGGACCGGCTGATCGGCGCCCTGGACTCCGTCCGCACCCAGACCTTCCCACCCAAGCAGACGATCGTCGTCGTGGACTACAACGTGGACTTGTACAAGCGCCTGATCTTTACCGTCCCGGATGCCGTAATTGTCGAGAACGCCGGACCCAAGGGTCTCTCCGGCGCCCGCAACACCGGAGCAGGAATCGCCAAGGCCGAGATCGTGGCCTTCCTCGATGACGATGCCGAAGCCGAGCCGGACTGGCTCGAACGGCTCGCGGCGATGTACGACGATCCCGACGTTCTGGCGGTCGGCGGCCGGGTGGAACCGCTCTGGGAAGCCGGACGGCCGGGCTACTTCGCCAACGAGCTCGACTGGATTGTCGGCTGCACGTACCGGGGAATGCCCAAAGTCGCCGCCGAGGTCCGCAACGTCATTGGCGCGAACATGTCCTTCCGCGCCGGCGTCCTGGAACGGGTCGGCGGTTTCAACACAACCTTGGGCCGCCAGGACGCCGTCCCGCTGGGCTGCGAAGAGACCGAACTGTGCATCCGCGCGGTGATCGGAGCTCCCGGATCCCGGGTGGTCTATGAGCCCGCGGCCCTGGTGCACCACCACGTTCCGGCCGAGCGCGGCACCGTGCGCTACATGCTGGCCCGGTCCTGGGGCGAGGGGATTTCCAAGGCACAGGTCAGCAGGGTGGTCGGCCACAAACGGGCACTTGGTCCCGAGCGGCGCTATGTCCGGCAGGTCCTGCCTCGTGCAGTGTTCGCCGGAGTCCGCGGCTGGCTCGGCGGCGGGGACCGCGCCGGGCTCGGCCGGGCCGCGGCCATCATCGCCGTGCTCGCGGCCACTGCGACCGGCTATGTGCGCGGCCGCCGGCTGCCTGCGGCGCCGTCGCCGGCCAAAGCGGCTGTTGTGACGCCGGAAGAGCCGTGGCGGGAAGTCAAATGAACCGCGCTGCGCCCTTCCCCTTAGACCGCCCGGTGCAGACGCACCCGGAACCACCTGACCGCAGGAACCCGACCCCAGAAAGCTTGGATCATGAGCCAACCTGAGCGCGACGTGAAACAGCCCATAGGCGCCTCTGCCGGAGCCTCCTTCGATGTCCACGGGATCGTGGGCATCGACGTGGAGGCGGGCACGCCAGGGGAACCGCAACTGCGGGACATGCTCGCCCCGTTCCTGGGGAATTCCACCGCGCCGCGGCGGATCACCATCGGCGCCAAGATATCGCCGGTTTCCAGCCAGTCGCACGCGGAGGATGCCTACCGGTTCACCGGGGAGTCCCTCTATATTCCGGCGGACCGCGTCCAGATCATCGAAACAAAGGACGGGTACCGGATCGAAGGCGCCGGTGAGCTCCTGACCTCTGTGATTCCGCTGCTGGACCGGCTGTGTGTCCAGGAGGAGACCGCCATGATCCATGCCGCCGTGGTGGACTTCCGCGGCTCCGGGGTTCTCCTGCCGGCCTGGGGAGGTGTTGGAAAGACCAGTACGGTGGCGAAGCTGGTGGCCATGCCCGATGTGCGGTTCATGGCCGACGACTGGGCCTTCATGGGCGCCGGCGGAATGCTCATGGGCTACGCCAAACCGATGTTCATCAAACCCCACCACCGCGCCATCTACCCGGACATGTTCCGGGGAACCCGCAAGCCCCTGGCCCCCGGATGGATGACGACCCCTGTCGCCCATCTGGCCACGGCGGTCCATCCGGTCATTGTCCGCTATCCGAAAACAGCCGCGTTCACCCGGCGCTGGTCCCCCGAACACCGCATGGTGCAGCCGGAGCATGTTTTTGGGGCGCAGCGGATCTCGTCCGCGGCGCCGGCACAGCTGGCCATCTTCCTCGAGCGATTCGACGGCGCGGACGCGCGGCTGGAAGCACGCAGCGCCGAGTGGATGACGTCCCGGGTCGTCGGCAACTTCCATTCGGAACTGCCCATGGTCTCGCGGCGCCTCGTCGAGGCCCTCGGCGCCACCAGCCTCGTCCCCCTGGAGGAGCATTTTGGCCAGAAGGCGGCCGTGGTGCGCCGGGCCCTGGAGGACGTTCCCTGCTGGCTGCTCCGGCTGCCGGCCGCTTGGTCAGCGGACCAGGCCTCTGACTTCATCGCGAATCTGGTTCGTTCAAAACTGGATGAGTGAGGCGAGGCCACGTGAGCGATCTGAAGGTGTCGGTTGTTGTTCCGGCGCGCAATGCCGCAGCCTGGCTGGGCGAGTGCCTGGAGTCGATCCGCAGCCAACACCCGTACGAGATGATCGTGGTCGATGGCTGCTCGACGGATGACACTGTCGAAATCGCCCGCGACTGCGGGGCGACTGTCATCTCCGACGAAGGACGTGGCCTGCCTGCCGCACGGATGCTCGGCGCCCGCAATGCCACCGGCGACGTTGTCGCCCTGATCGACGCCGACGTCGTCCTGCCGCCGAAGAGCCTGTCCCGGCTGCTCACCGAATTCGAGGCCGGCGGCTACGACGGCCTGCAATTCGGGCTGGCCAGCGAAGCCGACGGCCCCGGCTATTGGGGGGCTGCGCTGGCCTGGCACCACAACCACAGCCGGGTGCGCAAGTGGTTTGGCGTCAGCGCCACGCTGATGCGCCGTGACGTGCTGCTCGACGTCGGGTTCGACGACGACTTCCGCTCCGGGGAGGATGTGGAGCTGAGAATCCGGCTGGAGCAGGCCGGGTTCAAGCTCGGCGTCTCCGACTCCGTGGTGGTCAGGCACCGGTTCGACGACACGTTCGACTACGCCCGCGACCAATGGCTCCAGGACGGGGCCGGGATGGCCCGGACTGTCCGCAAGCACACGGGCCGCGCCGGCTGGCTCGTGATGCTGCCCCTGCTGGCCACCGTTCGGGGGGTCGGCATGTCCCTGTTCCGGGCACCCCGCTTCCTGCCGTACTGGATGGGCTTCCTGCTCTACAACTACCGCGCCATGGCCGGCGAGCTCCTGCGGCCGGCCCACAAACCGATCTCGGTCGGCGGGAACGCTGCCTGGCTGGCCGCCGCGAGGATTGCCCCCATGGTGACGGGCTTCCTGTTCTGGGCTCTCGCGGCCCTCGTGCTCCCGCCGGAGCAAATAGGTCTGGGGTCCGCGGTGGTCGCAGCCGCGCTCCTGACCGTGCAGCTGGGGATGCTCGGCGTCGGGCCTGCCACGCTGACGCTGCTGCCCGCGGAAACTGACGGCGGCCGGCGCCTCATCGCCACCGGCCTGCTTACCGTGGCGACGTGCTCGCTGCTGGGCGCGGGCCTGCTGGTTGCCGTCACCTCCTGGCTCGGCACAGGCGTGGGCGAGGCCTGGGCCGACCCCTTGGTCACGGTTCTTTTCCTGGCCACGGCGCTGCTCGCCGCCAGCGCCTACCAGCTCGACCACGTGGGCGTAGCCCAGGAACGGGCCGACCGCACGCTGGTCAGAAGCCTCGCACAGTCCCTCGTCCAGCTCCTCTTCCTGGCCGTCGCGCTGGCCGCCGGGCTCCGTGACCTGGCGGTGATTGTGGGCGCCGTTGCCGCCGGCGCCCTGGCCAGTGTCCTCGTAGGGCTGCGCCAGCTCGCCCGGGCCCACGTGTCCCCCGACTGGAAGCACGGCTTCCGGCCTCGGCCGGCCCTCAATCTCCTGAAGCCAGGGCTTCCCAACCACGCCCTCACGCTCGCCGACCGCGCGCCCGGCTACCTGCTCCCGCTCATCGTTGCAGCTACCCTGGGCCCGGCGTCGACTGCCGCCTGGTATGTGGTCTGGATGATGGCCTCGGCAGTGTTCTTCGTGCCGCAGTCCGCCGGGTTTACCCTGCAAACGGCCCTCGCGGGTTCACGGGCGCGGCCGGGCCTCCTCGCCTCCGCGTTACGGGCCAGCTTTATGCTGACTCTCGTGGCCGGGCTGATACTGCTGCTGGCCGGCCCCCTGCTTCTGGGCTTCCTCGGGCCGGATTACGCGTCCGCGTGGGTCCTCATTCCTGTACTCGTCCCGGCACTCCTCCTGAGTTGCGTGACCCAGGTCTACTACGGTCTGTGCCGGGCCCAAGGGCGGCTTTTCGAATCCACGATAGTCGCCACTCTGGCCGCCATCCTGGTCGTGGCACCCGCCGCGGCCGTGGCGCAACAATATGGCCTCACCGGGGTCTCAGTCCTTTGGGCCGTTGCCCAAGCGGCTGCTTGCCTGATGGCCACTTGGCGCCTGATCACCCTGACCCGGATGAAGCCCGCCTCCACCGCAGGCGAGATTCCTTCAGCGGCGCGCCACCAGCCGACCTGAATCGAGAAATGATGACACACGAAACGGCAACAAGCCTCCCGGTGGGCACCGCCCACCGGCATGAGGCGCATGCGCACGTCGGCGGTGCTAAGCCGCCCACCCACCGCAACCTCGGACTCACGCCGTCGTGGCACATCGGTGCCCTGGCCGCGGCAGCCGCGGCCGCGCTCGCCCTCGGCGTGTGGAGCATGAACCAGGTCAATCCCTTTCAGATCGGCGGGGCCGGGCTGATTGATGCCCTCCCCCCGGCCTATTTCGTTGCGCTCGCGCTCAGCCTCGCCGGATTTGTCGCCTCGCTGAGCCTCCGCCGTCTGGTTCCGGCGCTTCTGACCTGGCAGCTCCTGGTCACAGTGGTTCTCCTCGACGGTGCTGACCCCATCATTCATGGCCTGCCCCGCCTCGAGGCCAGCTACCGGCATCTGGGCATTGCCGACACCATTAGCCAATCGGGCCAGCTGGATCCGACCCTGGACGCCTACTTCAACTGGCCAGGATTCTTCAACGTGCTGGGAATGCTCTCCGGGGCGACGGGCGCCAAGGATCTTTTCGGGATCGCAACGTGGGCGCCGGTGGGCATCAACATCCTCCTGCTCGCACCGCTGCTGGCCCTGGCCCGGCGGTTGACGGCAAATCCGCGCCAGGCCTGGGCGGCTGTCTGGATCTTCTACGTGGCCAGCTGGATTGGGCAGGACTACCTGTCACCACAGGCCTATTCGTTCCTCCTCCTGCTCACACTGATTGCCTGCCTGCTCAGCGTCTTCGGCGGTTGGGCCTGGCCCACGGAGCGCACCCGCTTCTCCCGGTGGCTTGCCCGCAGTGTCGGCAAACTGGACAGCTCGGTCCCGCGGTATGGCGCCGCGGAACCGCACCGGGCGGACACGGCGATTCTCGTGGTGGTCTGCGCGCTGATCCTGCTTGCCATGACTGCTTCACACCAGCTCAGCCCCTTCGCCGCGATCCCCATCCTGGCCGCGCTCCTGCTGACCGGACGTCTCCGGCTGCGCTTCCTGCCGGTCCTGGCCGTGGTCCTGCCCGTCGGCTGGCTGCTCTTTGCGGCTTCCACATTCGTGGAGGGGCATTTCGGCCAGCTGCTCGGCTCGCTCGGTGACATCGGTGCGAACAGCCTCGGCGCGCTGAGCAACAGGGTCTCAGGCAGCGACGCCCACATGTTCGTGGTCTACACGCGCATGGCCGAGGTTGCGGTCGTCTGGGTGCTCGCCGTTGCCGGCGCCATAGTGGGCTACCGGCGGAAGGCACCGTGGCTGGCGGCCGCGGCCGCGGCGCTGGCGCCGCTGGTCCTGATTCCCCTCCAGCCCTATGGCGGTGAACTGCTTCTGCGCCTGTACCTCTTCAGCCTTCCGTTCGCCGTCTGCCTGGTTGTGCTGCCACTGATGTCAGACAGTGCCGCGGGGCTGAGCCTGCGCCGGGCCCTAGCGCTGCTGCTGATGGGCGCGGTACTCGCTACAGCCACTGTCGTCTCCCGTTACGGAAATGACGGCATGGAAAGCTTCAACGACGACGAAATCGCCTTAGTGAACCACCTCTATGCGACTGCGCCCACCGGTTCCGTCCTCATTGAGGCAGTTCGCAACACCCCGTGGAGATACCAGCACTACGCGGACTACGACTACCGGGCGCTCGTTGCTGCCGAGCCCATTCCCAACGCCGCGCCGCTCAGCTGTGACGCGGCCAACCAGATCGCCCACAAAGCGGGCGCGTACCTCATCGTTACCGAAAGCCAGCAGGAGGCAGCCGAACTTCGTGGTTCGACTCCCACCGGCGACCTTCAACGTTTTACCGCCACATGCGCCACGAGTCCGGGCTGGACAAAGGTTTTTGAAAACGCAGGCGGCGTGATTTTTCACATCGAAGGAGTTAGCAATGGCAACTGAACGCAGCTACGTGAGCTATGCGACGGCAGCCGTCGCCGTAGCAGCCATACCGCTCTCGTTTGTCGGCCCCGAGGGCCTGCGCCTGGCGGTGATTGGCCTGCTGATGCTGGCCGGGCCTGGAACGGCGCTGGTGTTGCTCCTCCGCTTCGACCCCCCGCGCTCAGCCCAGGCCACTGGCGCGCTTCCCCTCAGCATCGCCATCGCAATCGCCTTCAGCCTCGCGATGTCCACCCTCGTGGCGACGGCGATGATCTACGCACGTCTCTGGTCACCGCCGGCGGCCGTATGCCTCCTGTCGGCCCTGACCCTCGTATTCCTGGGCATTGAGCTCAAGCGGCCAAAGCGTGCCCTGGTGCGTGCGAAATGATCATCTTCCTGACGGGGCTGGCCACCATGACGGCCCTCGTGAGCTGCGATGTGCTTCGCGTGTTGCAGCCGGACAAGGCACTCCCGCGCGCCGTGGTGATCACCACGGCAGCCCTGCTGGCCATAGTCGGCGTCGCGGTGGTCATGCAATTGGTGCATTTGGCGCAGCTGGCATGACAGAAACCGTCCGCCCGGTGCCGCGGCGCCGGGCGGACACCAACAAGTCGAACCAATCACGGAAAGTATTTTCAATGAGAAAACTTAGAACACTCAGCATGGTTGGGACGCTCGGAATGCTCGTAGCCGGTTCCCTTGTCTTCGGTTCCGCCCAGGCTGCCACCGCCGCAACCTGCAGCCCGGCACCGACAAACTCCTATCCGGGCACCGTCGTGCTCGCCACCAGTTTTGAAGCGGGCGGCTTTTGCGGCCTCGTCCCCAAGGTGTCCGGCACCGGCACCGCAACGATGTCCACTTCGCGGCCCCACACCGGGACACATGCGGTTAAGCTGCACGTGACCACGGACTCCGGCTCGCTCGCAAACCTCTCCTCCCCTTCGTTTTCCTCGGGGACCAAGACCTCGTACGCAGACGGCTGGTTCAATATCACTGTTGCCGGCGTTTCCGGCAATGACGTCCCGTACTTCCGTTTCTTCTCCGGTTCCACCCGTGTCGCGGACATCTACCGCTACAACAGCAACGGGCAGTTGTGGCTCCGGGTCACGTCACCGAGTGGCAGCTTTGTCTACACGAAGCTGATCTCCAGCAGCATCTCTCTGAGCGCCTGGCACCATGTGTCCATGCGGGTGACCGCCAACGGCAATTCGTCAACGATCCAGGTATGGTTCGACGGCGTGCAGCGCTACAGCAGCTCGAGCGTCCAAATGCTCGGAAGCAGCCTGAGCAAAGTTCAGCTCGGGGCCGAGCACAACCGGCAAAAGGGCGACGAATACATCGATGACGTGATCATCAAACGCTCCTAGCCCCCCTCAGATGGTCCGCGGGCGGCCCAGCCTCATTCAGGCGCCTTGGCCGCCCGCACGAAATCCCCGATCTTGGCCAAGTCCTTGATGCCGCGCGCCGATTCGACGCCGGAGGACACATCGACACCCCACGCCCCGGCCTCCGCCGCTGCCCGGGCCACGTTGGCGGGATCGAGACCGCCGGCGAGCAGCCACTTGCGTCCGGTCAGGGCCTTCGCCCGGACCGATCCGTAGTCCCAGGCCTCGCCTGAGCCTGGCACGGCGGCGTCGATCAGGAGCAGCTCCTCGCCCCAGTCGCTGAAGTCCTCAGGCGCGGCGGCCATGGTGACGGCCCTGATCAGTTTCATCCCGGCGTCGTGCACTGTCCGGACGTCGGCGGGTGAGCGGTCCCCGTGGAGCTGGACCCAGACCAGGCCCGCCTCACGGGCGACGGCGACGGCGTCGGCGGCCGGTTCGTGCCGGAACACCCCCACCGCGGGCACCCCGTCCGGGACGTGGGCGAGGAGGTTCCTGACCTGTTCCGGCGTGACCTCCCGGGGGCTGTGGGTCAGGACGAAGCCGACGGCGTCCGCGCCGGCGCCTGCCGCGACGCGGACCGCATCCGGGGTGCTCAGGCCGCACACTTTGACAAACATTCGGGCTCCTTCTGGGCGCTTCCTGCCTCCGACGTTAGCAAGGCCGGGCCCTAGCCGCCGACTTTGCGTCGACACGGGCGTGCGCAGTCCCCGCCGGCGTGCCGGCGGCGTGCCGGCGGCGTCGGCGCGAGCGCCGTCCCCGGAAACGGGCCGATAGGCTGAGGCCATGGAGATCATCCGCTATGCCGAGCTCAAAGCCCACCCCTGGCGCAACGGCGGCGGGGTGACGCGCGAAGTGGCGCGCCATCCACGGACCCCGTCCATGCAGACCGGCCCGCAGACCGCTCCGCAAGATACAGGGCAGGACAACGCCTGGGACTGGCGCGTCAGCATTGCCGAAGTCTCCAAAGCGGGCCCCTTCTCCGCCTACGCCGGAATGGACCGTGTACTGACGGTGGTTGACGGCGACTTGCTGCTGCTGAGCGTGGACGGGGCCGAGCATCCGCTGGAGAAGTACCGGCCGTTCCGGTTCTCCGGCGACGCGGACTCGGCGGGGGCGCTGCCCACCGGCGACATCCGGGATCTGAACGTCATCACCCGCAACGGCGCCTTCAAGGGCTACACCTCCATCATCGAGCTGTCCAAGAAGCGCGCCCATCCGGTGTTCGCGGGCCAACTCGGCATCCTCCTGCAGGGGCAGGGGACGGCCAGCCCCGGGACTGCCGGCAGCCTTCCCACCGGGCCGGCCGCCGTCGCCGCCCCCGAGCCGGAGCGCGTCGAGCTGAACCGTTACGACGCCGTCGTCGGCGCCGATACCGCGACGCCGGAAATCCTGGGCCGCGGATTCCTGGCTGTCATCTCGATCGACCCTGCGGAACCCGGCACCGTATAGCCCTGTCCGCCTACACCCGGGCGCCGCTGACACGCACCGAGTCCCCGGACAACCGCTGCGCGAGCCAGATCGGGACGATCGAGACCACGATCAGCACGACCGCCACGACATTGACCACGGGCGCCTGGTTCGGACGGAAGAGGTTCTGCAGGATCCAGATCGGCAGCGTGGTCTCGCCGGCCCCGATCGTGAACGTGGTAACGATGATCTCGTCGAAGCTCAGCGCGAAGGCCAGCAGGCCGCCGGCCAGAAGCGCGGAGCGGAGCTGGGGGAAAGTCACCAGGCCGAACGTGGTGAAAACACCGGCGCCGAGGTCGGCAGAGGCTTCCTCGAGGCCGGCGCTGGTGCGGCGGAGCCGTGCAATGGCGTTATTGAACACCGTCACCATGCAGAACGTGGCGTGGGCGATCACCACCGTCCACAGGCTCAGCGGGACGCCCAGGATCGTGGTGAACATGTTGTTCAGCGCGATGCCCGTGACAACCCCTGGCAACGCGATGGGCAGGATGACCAGGAGGTTGATGACGTCGCGGCCGAAGAACTCGTAGCGCTGCAATGAGATCGCCAGCAGCGTCCCCAGCACCAGCGAAATGATGGTCGATACGACCGCCACCCACAGGGAGGACACGACGGCGTCCCTGACGCCGGGCGAGTCAAAGGCCTTGCCCCACCATTCCAGTGTGAAGCCCTTGGGCGGCCAGCCGAAAGTCCGGTCCGCGTTAAACGAGTTCACCACCACCAGCAGCAGCGGTGTGTAGATGAACAAAAACACCAGCGCCGTGATAATGCCCAGGACCACCTTGGCGCTACGGGAAAGTCTCATGATGCTCCTCGCACTACAGGCTGTTCAGGGCGCCGGTGCGGCGGACGACGAAAAGGTAGAACATGATGATGGCGATCGGCACCAGCGATACCGCGGCGGCGAACGGCAGGTTGTTGGCCGCTCCGACGTTGGCGTAAATCACGGTGCCCAGCATCTGGGTGGTCCCGCCGACGATCTGCGCAGTGATGTAGTCGCCCAGGGACAGGGAGAACGTGAAGATCGTGCCCGCGATGATGGAGGGGACCAGCAGCGGAAGCATGACCAGGCGCATGGTGGTGAGCGGCTTCGCGCCCAGGTCCCCGGAGGCCTCCAGCAGGGAGTCGGGCACCCGGTCAAAGCCCGCGTAGATCGGCAGGATCATGTACGGCAGCCAGATGTAGGACAGGGTTAGGATGACGGCGGTTTCGCCGTAACCCGGCGAGGACAGTCCGATCGGGGCCCCCAGCCACTCCAGCAGCCCACCCTCGGACAGAACATTCCGCCAGGCGTAGGCCTTGACCAGGTAGCTTGCCCACAGCGGCATCAGCACGGCCACCACGAGCAGTTTCTCCCAGCGGGCGGGAGCGACCTTGGCGATGAAGAACGCGATGGGCAGTGCCAGGATCATGTCAATCACGGTGACCGCCACGGCGATCCACAATGTCCGCAGGGTGATCCGCTGATACACCGGATCGGTCAGGACCGTGACGATGTTTTCCGTGGTCCAGACCGTGGACACCTCCCCGGTGAAGGTGTCCACGGTCCAGAACGCGGTGATAAGCAGTGCCGCCAAAGCGGCGATGTACACCAGCACCAGCCAGCCCGCCGGGGCGGTGAGCAGGGCCGCCAGCCTCAGCCGGGGCGAGCGGTGCAGCAACGCCGAGAAGGCGTTGGTTTTCGCCCGCGGCACGGCCCCGGCATCGCCGGGCGCCCCGGGCGGCAGCTGTTGCGTATGAAGTGCCATCTCGCCTTAATCTCTGCCGGCCCCCGGGGCCGGCTCGTTGTTGCGGGTTTGGTGCGGCAGAGCCGGAATCAGCCCTTGATTTCCGTCCAGGCCTTGGTCCATTCCGAATAGTCGGTGCACTTGACGTCCTTGCGGCCATCGAGGCACTCGGCCACCGGTGTGGTCCAGAACCAGATCTTGTCGGCGTAGGCCGCATCACCTGAGTGGTACGTCTGGCAGTGGTTGGGATCCTTGGTCAGCTCGCAGGCTTTCGCGTTGGCCGGCGATTCGCCAAAGTACTCCGCCACCTGGGCGTTCGCCTTGGGGCTGGCGATGTAGTCGAGCCACTTGTAGGCGCAGTTCGGGTTCTTGGTCTTGGAGCCGATCATCCAAGTGTCCGACCAGCCGGTGGCGCCCTCGTCCGGGACGAGGGTTGCGACCTTGGCGCCGTCTGCCGTCGCGATGTTGGCCCCCACCTGCCAGGTGGTGCCGACCACGGTGCTCCCGGACGTAAAGGCCTGGACCTCCTTGACGACGTCGCTCCAGTACTCGCCGATGTGCGTGCGCTGCTGCTTGAGCAGGTCAACGGCCGCGGTCAGCTGGTCCTTGTCGAGGGCATAGGGGTTCTTGATGCCGAGGTCCGGCTTATGGGCCATGAGGTACATGGCGGCATCGGCGATGTAGATGGGCGAGTCGTAGGCCGTGACCTTGCCGGTGTTCTTGGCGGCGTCGTCAAACACCGCGCTCCAGGAGGCGGGCGCCGGGGTGACCTTGTCCGTGGAGTACATCAGCAGGTTGGCGCCCCAGCCGTGGGGCATTCCGTAGTTGACGCCGTTGACGGTGTTCCAGGCTTTGTCCTTCAGGAACGGGTAGATGTCCGGGTAGTTCTTCAGCAGGCTCATGTTGACCGGTTGCACGTCCTGGCCGGCGATCAGGCGCAGCGATGCATCCCCGGAGGCCGAGATAACGTCGTACTGCCCCGTGCGCATGAGCGTCACGGCCTCGTCCGAGGTGCCGAACGGCTTGAAGCTGACCTTGCACTGGGTTTCCTGTTCGAACGGATGCACCCAGTCGACGGCCGGGTCGTTGCTGCCATCCTCGACGTAGCCGGGCCATCCGAGGATGGACACCTGGCCTTCACCGGTGCCGATCTCGGTCTTGACCGGCTGCGCCGACTGTGCAGAACCCGATCCACCGCTGGTTCCGCAGGCCGACAGCGCGAGGGCTGCGGCTGCAACCACCCCGACTACGAGGGAGGCCTTAGTTCCTGGTGCCATGATCCGTACCTTTCGCTGTGGAGAAAAACTCTGGACTGGAACGCTGCGCCGCGGCACGGACGGCAACCCCGCCCGGCATGGCCCGGCGTCAGGTAGTGCCGGGGACCGGAAGCCAAACGACGGCGTCGTCGTCCCAGCTGACTGTGACGGGCCCGTTCACCAGATCGGTGTCGCTGCCGGGCAGCTTTTCCGGAACGAGCGCGACGACGGCAGGTCCGCCGTCGAGCTGCACCCGCACCTGGGTGGCGTGCCCGACGTATACGAACGACGTCACTGTCCCGGGCCGGGAGGTGGTGCCGGAACGGTGCTCCGGTTCGCCGGTCCAGGCGACGCGCAGCCGCTCGGGACGGATGCACAGCGGCTCCGGCCGGCCATAGATGGCCTGGGCCTGGCCGGCGTCGAAAATGTTGGAGGTGCCGACGAAGTTGGCCACGAAGGTGCCGCCCGGGCGCTCGTAAATTTCGTGCGCGGTGCCGATCTGTTCGATGCCGCCGTTGTTGAACACACCGATCCTGTCGCTCATGGTCAGGGCCTCCTCCTGGTCGTGGGTGACGAAGATGAAGGTGATACCCAGCGAGCGCTGCAATTCCTTGAGTTCGACCTGCATCTGCTGCCGGAGCTTGAGGTCCAGGGCACCGAGCGGCTCGTCCAGGAGGAGGACCTTGGGCTCGACCACCAGCGCCCGGGCCAGGGCAACGCGCTGCCGCTGGCCGCCGGAGAGCTGGGCGGGTTTGCGGCCGAGGAACTTCCCGAGCTGGACGCGGTCCAAGGCTTCCCTGGCCCGCTCCCGCCGCCGGTTCCCGTGCATGCCGCGCACCCGCAGCCCATAGGCGACGTTGTCCACCAGGGACATGTGCGGGAACAGCGCGTAGTCCTGAAATACGGTGTTGACGTCCCGCTGGAAGGGCGCCATGGCCGTGACGTCCTTGCCCTCGAGTTCGATAGTTCCGGACGTCGGCAGCTCGAAGCCGGCGATCAGGCGCAGGACCGTCGTCTTGCCGGAGCCTGACGGGCCAAGCATGGAGAAGAATTCCCCGTGGCGGATGTCCAGGTCCACGCCATTTACCGCGACGGTGTCCCCGAAGACCTTGGTGAGCTTACGCAGACGGATCGCCGGAACCTCTTCGTTTCCGGTCGAGGTGCCGGCGGCCAGTGTTTCGGTCATGGGGTGCGCCTTACTCCGTTGCCGGATCGTCCACAGGAACCACGCAGCCGAATGTGCTCCAGTCCACACTGGGCTGCTGGGCCAAATGCTATTACTCCATAGGTTTTGTGTATAGACCCTCCGGCAAAGCCCGGATTAGGATGTCATCAGCCCGGGCGGCGCGCGGCGACACCGCGGAAGCCGCACGGATGCACGGCCGGGGCAGGGCGGATACCGCCGGAGGGAAGGGAGGCCCGAATGGTGTTGTCGCCCACGGGCGCCTCCCGGAGCCTGGCGGCGGTGTTCACGCCGATCAAATCACGCGGGCTTGTCGATGAAGTGTGCGGCCGGATCGAACAGGCCGTGGAGACCGGGCTGCTCACCAGCGGCCAGCGGCTGCCGAACGAAACCGAGCTGGCCGCGGCCCTCGGAGTGTCCGCGGTAACGGCACGGGAGGCACTCTCCCAGCTGCGTGCCTCAGGAATCATCCGGACCGCGCGCGGCCGCAGCGGCGGAAGCTTCATCGCCGACGACGTGCTGCCCTCCCGGGAACGGGCCCTGGCGCAACTGCATGAGCTGAGCCGGCTGCAGATCAGGGACCTCGCGCTGCATTACCAGGCGATCGCCGCGGCCTGCGCGGGCGTGGCGGCCCGCCGCTCCGACGCCGCCGACATCGCCACGCTGCGCTCGTTCATCCCCGCAGCGGACGATGACCCGCTGAGCTGGCGTCTGGCCCTCTCGGAGTTCCTGCTGGAAGTCGCGGCCATCGCCCGCTCGGCCCGGCTTGCCCGGGAGCTCATCCGGCTGCAGGCAGATCTCGGCACCCTCACCCTGCTGCCCTGCGCCGACACCGGCTACCGCGGACGCACCGCCGTGATCCTCGGTGACGTGGCAGCCGCCATCGAGACCCACGATCCCGGGGCCGCCGAAACGGGGGTCAAGGCCCTCATCTCCGCCACCACCGACTGGCTGCTGACCGAACAGGCCAAAAGCTATTGACCGCACCCGCATCCCGGAGCCACGATCGTGGCCAACTTTTGACCGCAAATGTCCGGCACCTTCGAGCTAAGGCAGCACCGATGTCCGAAACCACCTCCACCGCAGGCCCCACCACAGCGTCCATGGCAGCGCCGGCCGAACCCGGCGATGTTGGGAAGGCGGCCCAGCTGGCCGCAGCCGAACTCGACGCCACCATCGCCGGCATCGAGCACCGCCTGACGGAATGGGCCGCTGACACCGGGGCCGCCCTGGCCGCCATGTCCGGCAAAGTCACCGGCACGGCCGTGGACAAGCTCATCCGTCCGGTGGTCGAGGAACTGGTGCAGCTGCCCGGCGGCTACGCGGCCGGAGCGGGGTTCATCGCCAACGCCGGGCTGCTCGGGCCCGAGCGCAGCTATATCGCCTGGTGGCAGGGCCCGGATCTGGAGCACGTCGACGCGCTGGCCAACTTCAGTCCCAACTCCATCAGCCGCTACGTCAAGGCCGAATGGTTCCGGATCCCCGTGGAAACAGGACGGGCCCACGTCACCGGGCCCTACGTGGATTTCCTCTGCACCGACGAGTACGTCCTGACCTTCACGCACCCGGTGTTTACCCGCCCGGACGGCCCGGTCGCGGGAATCGTGGGCATCGACGTGACAGTTCAGCGCCTGGAACGCGGAGCCATGGCGGCGCTGCGGCGGATCGGCGGCCGGGCCACACTGGCCAATGCCGACGGCCGGGCCATAGTGTCGGCGGCGTCCGATATCGACGCCGGCGACCTGACCGCGCCGAACGAGCCGTGCGCGCAGTACCCCGTGGGGCGCACGTTCACTCTCTGCAGCGACGCCGTCGGGCTCTGATGCCGATTTGCTAAACTTGGAGGCCAAGGCCCTCTTCCAGGCCTCCGGACGACGGTTCAGTACCCGGCACGCGACAAGACTGGCCACAGGAGCTGTCATGTCGTGGCTAATACTCATTCTTTCCGGGGCGCTGGAGGCCGTTTGGGCCGCCGCCCTGCACCGGACCGCCCAGGCCAGGGGCCGCCGCCGGCTTGTCCCGGCCCTCGTCTTCCTCGTTTCCGTCCTCGCCAGCACCGGCGGGCTCGCCGTCGCCATGCAGTCCATCCCAACCGGAACGGCCTACGCCGTGTGGGTGGGGGTCGGCGTCGTCCTGACGTCCGGCTACGCGATAGCCGCCAAAGTTGAGCGTCCGACCGCGGCACGGATCCTGCTTCTTGGCGGGATTGCCGCGAGCGTCGCCGGTCTGAAGCTGGTGGCGTGACCATGGTGAAACCAGCTGCAATGTCATGGATGATCCTGCTCGCTTCCGCTGTGCTGGAGGCAGTCTGGGCCACGGCACTGGGCCTGTCCGACGGGTTCTCCCGCCCGTTGCCGACCCTTGTGTTCGCCGTGACGGCCACCCTCAGCATGGTGGGGCTCGGCTTGGCCGTGAAGCGTATTCCGCTCGGCACCGCCTACGCCATCTGGGTGGGGATCGGCGCCGCACTGACGGTCGGCTGGGCGATGGCCACCGGCGTCGAACCGGCCAGTCCGCTCAAGCTGCTGTTCATCGCCGGGATCGTCGGCTGCGCGGCGGGCCTGAAGCTCCTGCCGGCAAAGGAACCGGCACAAAGCGCTGTCCGGCCGGACTCCCCCGCGGAAATTCCCCACGTTTAGGGCAGTACGACGGCGTGTCCCCTGCGGCGCGCCGTCGTGCCGGCCGCGCAACAGTCAAAGGTGGGGAGAATCGTCTGCCCGGCCGATAACAGGGGCCGGAATAGCCGCGCGCATCCTGGGGTTCTTGGCAGGGACGGAAGTCCTACGGAACTATTCAGTGCGCGAATGGAGACCAAGATGACGGCAGCAACAGTCCGGCTCGGCGACGGCCTTATGGTCAGCCCCCTGGGGTTCGGCGGCATGGCCCTGACCCCCGTCTACGGCGACGTGGACCCGGCCGAGGCCCTGCGGACCCTGCATCACGCGGTGGACGCCGGCGTCAGCTTCATCGACACGGCGGACATTTACGGCGGCGGCAGCAACGAGGAGCTGATCGCGCGGCTGCTCAAGGAACGCCGCGGCGAAGTCCAGCTGGCCACCAAGTTCGGCCTCGTGGGCACACCGTCGGCCGGCTACACGGACATCCGCGGCGACGCCGCCTACGTGCGGCAGGCCGTGGACCGCAGCCTGCAACGGCTGGGCACCGACACCATTGACCTGTACTACCTGCACCGCCTTGACCTCCGCGTTCCGATAGTGGAAACCGTGGAGGCCATGGCGGAGCTGGTACAGGCCGGCAAGGTGCGGCATCTGGGCCTGTCAGAGGTGACGGCCGAGGAGCTGCGCGACGCCAGCCGCGTCCATCCGATCGCCGCGGTCCAGAGCGAATGGTCCATCTGGAGCCGCGACGTGGAACGCAACGTGGTGCCCGCCGCCGCCGAACTCGGGGTGGGATTTGTGCCGTATTCGCCGCTGGGCCGGGGATTCCTCACCGGCACCGTGGACGCCTCGACGCTGGGCAGCAACGACTTCCGCCGCAACATCCCGCGGTTCGCCGCGGATGCTGCCAGCGCCAACCAGGGCGTGGTGGCGGCCGTGCAGGCAGTCGCTGCGGAACTGAGCGTTGCCGGGCAGGCTGCAACTCCTGCCCAGGTGGCGCTGGCCTGGCTGCTCGCGCGGGGCCGCCAGCTGGGACTGCCCGTGGTCCCCATCCCCGGCACCCGCAAGGCGGACCGGATCGACGAAAACCTGGGCGCCCTGGCCCTCGACTTCACCTCAGCGCAACTGAGGACGCTCGAGTCCGCCGCGGACGCCGTCGTCGGTTCCCGCGCCGCGGACCCCAACTGGGTGTCCCAAGGCCGTGAATAGCGGGTCCGTAGACTGAAGCCCATGGACTCGCTCATTCACTCTTTACGTGACATCACCATCCGCCGGATTTCGGTCGGCGAGATGGACAACAATGTTTACCTGCTCACGGCCAAGGCCTCCGGCGCGCAGCTCCTGATCGATGCGGCCGATGATCTGGCCGCCATCCAGGGGCTGCTCGCGGACGCCGCCGCGGATACTTCCGCGACGCCGAAGCTGGCGCTGGTTGCCACCACCCACCAGCACTGGGACCATGTCCGGGCGCTGCCGGGCCTGGTGGAAGCCACCGGTGTGAAAACGGCGGCCGGGACAGAGGATGCCCCGGAGCTGCCGGTGCCGGTGGATGTACTGCTGGATCACGGGGACGTCGGCAACTTCGACGGCTTCGACGTGACGGCTGTACATCTGCGCGGCCACACACCGGGTTCGATCGCCCTCGTGTACCAGGACCCCGAGGGCCCGGCCCACATCTTTTCCGGCGACTCGCTGTTCCCCGGCGGGGTAGGCAACACACAGAAGGATCCGGCGCGCTTTGCCCAGCTGATCACCGATGTGAGCGAGCGGCTGTTCGATGTATATCCGGATGACACCGTGGTGCACCCGGGACACGGCCAGCCCACCACCCTCGGCGCGGAACGGCCGCACCTGGAAGAGTGGCGCGCCCGCGGCTGGTAGGGCCTGAAACCTCATCGAGTGCTCCAGAACTGCCGTTATGAACCCTTTAAACGGCAGTTACGGAGCACTCGATGGTGGTTAGCTGGGGCCACGACCGCCGGGTTCCCTGACCGAGCTTGCGAGGTTAGGGAGCGGTTGGGGATTAGCGGCTGCGGCGTTCGTTCGAGGCCGGAGCCGACGCGCGGCGGGGGCCGGAGCCGCGGGCCGGCCGTCCTTCACCGGAACGGCCATTGCCGCCGCCGGCGTAGGATCCGCCCGAGGTGCCACCGGTGTTGGAGGACCAGACAGCAGCGCTGCCACCGGATTTGCTGCCAGCGGACTTGGCGCCGGCAGCTGCACGCTGGCCGGTTGCCGGGCGTCCGCTGCGCTGGCCGCCGGTCGAAGCGCCGATGCGGGGTGCGCCACCGGAGCGGGGAGCGCCACCTGTGCGGGGTGCTCCGCTGCGGGGAGCCGAAGCGCCCCGGGCGTCGCTGCGTCCCTCGGCGGCGCGTCCGTCCGAACCACGGCCGGCCGCGGCACGACCGCCGGCTGCCGGAACATCGTTGTGGTGCGCGTAGGCGGTGGTGCGGCCGCGGCCACGCGCATTCCGGCGCTCGGCGCGCTCGGCCTCCGCGCGGTCCTCGTTCTTCTCCGCAACGCGCTCAGCAGCGTTGCGGGCAGCAGCCTGGCCTTCATAGGCTACAGCGCGGCGCTCGGCGCGCGGCAGATCGGTGCGGGGAGCCTCGGCTCCGACGCGTCCGCGTCCGCCACGGCCACCACGGCCACCCGCAGTGGGTGCAGCCTGCGTGGTGCGGCGGGCGCGCTTGCGCTCGGCGTTGGCACCGGTGGAGCTACCGCCGCCGTGCTGTGCGGCCTTGGCGGCCAGCAGCGCGGCGCGGGTGCGCGGATCGATCTTGTCGGCCATTTCGCCGACCAGTTCAGCAACCAGCGGGGAGTTGGCGGTGACGCGCTCGAAGTTGACCTCGACGCCGGCAGCCTTCATCAGCTTCTTGACGTCGGACTGCTGCTCGGGCAGGGTCAGCGTGACCACGGTTCCGTCGGAACCGGCGCGGGCCGTACGGCCTGAGCGGTGCAGGTACGCCTTGTGCTCCGTGGGCGGATCCACGTGGATGACCAGTTCGACGTCGTCGACGTGGACGCCGCGGGCCGCGACGTCGGTGGCCACCAGGACGCGGACATCGCCGGAGGAGAACTCGGCCAGGTTGCGGTCACGGGCGTTCTGCGAGAGGTTGCCGTGCAGATCGACGGCGGGGATGCCGGCGTCGGTCAGGGTCTTGGCCAGCTTGCGGGCGTGGTGCTTGGTGCGCATGAAGAGTACGCGGCGGCCGGCGCCGGAGGCGAGCTCGACGATCAGCTGCTTCTTGACGGTCTGGTCGTTGACCACCAGCACGTGGTGTTCCATGGTGGTCACCGCGGCCTGCGGGTCGTCCACGGAGTGGGTCAGCGGGTTGGACAGGTAGCGCTGGACGATCTTGTCCACGCCGTTGTCCAGGGTGGCGGAGAACAGCAGGCGCTGGCCCTGGGTGGGGGTCATGTCCATGAGCTTCTTGACCACCGGGAGGAAGCCAAGGTCGGCCATGTGGTCGGCCTCGTCCAGGACGGTGATCTCGACTGCTTCGAGGGTCAGGATGCGCTGGCGGATCAGGTCCTCCAGGCGGCCCGGGCAGGCGATGACGATGTCGACGCCGGCGCGCAGGGCCTTTTCCTGGCGGGCCTGGGAGATGCCGCCGTAGATCACGGTGGTGGTCAGGCCCATGGCCTTGGCCATCGGCTCGATGGTCGCGTTGATCTGCGTGGCCAGCTCGCGGGTGGGCGCCAGGACCAGGCCCATCGGGCGGCCGGGCTTGCGGAAGTGCTTGGCTTCGCGCTCTGCGAGTCGTGCCACCAGCGGGATGGCGAATGCGATGGTCTTGCCGGAGCCGGTGCGGCCGCGGCCCAGGACGTCGCGTCCGGACAGGGTGTCGGGAAGGGTCTTGACCTGGATCGGGAAGGGCTCCACGATCCCCTGTGCGGTCAGGGTGTCGGCAAGTGCTTTGGGCGTGCCGAGGGCAGCAAATGTAGTCATGTGTTTCAAAGTCTTTCAGGCGGTATCCGTGCGGATATCGGCCCCCGATGCCGGTTGGCTCAAGGGTTCGCCGAAGAAAAGTCAGGTGATCAACCGGGCTGCTGCCAAACTTCAGCAAGCGGCCGCCGGGACCAAATGGAACGCGTTCATCGACGCAGGATGTGCCTCTCACATGAAAAAATCCCACTGCCTGCGTGCGGATTCCCGAAGGAATCCGGCAGGGATCCGGCTGATGGACCGAAGCCGGTCAACCAAATCAAAAGTGGGCATCACTGCACATCAAGTTTTAGTAGTCTACCACCCAGGATGCCCGGGCCCCGTATCCGTGACGGCCGGCCCGGCCCCTAGCCCGCCATGCTGGGGGCTTGGAACAGCGGCATGTGGGACGACTGGGCCGGTGCATGAGCGGATGTGTTGACGGCCGCCCGTGACGGCGTTTTGGCCGGTCCCGGGCCAGCCGGCCGCAGGATCACGAGCGCCTCGGCGTCGATGAGGCGGCGGGTCCCCGTCCGGGCATCCAGGATCCAGAACAGGTCCACGCCTGTGACGGTCTGGGTCACCGGGCCCCGGTGGAAGAGCTTCCCGTTGTGCCACGCCTCGATCTCGTCCCCCACGTTCAACTCGGCCGAGCTGCGGATCTGCCGTGCTTCGTCAACGTCCATGGTCATTGCCCTTCCCCAGCGTTCAATGTCTTGTGCCCAGCATTCATGACGCAAGTTTCAGAATGGTTTCCGGAGCGTGATTTCCACGTGTCCGTCCGCCTGCGCGGCGCCCGGACGGAAGCCCGGACGGTCTATTGACCGCCGTTACGTCCGGGAGGACCATGGTGGGCGGGAAGGGCCGCGCGACGGGCGGGCCGTGAGGGGAGTCGCACGCAATGCCGCGAATAGTCTCCGCTGGCCTGTTTCGGGTCATCCAGCTGGCGTTGTTTCCCTTGAGTGCGGCCGGCTACATCACATCCGTCCCCGGGATGCTTGCCTACAGCCGGCGCACCGGCACGTCGGCCACGCTGCTCGCATCCCTCTACACGCGCTGGATGCAGCACCGTCTGGGGACACGGCCGGACGTCCCCGCGGCCCGGCTCATGGCCGTTCTGCCGAACGTGTCCGCGACTGGCATCCAGATGGAGACCGCCCCCACGCTCGCCGCCCACCTGATCACGGGCTACGTGCCCAGGCTCTACCGCTATCCGTACCCGGGGCGGGCACCGATGCGCCACCAGCCGACAGCACGGACCAGCCTCTATGACGCGGCCGTTCAAAGGCATCGCGGCGGCATCGACCAGCTCGTAATCCTCGGAGCGGGATTCGACACCCGGGCGTTCCGGCTGGCGCCCGGGGACCGGGTGCGCTGCTTTGAACTCGATCTGCCCCGGACCCAGGCTTTCAAACTCGCGATGCTCGAAAAGGCGGGCCTCTCCACGCGCCTGGCCACGTACGTACCCGCCGATTTCGAGACCGAGGACTGGATGGAGAAGCTGCTCGCTGCCGGTTTCGACCCGAACCGGCCCGCACTGTTCCTCTGGGAAGCGGTGACCATGTACCTGGACCGCGCCTCCGTCGAGGCGACGCTGCGCAGGATCGCCGGCACCGCCCCGGGCAGCATCGTGGCCTTCGACTACTTTTCGAGGGAAACGATCACCTCGGGATCGCCCTACATGCGGTATGCGCGGGCTACCGCGAGATTCGTCGGCGAGCCCCTGACCTTTGGGATCGACAACACTCCCCCGGCCAGGAAAAGCGCCGCGGACTTTGTTGGGGGCTTCGGACTGGTGCTTGAGGAGCACAGGAATTTCGGCAAGGAGACCCGACGGCGGTCCGCGCCGGGAGGGTTCGTCACCGCCGTCGTGCCTGAAAACAAACAGCGAAACCCGGCGAACCGCCGTGATGAGGGGAACCATGACAAAACGCAGCCACAGCCACGAGCATGACGCCGACGAGCATGACACAGCCGAACATGCGGCCGTCGAGGATGCGGCGCCCGGTTCCGCAGCCCGGATGTGGGATGAAAAGTACAGCAGCCGGTCCAGGATGTGGAGCGGGGAGCCGAATCCGCAACTCGTTGCCGAGGTGGCGGACCTTCCTGCCGGCGAGGCTCTGGACCTGGGGTGCGGCGAGGGCGCGGACGCGATGTGGCTTGCTGCCCGCGGTTGGAGCGTGACGGGCCTGGACGTTTCCGCCGTCGCCCTGGAGCGTGCGGCCGCCCACGCCCGGGAACGGGGCCAGGACGCCGCCATCGAGTGGGTGCAGCAGGATCTTGCCACCTGGGTCCCGGACCGGTTGTTCGACCTCGTCACGGCCCAGTTCCTGCATTCCACCCAGATGCCGTGGCAGCAGGCTTTGCAGCTCGCCGCGGCCGCGGTGCGGACCGGCGGGACGCTGCTGATCGTCGGCCATCACCCCGACGGGGCCCCCGCCCCGCGGGCCCCCCCGGCGAGGCAGTGTCCCTCACGGATGCCGTGCTGCGGGCCACGCGCCTGGCCGCCCAGTAGACGGCCCAACGGCCTGTCGGGCAATCGGTCGAGGGAGCATCCCCTGGATCACGGACGCCGTCGCTGACCCACCCCCGAAATCGATACACTGCCGGGCCATCCACTTCGGGTTCTGTTCCGAATCCCCAATGTGGCTGGAACTGACCGCGCCCGTGGCCGCCCTGTGGACCTACAGCAACACCGCATGACCTAGCAATCAGGGGAAGGGAACATCATGGGAATCGACGGCAAGGCCAAACTCACGGTCATCCACCACATCGGTGCAGCCACAGAAGGTACCGGCACGGTGACTGGCAATGAGGACCTCAAGCGCGATGGCCAACATGAGCAGGCCCGGCCCAAGCTGTCGGAGGCCCGCGACCGCGTCAAGGACGCCGCCGACATCGGAGCCATCAGGGCCGCTGAAGGTTAAGGACGGCTTCGCCAAGGAGTAGCGGGCGCAACTGGACTGCCCAACTGGGCTGCGCCGCAGCTGAGCTCTGCAAGGAACGGCCCCGCCCAAGGCGGGGCCATTCTGTTGTGCAGGGCCGGCCCGMGCCGGCCAACGCTGCGGAAAGCTAACGGCGGCCCTCCGCGGCCGCTGCCGCGAAAAAATGTGACAAAAGACAGCGGACGACAACTGAAGCTAAGATGGTCGACAGTTGTCGAGCCTGCCTGCGGGCGGGCGATCCACGGAAAAGCGGTGCCAGCGCCCGCACCGGGCGACTGTGCCGACGTCGCGTCCTCCCCCAGAGTCCGCGAAGATTGCCGGTTCCCGCGCCTTCCGGGAGCCTCGTCCCGCCGGGAGCGCGGCGGCACCCCACCGACCAGCCGGACCACATACGCGGACCGCTCCGACAACAGGGACCACGAAATACCGGCCCTAACCTTGATCTACCCGCCAAAACTGTTACCTCCGTCACACTCTGACGGATCCGTGCGGCCCGCACTGTGGAACCCCCGCCGGCGACCGCCTGTGACAAGGAAGAAGCCTCATGTCTGAACGCACCACCACGGCCGCTCCGGCCACTGCAGAATCTGACATTGCCCAAACTGGAACTGCCGCCTCCGCCAGCGGTGACTCCGGGAACCGCGGGCCGCACCTCGCCCGGGCCCTCGGCAACCGCCACATCCAGCTGCTCGCCATCGGCGGCGCCATTGGCACCGGCCTGTTCATGGGGTCCGGGAAAACCATCTCGCTCGCCGGGCCCTCCGTCATCTTCGTCTACATGATCATCGGCTTCATGCTGTTCTTCGTGATGCGTGCCATGGGCGAGATCCTGCTCTCCAACCTGAACTACAAGTCCTTCAGCGACTTCGCCGGTGACCTGCTGGGGCCGTGGGCCGGCTTCTTCACCGGATGGTCCTACTGGTTCTTCTGGGTGGTCACCGGGGTGGCGGACATCGTCGCCATTTCCGGCTACGTGGACAAGCTCGCTCCCGGCACGCCCCTGTGGATCCCTGCGCTGCTCACGCCCGTGGTCTTGATCCTCCTGAACCTCCCCACCGTGAAGGCATTCGGTGAAGCGGAGTTCTGGTTTGCCATCATCAAGGTGGTCGCCATCGTGGCCCTGATCGTCACCGGCGCGGTCATGATCGCCACCCACTTCACGTCCCCGAACGGCGCGGAAGCCAACCTCGCCAACATGTGGAACGACGGCGGCATGTTCCCGCACGGCATGTTCGGCTTCGTCCTCGGCTTCCAGATCGCCATCTTCGCTTTCGCCGGAATCGAACTGGTGGGCACCGCCGCCGCCGAAACCAAGGACCCGGAAAAGAACCTGCCGCGCGCCATCAACTCCATCCCGGTCCGCGTCCTCCTCTTCTACGTGGGCGCCCTGGTGGTCATCATGGCCGTCAATCCGTGGCGCACCATCGACCCCGCCAGCAGCCCGTTCATCGGCATGTTCACCCTCGCCGGGCTGGGGATCGCCGCGGTGGTCATTAACCTTGTGGTCCTGACCTCCGCCGCCTCCAGCGCCAATTCCGGAATCTACTCAACCTCCCGGATGGTCTACGGCCTCGCCCAGGACGGGAACGCGCCCAAAGCGTTCGGAAAGCTCAGCGTCCGCAAAGTACCGCAGAACGCGCTGCTGTTCTCCTGCATCTTCCTGCTGGCCGGCCTGGTCCTGCTCTACTCCGGCGACTCCGTGATCGGCGCGTTCACGGTGGTCACTTCCGTGGCGTCCGTGCTGACCATGTTTGTGTGGTCCATGATCCTGGTCAGCTACATCGTCTTCCGCCGCCGCCGGCCGGCCCTGCACGAGGCGTCGTCCTTCAAGATGCCCGGCTCCGCCTTCATGCCGTACGTCGTGCTCGCCTTCTTCGTGTTCATGCTGGTGGCCCTGGGGCAGGCCGACGACACCCGGCTGGCACTCTTCGTGGCGCCCGTGTGGTTCCTGTTGCTGGGCGCGGCCTGGCACTTCAACCGCAAGTCCCCGCTGCAGCAGGCCCGGATTGTGGAATGGAAGGCCGTCCGCTCGCAGGAGGGAGCCCGCGCGTCTGCCTGATCCCCGCGCGGAAACAACGGAGCGCTGAAACAAAGGAGCGGATCATCCGGCCGGGGCTCCTGTGCAGTGCTTGTTATGGTGCAGCGCTTTTTATGGTGCAGGGCGCATCAAGGTGCTGTGCCCGTTCTAGTGGTTGCCGCTACGAGCGTTTGGTGACGGCGGCCGGGACGACGGCGACGCGCGGCGCGACGGCCACGGCGGCGATCCCGATCACCGCCGTCAGCGCGAACACCCCGGCAAACGACGCCGACGGCGCCGCCGTCGCGAACGCTGCGAACACGATCCCAGTGCCGGCGAGGGCCAGGGCACCGCCGAGGGAATCCGAAATGGACATCGCCGAACTGTTGAAACCCTCGGTGTCCTTGGTGGAGAGCGCCAGGGTCATGACGCTCAGCCGCGGATACATCAGGCCCATGCCGCCCCCCGCGAAGATCCATCCCGCGATCGCGACCGCGGCCGGCCAGGCCAGTACCGTGGTCACGAAGGCCAGGACGACGGCGCCAAGGACCATGGCCGATCCGATCCGCACCGCCCTCCGGTGCTCCAGCCGGGTCCCCAGCCTGCCCTGGATGGCCGATGCCGCCGCCCAGGCGATGGCGCCGCCGGTGAGCGTGAGGCCAGCAAATGTCGGGGCGAAGGCGTAGCGTTCCACGAGCAGGTACGGCAGGTAGACCTCGGCGCCGAAAAACGCCGCGGATGCCAGGCCGCGGGTAAGGATCACGCTCGGCAGACCGCGCCGGGCGGTCAGCGTTCCGCGCGGCATGAGGGGACGGACGGCCAGGAGCGCGACGGCGACGGCGGCCGCCGCCAGCACCCCGCCGGCGACCGGTACCGCTGCGGACAGGTTCAGGCCCAGCACGGCGAGCGCCGCCAGCGCCGCCAGCGCCAACTTGACAAGGCCTCCCGGCGGACGGCCGCGGGACCCTGGCTCAGCGGCCGGGGAATCTCCGTCGGCGCCGCCCGTGCTGCCGTTCAGGCCGCGCAGAGCCGGGGCCGTCAGGAGCAGGGCCGGCACCACGAGCCCGACCACGCCGAGAAAGACCCACTGCCAGCCGGCCAGTTGGGCCACGGCGCCGGCCGCGAACGGTCCCACGAGGGACGGGATGACCCAGGCCGCGGAGAAGGCGGCGAAAATTTTCGGATGCAGGACCGGCGGGTAGACCCGGGCAATCACCACGTACAGGGCCACGGTAAGCCCGCCCCCGCCGAGTCCCTGCACCAGCCGTCCGGACACGAGGACCGGCATGGTTCCGGCGGTCCCAGCGATGAGCAGGCCGAGCACGAACATGCCCACTGCGGCCAGGAGCGGCGCCACCGGCCCCTTGCGGTCCGACCAGCTGCCCGCGGCCACCATCCCGATCACCCCGGTGGCGAGCGGCCCGGCGAAGGCCAAGGCGTAGAGTCCCGCCCCATCCAGTTCCCGGCTGACGAGCGGCATGATGGTGGTCACCGCCAGCGACTCGAAGGCCGCCAGGAACACCAGTGCGCAGGCGCCGAGGGTCACCAACAGGTAGCTGCGGTGGAAGATGCCGGCCGATTCCGGGACGGCTTTCGGACGGGACTCCTGGTGAGGGGGCGGGTCGGTCTGGGGCACGTGCCACAGCTTACAACCGGACCCCCGCAGCCCGCCCTCCTGTGGGCTTATCAGCTGGCCGTTCGGCTTATCAGCTGCCGGTCCGCCGCCGTCAGTCCGCCTCGTCGAACCCCTGGGCAGGAACCACGACGGCGCCACTGGCCCTGGAGTCCGGGTTCAGCATCCAGCCCACACGCTTGACGGTGCTCAGCATGACGACGCTTTCCACGAGCTCGATCCCGGGCACTTTTTGCTGCAGCGCCACCTCGATGTTCATGACGTCCGCCAGGGACTGCAGCCACATGATGATCACGAAATTCGTTGGCCCCGTGGTGGAGGCGCTGAGCCGGACGTTCCGCATGGTCCTCAGCTCCGCGGCGGCTGCCTCGTGCCGCCCGGCCGGGACGTTGACGAACCATTGGCAGGTCACGGGGAAAGCGGAGAGTTTCTGGGCCACCTCGCACCGGAATGACAGGATGCCGCTGGCGAGCACACGGTTGAGCTGGCGCTGGACGGTGGCCGGGTGCCTGCCCAGGCCGCGGGCGATGTCTGCCGCCGTGGCCCGCCCGTCCCTGGCCAGGAACGGCAGGAGCGCCAGGTGGCTTTCCGGCAGCGCTTCCCGGGCGGCAGCCTGGGCAACCCCGGTGGCCTCGGGGCCGGCCAACGCCCGCACGGCGGCCTGCTGCGCGCGGCTCAACACGTTCAGCCGCCAGGAGCCGCCGCTCGCGTGCAGCCTGGTGCACAGGGCGGTCTGATATTTGAGGAGGCCGTCAATCTCCTTCAGCCGCGAGATGACTTTCAGGCTGAAATCGTCCAGGGAGGGCGTAATGACGGTCAGCATGAGGTCCCGGTGGCTGGCTGCCTCCTCCACCGTGACGATTTCCGGCATCTCGGCGAGCCTGGCGGTGACTTCCTCGCGCCGGTGCATTTCGCAGTCCACAGCGACGAATGCCAGGCACATTTGCTGGGGGTCACCGATCAGGTGAGCGGTGATCCAGGACACGCCAGAGTCCAACAGCCGCTCCCACCGGGCGGCCAGGGTGGTGGCGTGCACGCCCAGCACCTGCGCCGCATCCGCCCAGCTCAGCCGCGGGGCAATCTGCAGGACGTTGATCAGCGCGAGATCGTCCTCGCTGAGTTCCATCATTCTTCCCTTCATCCATGCACGAAACCTGCGGCAACAGTCTATTCGTGCATTTTTTCTGGCCTTCGGGCGGGTGTGAACTGTGTCACTTGAGAATAGACGCAGGACGTCCCCGCCGGACGTGAACCAAGGAACTTCGAAAAACAAGCCAGTCGCCAACCAGGCGATGTTCGACAAACGACAAACGACAAACAAGGAGAACACGTGCCGATCACCGCAGATGCCCGGGAAATGCAGACGGACCTTGCCCGGCTCCGCCATGAACTGCACCGGGAACCCGAGATCGGCCTGGCGCTGCCCCGCACCCAGGAGAAGGTGCTCAAGGCCTTGGATGGGCTTCCCTACGAGATCACCCTGGGCCAGGAGACGACGTCGGTCACCGCAGTACTGCGGGGCCAGGGGCCCGGCACCGAAGGGGGCTCGCGCCCGGCGGTGCTGCTGCGCGCTGACATGGACGGCCTGCCGGTGCAGGAGAAGACGGGCGTGGACTACACGTCCAGGATCGACGGCGCCATGCACGCCTGCGGCCACGACCTGCACACCTCCATGCTGGCAGGGGCCGCCACCCTCCTGGCCGAACGCCGGCACCAGCTGGCCGGCGACGTCGTCCTGATGTTCCAGCCCGGAGAGGAAGGCTTCGACGGCGCGAGCCACATGATCCGCGAAGGCGTGCTGGATGCCGCCGGCCGGCGTGTGGACGCCGCCTATGGCATGCACGTGTTTTCCGCCCTGGAACCGTACGGCACGTTCTGCACCAAGCCCGGCGTCATGCTGAGTTCCTCCGACGGCCTGGTGGTCACCGTGCTCGGCGCCGGCGGCCACGGGTCGGCCCCGCACTCGGCCAAGGACCCCGTCACGGCGGCCGCCGAGATGGTCACCGCCCTCCAGGTCATGATCACCCGCCAGTTCAACATGTTCGACCCCGTAGTCCTCTCCGTGGGGGTCCTCCAGGCCGGCACGAAGCGCAACATCATCCCGGAAACCGCACGCATCGAGGCCACCATCAGGACCTTCTCCGAGGAAGCCCGGCAGAAAATGATGGACGCCGTGCCGCGGCTGCTGAAGGGAATCGCGGCGGCACACGGCCTGGACGTCGATGTCGACTACCAGCAGGAGTATCCGCTGACCATCACGGACGAGGACGAAACGCACACCGCGGAGAACGTCATTGCGGGCCTGTTCGGCGACTCCCGGCTCTCCCGCTGGGCCACCCCGCTGAGCGGCTCCGAAGACTTCTCGCGGGTTCTGGCCGAGGTCCCCGGCACGTTCATCGGGCTGAGCGCCGTCCCCCGGGACGCCGACCATGCCACCTCCGCGTTCAACCACTCCCCGTACGCCACGTTCGACGACGGCGTGCTGGCTGACGGCGCCGCACTCTACGCCGAGCTCGCCATCTCAAGGCTGGCCGCACTCGCGGCCGCCGACGCTCCTGCCGCGGCCAACACGGTTGCCGCGGCCTCCGCCCTTTCCTAACCCGCACCCCCGAGGGAGAAGACCATGACTGCAGCCACGATCACGCCGGCGGCAACCCGAACATCCACCCGCAAGACGCTCGTCGGCACCGGCATCGGCAATGCCGTCGAATGGTATGACTGGGCGATCTACGCCACGTTCACGCCGTTCATCGCCAGCCAGCTTTTCAGCAAGTCGGATCCTGCGTCCGCGGTGCTGTCCACGCTGGCGATTTTCGCCGTCGGCTTCGTTGCCCGCCCTTTCGGCGGCTTCCTGTTCGGTTGGATCGGTGACCGGATCGGCCGGAAGGCTTCCATGACCCTGGCCGTGGGGCTGGCGTCGGTGGGCAGCCTGATGATCGGCATCGCTCCGACGTTCGCGGCCGTCGGCGTCTGGGCATCGCTCACGCTCCTGGTGGCGCGCCTGATCCAGGGCCTGGCCCACGGCGGCGAGCTGCCGTCGTCGCAGACGTACCTGTCCGAAATGGCGCCGAAGGAACACCGCGGCTTCTGGGCCACGCTGATCTACACCTCCGGCACCGTGGGCATCCTGTTCGGAACCCTGCTCGGTGCCGTGCTGAACATGACGCTGAGCACTGAACTCATGAACGCGTGGGGCTGGCGCATCCCGTTCCTGATCGGCGCGGCCATGGGTCTCTACGCGCTGATCATGCGGTCCCGGCTGCACGAAACGGACGTTTTCGAGGGTGAGGCCGCGACGGAGAAGCGCGCTCCGATCTGGCCGCAGATCGTCCGCCACCGCAAGCAGGCCCTCCAGGTGATCGGCCTGACGGTCGGCCTGACCGTGATCTACTACATCTGGGGTGTCGTCGCCCCCAGCTACGCCACCACCGCCCTGAAGATCGACCGGGGCGAGGCCCTGTGGGCCGGCGTGATCGGCAACATCGTGTTCATCGCGGCGCTGCCCTTCTGGGGCAAGCTGGCGGACCGGATCGGACGGAAGAAAGTGTTGTGGGCCGGTGCGATCGGCGCAGGCATCATGCACTTCCCGATGACCGCCCTGCTGAAGGATTCCGCCTGGCAGCTGGCCGTCAGCATGTCCGTCATGCTGATCTTCATCGCCGCCAGCGCGGCGATCGTCCCGGCCGTCTACGCCGAGCTGTTCCCCACCAGCATCCGCACCGTGGGCGTCGGAGTGCCCTACTCGATCTGCGTGGCCGTGTTCGGCGGAACCGCGCCCTATCTGCAGCAGTGGCTCGGCACCACGGTGCAGATGCCGCAGCTGTTCAATGTGTACGCCGTGCTGCTGCTCGCGATCTCCGCGGCCTGCGTCTTCACCATCCCGGAGACGAAGGGCAAGGACCTCACGCTCTGATCCGGTCCGGGCCGGTTGAGCTATCGGTTGTGGCTGTTCTGGAGGGTTCAGGACAGCCACAACTGATGGCTCATCCCGTTTTTGCAGGGGGAAGGGTCAGTCGCCGATGTAGCGGTCGCGCCCGGCCCGGTACCCGAACACCGCTGCAAGAGAGCCCACCAGCATGAACAGCACACCCGCCGCGGCAAAGGATCCGGTGAACTGGTGCAGCTGGCCGACCAGGAGCGTGCCGCTGGAGCCAATCCCGTAGCCCACGCCCTGCATCATCCCGGAAAGGTGGGCCGCGGTGTGCCCGTCCCTGGTGCGGACCATGATCAGCGTCAGCGCGGCGGCGGTCAGGCTTCCCTGCCCCAGGCCGAGCAGCCCGGTCCACAGCCACAGGAGTTCCACAGGCCCGAAGATGCTCAGCGCGAAGCCAGCGCCGGTCATGAGCGCCACCGCCGTGTTGAGGGCACGCTGGTCCCGGAACCTGGTGGCCAGCGCCGGCGCGAACAGCGAGCCCAACATCTGCAGCACAATCGAGGCCGAGACGATCAGGCCGGCCGTGCCGCCGTCCACCCCGCGTTCGCGCAGGATCGGCGCCAGCCAGGCGAAGACGCTGAAGGACATCATGGCCTGCAGGACCATGAACCCGGTCACCTGCCAGGCCACGGCGGAACGCCAGACGTTGACGCCGCCGGCCGGCCGCGCCGCCCCGCCGGGACGGGCCCGGAGCGCCGGCGGCAGGAACAGCAGAAGGACGACGCCGGCCGGCAGCGCCCAGAACCAGAGCGCCGCCGTCCATTCCCCGCTCGCGCGGAAGACCGGGAACGTGAAGCCGGCACCGAGCGCGGCCGAGGCACAGATCGCGGTGGTGTAGAGGCCGCCCATGAGGCCCAGGCGATGCGGGAAGTCACGCTTGACCACGCCCGGCAGCAGCACGTTGCACAGTGAAATCGCGGCACCGCACGCGGCGGTCCCGGCGAGCAGAGCCGGAAGGTGGCCGGCCGCCGGCAGCTCCACGGGCCGCAGCAGCAGCCCGGCAGTGAGCACCGCCATGGCACCGAGCAGCACCCGTTCGGCCCCGAACCGGCGTGCCAGCCCAGGGGCGAGCGGAGCGAACACCCCCAGCAGCGTCACCGGGACGGTGGTGAGCACCATGACCGCCCAGGCCGGAAGCCCGGCGTCGGCCGTCACCTCCGGCAGTACCGCAGCGAAGCTCGAAAAGACTGTGCGGAGGTTCAGCCCGATCAGGACCAGGCAGATCCCCAAATACGCGAGCTGCCGGCGGCCGGCCGCGCGGGGCGGCCCGGCGGGGCCGTCCCGGAGAACGGCGCCGGCCGAATGGTCCAACTCGTCAGTTTTCCCAGCTGAGGTCACCCGCCCCATTCTTGCAGCCCCGCGTCTTCACCCCTTCCCTTCACCCCTCCCTCAGCGGCTCAACCCCACCTCCGCGGSCGGCCCGCSGGGGCGGCCGCGGGATCCCCGGGCGGCCCGGCCCGGCGAACTCAACTATTCTGGAAGGGATGAGCGAATCCCCAGAATCCCCCGGCCTGCAGGCAAACCCGGAGTCCGGCGCCCCGGACCAGAGCCAGTTGCCGCGCCCCGTGACCCCCGGCAGCCAGGCCTCGTTCGGCACCTATGGGGGCCGTCCGGTGAGCTTTGTGCGCCGCGGCACGCGCCTTCAGGGCCGACGCCAGGCGGCCTGGGAGGAACACTCGGACCGTTGGGCGGTTGAGGTCCCCCGCCATGTCGCAAACACCTCCGTCCACCCGGACTATGTGTTCGACGC
The DNA here is from genome assembly GCF_056406115.1 of Arthrobacter sp. P1_D4. Lineage (NCBI taxonomy): Bacteria > Bacillati > Actinomycetota > Actinomycetes > Micrococcales > Micrococcaceae > Arthrobacter > Arthrobacter sp. P1_D4. Next base: position 148,455 of record NZ_JBFUAU010000011.1, on the reverse strand, counting down.
AGAGGCCGAATTCGGCCGCACGGCTCCGCTGGTTGTCGAGATTGGCTCCGGACTGGGCGACGCCGTTTGCCACGCCGCCGAGCAAAACCCGGACAAGGACTTCCTGGCCGTGGAGGTTTACACCCCCGGCTTGGCCAACACCTTGATCAAAATCAACAGCCGCGGACTGAGCAACGTGCGGGTTGTCGAGGCGAACGCCCCTGAGGTGCTCGCCACCATGCTCCCGGCCGGCTCCGTCACGGAACTATGGGTGTTCTTCCCGGATCCATGGCACAAGTCCCGGCATCACAAGCGCCGCCTCATTCAACCGGCGTTCGCTGATCTCGCCGCCCGGGCCATCAAGCCCGGCGGCATCTTCCGGATCGCGACCGACTGGTCCAACTACGCCGTTCACGTCCGCGAGGTCATGGCGGGCTCGGCGGAGTTCGAGAACCTGCACCAGGGCGAGCGCGCCGGCGCGGACAGCCCCCTGACCCAGGTGTGGGAATCCGGCGTCGAGTCCCGAGTGGGCGGAGCACCGGTCAAGGAAGGCCGGGCGCCGGTCAGCACCGAGCACACCGGACCCAACGAGGGCGTCGACGGGACCGGCGGGTGGGCGCCGCGGTTTGAGGGCCGTGTTCTGACCAGTTTCGAAAACAAGGCGCACGAAGCCGGCCGCCTGATCTTCGACCTCAGCTACCGCCGAATTTAGGCACCCCGGCGCGCGGGTGTCTTTTGTTGAGCGGCTTCGCGTGGCACGATTACGGAACGAACCACGCTGGGTAGTACTAAGGACACGATCATCAAACGAGAATTGAACGACGCTGCTGACGTCGCCGAGGACGTCACCAATTCGAAGCCCCTCGAAATCGCAGCGCGGGCCGGGTTCGCCGTGTCGGGGTTGCTGCACTTCCTCATCGGGCTGGTCGCGATCCGGCTTGCCATGGGCGGTCAGGGCCAGGCCGATGTCAGCGGCGCGGTGGAAGAGCTCGCCCGGCAGCCGGCGGGGCCGTTGCTGCTCTGGACATCGTTTGCCGCCTGCGTGGCGCTGGCCATCTGGCAGGCGTCCGACGCCATTTTCGATTTCGGGCACCTGCCGACCAAGAAAAAGGTCGGCAAGAAACTCAAGGCAGCCCTGCAGGCCGTGGTGTACACCGCGTTCGCCCTGACGCTCGCGTCGGTCGCCACCGGGGCCGGCTCCGACAACCGCGAGTCGACTTCCGACATGACCGTAAACCTCATGAAGGCACCGGGCGGCGTTGCACTCCTGGTGATCATCGGCGCCGCGGTAGCCGTCACCGGGATCGTCTACGCGATCCGCGGCTTCAAGAAGTCCTTCATCAAATACCTGCGCATGCCGTCCCAGCCGCAGGCGCGCACCGCAGTGACGGTGATCGGCATGGTGGGCTACGCTGCCAAGGGCTTTGCCCTGCTGCTGGTGGGCCTGCTCATCATCATCGCCACGGTGAAGGCACACCCCGAAGAGTCAACCGGGCTCGACGGCAGCCTGAAGGCCCTGCGGGAGCAGCCGTTCGGCGTGTACTTGCTGGCCGCAGTGGGCGTAGGCCTGATCTGTTACGGCATCTACATGGCGGTGCGGGCCAAGCTCGCGAAAATGTAGGCCCGCGCCCGTTGCCGGCTCCCGGACCGAACGGACCGCCGCGCCCCAGGAGTGGGCTACCCCTGGGGCACGGCGATGACAGCAACGGTCTGCTGCTGCTCATCGCGCATCTCGACACTGGCGATCCTGGCCAGCTGCACCGGCGTCGCCCCGGTGATCCGGACTCTGCCGGTGGGCGTGGCCGTCCACGCGCAGGCGCGGTCCACGCCGCCGTCACGGTCCTTTACCCAGAGTGAGAGGGTCCCGGCGACGGGCAGGCTGCGGCCGTCCACCGCCAGTTCGGTGCCCCAGGTTTTCTTGACGAGCCCCACCGTGACTTCCAACCCGCTGCTGGCCGCAACGGAATAGCTCGCGTCCGGTTTGGCGGGTTGGTTCAGCAGCGGACCGGCCAAGATCCCCAGCCCCAGGCATGCGGCGGCCGCCGCGGCCACCGCCGACGTCCACCGGCGCCGCACCTTCCGGCGTCGGGCGGCGAGCTCGTCCAGGAGCCGGCTTGGGACAGGTTCGGGTTCCGGCGGGACCAGCGCGCGGTCCCGGGCGGCCGCCGCCGCGGCGGTGAGCGCGACGGCGTCGGACACCGGGATCGCGTCCAGCAGCGCGGGGAGGCTGGCAAGTTCGTCCAGCTCCTGGCGGCAGTGGGCGCACACCGCAAGATGCTGCTCGAAGGCCGCGGCTTCGGCCGGCTCCAGCCCGCCGAGCAGGTACGCGCCGAGGAAGTGATGCAACTCGGTCCCGTTCACTGCTGCACCCCCATCTCGTCGAGGATCGTCCGTAGGGCCCGGACGGCGTAGAACGCCCGGGACTTCACCGTGCCGCTGGGGATCTTCAATTGGGCGGATGCCTCCTGGACTGTGTAGCGGCGGTAGTGGAGCGCAACAAGGACTTCGCGGTGTTCCGCGCTGAGCCGCAGCAACGCCTCTTCCATCAGCACCTTGTTGAGCAGCTCGTCGATGCGCCCGGCGCCGACGCCGCCTTCCGGGAGGGCCTGGACATCGCGGTCGCCGGCTTCCTGCGGCCGCCTTTGGGCTTTGCGGTAATTGTCGATCATGATGTTGCGGGCCGTCCGGAACAGGTAGCTGCGCAGGCTGCCCGTGATCTGCGGCGCCTGCTGCCAGACCCGCAGCACCGTTTCCTGGACGACGTCGTCGGCGAGCTGGGGGTCCCGGGAGACGCTGAGGACAAAGCGTTTCAGTGCCGTTCCGTGGTCGCGGTAAATCGCAGCCACGACGTCTTCGTCCAGCGGCATTGCCCACCTCCAGGGAATTCGTGTTCTGCCCCTCTACGACGTACGGGCAGGCCCAATAGTTCAGTGTGCCCCAGGACAGCCCGACACGAACATGTCGGTTCCGCCATGAACCATTCCGCTCTCCATGGCGTCGTATCTCGTAGCGCCGGCCTCCGAGTTGGGCTGGCTCGAGTCTAGGAGCAGCAAATGAAGAAGCATCTCAGCATTGGCTTGTCCGCGTTCGCTCTGGCCGCCCTCCTGTCCGGCTGCGGGGGCGGAACGACCACGACGCCGACGTCGGCGGCGCCGGCCACCTCCGCCCCCGCAGAGACCGCCACGAGCGCGCCAGCCAGTTCCGCGCCGTCGTCCATGTCCGCCGCGGTACTCTCGGTGGCCGACTCCAAGGCGGGCCAGATCGTGGTGGCCGAGCAGGGACTGAGCGTCTATTTCTTCACCAAGAACACGAAGGATTCCGGGAACAGCGTCTGCACCGGCGCGTGCCTGACGTCGTGGCCCGCTGTCACGTCGACGACGGCGACTCCCACAGTTAACGGCGTCACCGGCAAGGTCGGAACCATTCCCACGGCTGACGGAAAGATGCAGGTGACCATCAACGGGATGCCGATCTACTACTACTCCAAGGACCAGGCCGCGGGGGACATCAACGGCCAGGGCGTCGGCGGGGTCTGGTTCCTCGTGTCACCCTCCGGGGAAATGATCACGGCACCGCCGGCCGGGTAGGCTCACCGGCCGCGGATCCGCCGGGCCCGGTCGGCCGGGCCAGAGTTAGTCGGCACGGGTTGCTCAACACGGCACGGCCGGCGCCTGCATTTGGGGGCAGGCGCCGGTCGTACCGGAAAACTGTCGTGGAAGGCCGCCTACGGGCGTGCCTTTTCGAACTCCGCCGACCCTTCAAAGTCAACAGCCCCTTCGAACTCCACAGCCTCTTCGAACCCCACAGCCGCGAGGATTTCCTGGGTCCGCGGATTGAGCATGAAAGCCTCGTCGTCGTCCTCCAGCATGAGGAATTCGCCCTGCTCCGTGGTGAAGTGCCAGGCCAGGGTGGTTTCCCCGTTGTGCTCATAATTCGGATCGCCCATGGTGATCCGCACCAGGCTGTGGCCCGCGAGGCCGCACAGCTCGCGGATGATCTGCTCGAACTCCGGCGCGTCCAGAAGCGCTTCCTCGGCGGCTGCCGCCTGGCGCTCCGCGAGGTCGGAAAGCCGGGCCACCCGCCCGGCAATGTGGGCGTCGAGGTCGTCGTCGGAAAGGACCAGCAAGTCCTCCTGGCCGCGCAGCCACGCGGCATTCAATGCGGCGATGTCCTCCGTTGCGAGGATCGACTCGAATTCCCCGTCCAGTTCTTCGATGCGCCGAACGGCGTCGGAGACCCCGTCGCCGGGTTCGTCTTCCTCTGCGCTTCCGGCGGCCCAGCCGCTGCCGCCGTCGAGGTAGCTGTCGACGTCGGCGTCGGTCAGGGCGCCGAAGGCGGCTACCGTGCGGTTGAAGAGGTCCAGGTGCGCGGCGGCACCCATGGCCTCCAGGCCTTCCCGGACGTAGGGGTCGACTTCCTCGCGTTCGGGCGCGGTGAACACGTACTGCGCGAAGCCGCCGGCCAGCGCCTGCGTCAGGTAGAAGTCCACGTAGTAACCGCGCAGCGCGGCCGGGGAGATCTCTTCCGTGTCCAGCAACTCCTCGAACATGGCGTTGACCACGTTGACGTTCGCGTCGACAACGTCCCCGTTTCCGCCGTTGAGGCTTTCGGTGGTCAGCACGGTGGGGTAGCTGTGGGCGGACTGGATGGTGGGCTCACTGTGGGTCATGCGGAATCCTTACTGCTGGCGCTGCTGATACTCCGGACCTCTCCACGGTAGGTCCGTCGTCACGGCGGGCGGCCGAGCCCCGGTTGAACGTCCGGCGAAGTTTAGGCGGCGCTTGTGCGGGCGGCGGCGAAGTTCCGGGGCCTGCGAAGGCTCGGTAAGATGGATCAGATGATTACCTGCCGAAAGTAGCGCGCACATGCCATCCCATCCGGACGAGAGTGCGGCACTGGCAATACAGACTCCCGCGATCAACGACCGCTCCCTCGCGGCCGGGCTCGCTTACGCCATGGGGAGCCGCGTTTCCGGGATCTCTTTCGACGCCGCCACAGGCCTGCTGCTGGGCAAGGTGCGGGGCGGTTCCGACGTGCCCTATTCCACGACGGCGAAGCTGGTCCGGAAGGCAGGCGGCTGGAGCTGCACGGTGGGCGTCTGCAGCTGCCCGGTCCGCAAGGACTGCAAGCACGTGGCTGCCCTGCTCTTCGCGGCCGAAGACAACCCCGCCACCAGGATGCAGCTGCTGGCCCCCGCCGAGGGCACGCGGCTGTCCCGCCAAAGCGCGCCACCGGAAATGGCCGACTGGGAGCAGGCCCTTAGCCCCCTGATCGCCCACCCGGGGATCACGCCGTCCGCCAACGGCACCCCGCTGGCGCTCCAGTTCGACGTCGAGGAACCCGCCCCGCACTTTTCCTACACGGGCCGCCGCGACCCGCTCCGCAGCGTCCGCCAGCTCAAGGCACGCCCCGTCATCATGGGCGCCAAGGGCAAGTGGATCCGCGGCGACGTCTCCTGGAGCACGCTGAGCTACCTGAACTACCGGCGCGAATGCAACGAGGCGCACGTCGAGTGGATGCAGGAATTCCTCGCCTCGCACACCGCTGTGGCAAACCGGCAGCACTCCGGCACCGGACTGTGGCTGGGGCTGAACACCTACGCCGGCAAGAACCTGTGGAGCCTGCTGTCCCAGGCCCAGAAAATCGGCGTCGCCCTGGTGCACAGCCGCGGCACGGAGCCGGTGCGGCTGGTCGAACAGCCTGCCGCCGTCGGGCTGAACCTGGCGCGCATCGGCACCGGCGGGGACGACGGCGGTCTCGAGCTCGCGCCGACCATCACGGTCGAAGGTGAGGTGGTGGATCCGGCGTCGGTCGGGACCATCGGCCGCCCGGCGCACGGAATCTTCCTGGCGTCCGACGGCGGCGCCCTGCCCGGTACCGCCCCCGCGGACCCCGTCATCACCCTCGCCCCGCTGGAAAGCGGTCTCAGCGAGGAACTGCTGACCTTCGTCACGGGCGGGACAACCCTGCACATCCCCGCACGGGACGAAAGCCGCTTCCTAACAGGGTTTTACCCCAAGCTCAAGCAAACCGCGCGGGTTACCGCCTCCGACGAGTCGGTGGAACTGCCCACGCTCGCCGTCCCCACCCTGTCCCTGCTGGCCAATTACGGGGCCGACCACCGGGTCCGGCTGCATTGGGAATGGCACTACACGTCCGGAAACCTCGTCACGGCACAGCCGCTGTGGCGGCACCCGGGCGATCACGGCTACCGGGACGACCCGGCCGAGGCCCGCATCCTCGAGGCGGTCGGGCAGCCCTGGGACGTCGTGCCGGCCCTGGGCGAATCCGCGACCGGCGGCTGGGGCACGCCGCGCCTGGCGGCCACGGCAGAGCTGGCCGGACTGGACACCCTCGCCTTCACCGAGGACGTGCTCCCCCGGCTCCGCGACCTCCCTGACGTCTCCGTGGATACCTCCGGCGAGATTGCGGACTACCGCGAAGCCGAAGAAGCCCCGGTGGTGGCGATCTCCACAAAGGCGACGGACAGCCGCGACTGGTTCGATCTGGGCATCGTCATCACCCTGGAGGGCCAACCGGTTTCCTTCGCGGCACTGTTTTCCGCCCTCGCCGCCGGCCAGACCCGCATGCTGCTCCCGAGCGGGGCGTACTTCTCGCTGGACCTGCCGGAGCTGCACCAGCTGCGGGCCCTGATCGACGAGGCCCGCTCCCTGCAGGACAACCCCGGCGACAAGGACGCCCCGCTGCAGATCAGCCGCTTCCAGGCCGGGCTGTGGGACGAGCTCGCACACCTGGGCATCGTGGATGAACAGGCCGCGGCGTGGCGCGAGTCCGTAGGCGGCCTCCTTGAAGGCGGCATCAAGGGCCTTCCCCTGCCCGGGTCACTGAACGCCGAGCTTCGCCCATACCAGCTGGAGGGCTTCAACTGGCTGAGCTTCCTGTACCGCCACGGCCTCGGCGGCGTGCTGGCCGATGACATGGGCCTGGGCAAGACCGTCCAGGCCCTCGCCCTGATCTGCGCCGCAAAAGACGCCGCCGCAGGAGATGAAGCCGGAACCGGGTCCGGGACCGCCCCGTTCCTTGTCGTCGCCCCCACTTCCGTGGTGGGCAACTGGGAGGCGGAGACGGCTCGGTTCGCTCCCGGGCTCAACGTGCGCGCCATCGGCGAAACCTTCGCCAAGAGCGGCTCGCACCCGGCCGAGGCGATGGCCGGCGCGGACATCATCGTCACCTCCTACGCCCTGTTCCGGATCGACTACGAGGCCTACGCCTCCCAGACGTGGGCCGGGCTGGTCCTGGACGAGGCGCAGTTCGTCAAGAACCACCAGTCCAAGGCCTACCAGTGCGCCCGCAAACTGCCCGCCGCCTTCAAACTCGCCATCACCGGCACGCCGCTGGAGAACAACCTGATGGAGTTCTGGGCACTGACCTCGATCGTGGCTCCCGGGCTCTTTTCCAGCCCCAAACGGTTCGCCGAGTATTACCAGAAGCCGGTGGAGAAGAACGGCGACAAGGGGCAGCTGGACAAGCTCCGGCGGCGCGTCCGGCCGCTCATGATGCGGCGCACCAAGGAACAGGTCATCAGTGACCTGCCGCCCAAGCAGGAGCAGATCCTGGAAGTCGTGCTGAACCCGCGGCACCAGAAGGTCTACCAGACCCACCTGCAGCGGGAGCGCCAAAAGATCCTGGGCCTGATTGAGGACGTCAACAAGAACAGGTTCACTATCTTCCAGTCGCTGACCCTGCTCCGTCAGCTGAGCCTGGATCCCTCGCTGATCGATCCCTCCCTGTCAGGGGTGCGTTCCAGCAAGCTCGATGTCCTCTTCGAGCAGCTCGCGGACCTGGTGGCCGAAGGGCACCGGGCCTTGATCTTCAGCCAGTTCACCGGTTTCCTGGGCAAGGTCCGGGAGCGCCTGGTCGAGGAGAACATCGAGTTCTGCTACCTCGACGGCGGCACACGCAACCGCACCGACGTCGTGAACGAGTTCAAGAACGGCGCCGCGCCGGTGTTCCTCATCAGCCTCAAGGCCGGCGGCTTCGGCCTGAACCTCACCGAGGCCGACTACGTGTTCCTGCTGGACCCGTGGTGGAACCCGGCATCGGAGGCCCAGGCCGTGGACCGGACCCACCGGATCGGCCAGGCCCGGAACGTCATGGTCTACCGGCTGGTCGCCAAGGACACGATCGAGGAGAAGGTCATGGCGCTCAAAGCGAAGAAGTCGCAGCTCTTCGCCGACGTCATGGAAGGCGACGCACTCACCGGCGGCGCCCTGACGGCGGAAGACCTGGCGGGGCTGTTCAACGACTGACGCTGACCAACCCGGAAGCTGCGCTTTAGCCGCGCTTCAACCCTGATACGGCCGACCGGGGCTCCGCCCGCAGCCGGGCCAGCAGCGTCGCGGCGAGCAGCGCCGTCGTCATTTCCAGCGCGATGACTGCCAGCAGCGCCCCGGATCCCGACGGCGCCGCGCCGGCCCCTGCTGCCGCAGTGCTCACATGGTGACTGTGGCCCGTGCCGCCGGCTCCCGTGCCGAGGAGCAGGACCGCGTGCACCGCGGTCATGGACAGCGCCGCGGCCATCACCTGGCGAAGGGCCCTGTGCCTGCCGTGGCGCCAGATGTGCACGGCGCACGGCAGGCACACTGCCACCATGGCGAGCATGAGCACGTTCAGCCAGGTCCCGTGCTGGTTCCCGGCGGCCAGCCACAGATGCGCGAGGCACGACGCCGCGGTCACGGCGGCGCAGATCCGGGAATGGAAGACGACGCCGGCGAGGCCGGCCCGGCGGCCCAAGCTGGCTGCGACACTCACGGCGCCGGCCTAGCTGTGGCAGTGTGCGCCGGCGTCGCCCTCGCCATGGCAGCTTGAGGACTGTTGAGCGTTGGCCGGCACGTCCAGCACGGGGCTCCGGTCGAAGAAGCCCTCGGGGCGGAGCTTGAAGCCGACCGTGTCCACCGGCATGATGGGCCAGTCCTCGATCCGGGGGAAGTGGGTCAGGCCGAAGGTGTGCCACACCACGATGTCCTGGCCGTCGATGTCGCGGTCCTGGGCAATGTAGGCCGGCAGGCCTGCTCCCCCGGCGTGCTGGTTGACGAAGTCCCCCGTGGGGTACCGCTCCTCCTCCGCGAACCGGGTGACCCACAGGTCCTTCGTGGCAAAGGCCGCGCGCCTGGCGATGGAGGACTCCGGATCTGCCAGGAGAGTGGGCTGGCCCTGGGCATGCAGCTTGTAGCCCACGGGTTCGCCCAAGCGGTTGCGTGATTCCGGGTTGGAAATGATCCAGGTCCGGCCGCTGCGCGCGTCGGCTTCCCGGACGGCTTCCGACTCGCGCGCCAGGACAGTCCGCTTCCGGGAGAACGCGTTGCCGCGTTCGTTGCCCTCGCCCATTCCCTGGCGGACCACGTCTTCTTCTTCGACCCGGTTGGTGAGGCCGTCGACCGCCATATCGAGACGGGCGCTGAACAGGTGCTGGTGGTACGGCGCGCCCAGGCCCGGGGCGAGCTGGGAGATGTTGGCCGAGCCGCCTTCGGGGTAGGCGGAGGTGAAGACGACGCCGGTGGCCTTGGCCTCGAACTCGATGGTGCCGTCGAGGTAGAGGTACCAGTAGAAGCCGTAGTCGTAGTTGCCGATGGTGGTGAAGAACGAGATCACCAGGCGGCGGTTGCGGCGGGTGTAGTTGATGCCCGTCCAGAGGTCGCTGTGCTTGGCCAGGATCCCCCAGTCTTCCTCGTGCATGCAGATGCCGTTGCGGATCTCGCGGGGGTTGCCGAAGGCGTCACTGATGACGGGGCTGAGGTAGGTGATCTCGCCCAGGCAGTCGCAGCCCAGTTCCAGGGAGTTGGCGTACTGGCCCACGAGGTATTCGCCGGTGTCGAAGTAGTTCTGCCACGACCGGATCGGCGACGGGTCCCCGTACGGGACCACCATTTCGGCGATGGATGCGCGGTTGATGATGGGACGCAGGCGGTCGCCGTCCTGGAAGGCAAGGTTGTGCAGCACCACCCCCTCGCGGACGTCGAAGCCGACGTCGACACTCCACTTTTCCCATTCAACGTGGTTGCCGCCGGTGACCGTGAAGCTGGGCCCGTCCGGCTGCGTGATGTTGATCGGCTTCTGCGTGGTGCGCATCGGGCCGGTGAGCTCCGGATCGGTGTAGTTGCCGTGCTCCGCGGGAATCGGGACGGCGCCGGTGTCCAGCACCTGCGTCACTTCCTGGCTCACGACGTCGACATATGCCACGAGCCCGTCCACCGGGTGCGCCCAGGCGCTGTCCTCGGGGAAATCCTGCACGAAGGCCAGACCCCGAAGGATCCGGCGGCCCCTTTCCTCCGGGTACTCGAAGACGCCGGCGGACAGCGGGGCAACGCGGACCTTGCTGACGTCCAGACCGCGGCTGGCGAGGGCCTTGAGCCAGCGCTCGTCCGTGGCCAGGAGCTGTTCGACGACTTCGAATTCCTCCTCCAGGACCGGGAGCTCGCCGGTCACCGCCGTGTCCAGCTCGACGGCGGAAACCACCGTGCCGCTGGAGACCGAAACGGTCACATCGGCCGGCCTTCCCCCTGCGGCATCGTGCAGGAAGACCCGGAACCGCCGGTCCTCACTTTCGGCCGGCGCGTTCCGGGCGGGGTCCAGCAGACCGAGGTACGCGATGCGCCGGGTCTCGCCCAGCAGTCCCGCGGCACGCAGGATGCCCTGGACCGCGGTGATTTCGGCGCCCGTGGCCAGGCTGTGGGGGCTGTAAGGGGTACGGGTGTCAGTTTGTGCGGTCATCATGACGGCCTTCGTTCGGTGACCTTGGCGGGTCAGAACTTTATTTTCTATAGTTGTAGAGAATACGGAAATGTAAGCTGTGCCACAAGAGTCCGACGAAAAATATTAGGGGAGCTGTCCGGTGCCAAAGATTGTCGACCACGACCAGCGGCGGCTTGAACTCGTCGACGCCACGTGGCGGATCATCGCCCGGCTCGGGATTGAAAGTGCCACCATGCGGGAAATTGCCCTCGAGGCAGGATTCGCGAACGGCGCCCTCAAGCCGTACTTCCCCACCAAGGATGACCTGCTGACTTTCGCGTTCGGGCACGTCTTCAACCGCACCAACGAGCGTATCGCAGGTGTCACCGCCGGGCAGGCCGGGCTGGCGGCCCTGCGGTCGTTTTGCGTCGAGGTGCTGCCGCTGGATGAGGAGCGGATCAATGAGGCCCGGATTGTCATCCCGTTCTGGCAGAAGGCCATCAACGACCCCGGCAAGGCCCGGATCCACCGGGATTCGATGGAGCAGTGGCTTGCAGCGATGCGGCGGTTCCTTGCCGAGGCGCGGCAGGCCGGCGCCGTCACCACCGCCGTCGACGACGCCGCCCTGGCCGGGCAGCTGCTCAACCTCCTGCTCGGCGCGCAGATTACGGCGGCACTCACCCCGGAAGGCCAGGTGGAACTCGGGCTGAACGAGCAGCTGGAGGGCTTCCTGACCCTGCTGGGCTGCCAGGCCCGGTAATTGGGCCCGGGCGATCTTTTTTCGCCGGTTGTCGAAAAAAGATGACAGCGGCGGGCTGCGGCGCTACCCTGAAAGGACTGTGTCCCATGACACACTCCCAGAAATACGACGGCGTCAGGATCTCCTATGACCGCAGTTGCAGCCCGCCCCTCGCTCGGTCCCACGGGACAGGACGTCCGAACCAGCACGGCAGAATCCTTCGACCACTGGCGGCACCTCGTCGCGGAATCCTTCGTTCCCCTGGCCGCCTCGAGCGCAAATGCGGACAACTTCCACGGCCGCTTACGGGCCCGCAGGCTGGACCGCATGGCACTCGTCGAGGTCTCCTCCACAAGCCATGAGGTCCACCGCACACCGGCGCTGATTGCGCAGTCCAACCAGCGCTATTTCAAGCTCAACCTCCAGCTGCAGGGCACCGGGCTCCTCATCCAGGACAACCGCGAGGCAGTCCTGCATCCGGGAGATCTCTCCATCTATGACACCAGCCGCCCCTACACGCTTGCCTTCGAGGGCGACGCACGGCTCATGGTGCTGATGTTTCCCTGGGACGCACTGTCCCTGCCGCCGGAGTGCATCGCACAGCTTTCGGCCGTGCGTTTGGCCTCCGACGGGGGCCTCGCCGCCATCGTCGGGCCGTTCATTGCCCACCTCGCTGAGAACCTGGAGGCGCTGAGCGGCCCCAGCGGATCGCGGCTGGCCACCAACGCCCTTGATCTCGTCTCCACGATGCTGCATTCGGAACTGGACATGTCCCCCGACCGTATGAAACCCCAGGCCCTGTTGGCGGCATCCGTCCGCGAGTACATCGATGCCCACCTGGCCGATCCAATGCTGTCACCGGCGTCCATCGCGGCGGCCCATTTCATCTCCACCCGGCACCTGCACAACGTCTTCCATGAATCCGGGACCACCGTGGCGAGCTGGATCCGGACCCAGCGGCTGGAGGGGGCGCGCCGCGAACTGCGCGATCCGCTCCTGGCCGGAATGCCGGTCGGAGCCGTGGCCGCGCGCTGGGGCTTCCTGGATGCGGCCCAGTGCCGGATCTGTCCGGCACCGCCCCCTCTGCTTCCACTGCTGATGCCCACCGCCGCCCGTCAGACAGTGACCCCTGCGCGCGCGGCCCTGCCCTCCACGGCAATTTCCACCAGCACACCGGCGGTAAACACTATGGGTACGGTCAGCAGCAGGCCCACGGCCGTTTCGGCACTGCCGCCGATCAGAGCGGTGAAGTTGATGATGACGAGGGACAGGACCCAGCCAAGCAGCAGGGTGGCGAGCACCGGTGCCACCGCGGTCTGCCAGAGCTGGCCGGGCACCCTTTCCCGCCGGAAGTACGCGACGACGGCCAGCGAACAGAGCATGTAGAGCACCAGGAGCGCGGCCACGGCCAGCCCGCTGAACCAGGAAAAGAGGGTGAGGACAGGATCCAGGGACAGCACCGCGAACGGCGCCACGAGCAGGAAGGCGACCACGGTCTGGATCCGTGCAGCGACGGCGGGCGCCTTGTGCCGGTTGGTCCGGGCCACTCCGCGGGGCATCGACCCGCGCAGGGCCAGCGAATGGAGGTAGCGGTTGATGCCGTTGTGGAAGGCGATGATGCCGGCCAGCAGGGAGGTCACGAGCAGCATGCCGGTGACCGTTCCGGCCCACGGCCCGAACAGCTCCACCATCGGCGTCAGCACGAACGCGGTGGAATCGCCCGATTCGAGGGCCGCGCCCGCGGCGTCGATGACATGCGAGGGTCCGTAGTAGCTGACCAGCATCCAAGAAATGAAGGAGAAGAAGACCGCGATGACGACTACCGAGAGGTACGTGGCCCGGGCTACGGTGCGGTGGGCGTCCTTGGCCTCGGCCGAGTAGATGGCCGTTGATTCGAAGCCGAACATGGAGGCGACGGCGAACATGATGGCAACGCCCGGGGCGCCTGCGCCGATCGCCGCGGGAGAGAAGGACGCCGCCAGGCTGATCCCCTCCGGCCCGCCGCCCCGCAACAGCACGGTGAACCCGAACATGAGCAGGATGGCGACCTCCAGGCCCACGAGCACCGCCAGGACCCTCGCCCCGAGTTCGATGTTGAGGGAGCCCAGCACCTGCACGCCCGCCATGGTGATGGCGGCCAGAAGCCACCAAGGGACCACGATCCCGGCAGATCCGAGGAGGCCCGAGAACGCCGCGCCGTACAATCCATACATCGCGGCCTGGACCGTGCTGTACGCGAGGAGCGCGAGCCACGCCGCTCCCGCGCCAACCTTGCGTCCGAAGGCGGCGGTGACATAGGCGTAGAAGGCGCCGTTGGCCTGGATCTTCCGGCTCATGGCCACGAAGCCGACCGCGAAGATCACGATGACGATGCCCACCACCAGATACGCGCCGGGGGCGCCGGCGCCGTTGCCGAGCGCTGCGGCCAGCGGTGATGCCCCGACGATTCCGGTCAACGGCGCCTGGGCTGACAAAACAAAGAAAAGAATGCCCATGACGCCGACGCTGCCGGCACGCAGCGCGGTGGAGTGCTCCGTGCGGGGGCTGGATTCTGCGGTCCGGGAATCTGAATTTGAAATACTCATCGGATCCTTCTTAACGGTCATGAGTCTGGGGAACGGCGGTCTGGGAAATGGGGGTGCGTTGCACCGTGAAATCCAGCATGGCAGGTGGCGCCCGTCACGCTTTTGTCGCTGAGCGACCGGTTGTTGTTCCTGAGCGTAGTCAGCACCAGGGCCGTCGCCGCCTGCACGGCCGGCCGGACGCCCTCCGGTCCGCAGCCTCGGGAAATTGCTTTCGGTGTTCCGTTCGCTCCCGCACAACAGCTCTTCGCGGATAGACAAGCCCCTCGGCCCCTCGCCGGAGCACGCTTGAAACAGCACTCTTAGGCCGCACCGGCCGCGTTCTCTGACCTACTCGATGTGGAGTACCCCCATGGAAACCTACGACGCCCTACTCGCCTCGATCACCCCGGTGGCCGGGGAAACCCGCACGATCTTTGACCCGGCCACCGGACAGCCGGTCGGCAAAGCACCGGTCCACACCGTTCAGGACCTCGAAGCCGCCATCGCCGCCGCAGCCGCCGCGCAGCCGGCCTGGGCTGCACTGGGCCACGACGCCCGGTCCGCCGCGCTGCTCAAGGCCGCCGACGCCGTCGAACGCTCCGCCGAGGAACTCGCCCGCCTGCTCTCCCGCGAGCAGGGCAAACCGCTGAACGGCCCGAACGCCCGCTTTGAGGTCGGCGCCTGCGCCGCCTGGCTCCGCGTCGCCGCCGGCACGCCCCTGGACCCCGAAACCGTGGTGGACGACGGCGAAACCCGCGCCGAACTGCACTACCGGCCCATCGGCGTCGTCGGCGCGATCGGCCCCTGGAACTGGCCCATGATGATCACCGTCTGGCAGCTCGCCCCAGCCCTGCGCATGGGCAACGCCGTCGTCATCAAGCCGTCCGAATACACCCCGCTGTCCGTCCTTGCCCTCGTCGAAGTCCTCAACCAGGAACTCCCCGAAGGCCTCCTCACGGCGGTCTCCGGCGGCCGTGACGTGGGCGAGGCCCTGGCCGGACACCCCACGATCGGCAAGATCATGTTCACCGGCTCCACCGCCACCGGCAAGGCCATCATCAAATCCTCCGCCGACACCGTCAAACGCCTCACCCTGGAGCTCGGCGGCAACGACGCCGGCATTGTCCTGCCCGACGCCGACCCGAAGGCGATCGCCGAGGGCCTGTTCTGGGGCGCCTTCATCAACACCGGCCAGACCTGCGCGGCGCTCAAGCGCCTCTACGTCCACGCCGACATCTATGACGCCGTCTGCGAGGAACTCACCACCGTCGCCCGGGCCATGCCCATGGGCAACGGACTCGACGAGGCCAACGTCCTGGGCCCGCTGCAGAACCGCCAGCAGTTCGACATCGTCGCCGGCCTCGTCGGGGCAGCCCGCGACTCCGGCGCCAGGATCCTGCTCGGCGGCAACCCGGAGAACGACCAGCCCGGGAACTTCTACCCCGCCACCCTGGTCGCGGACATCGCCAACAGCAACCCGCTGGTCGCGGAGGAGCAGTTCGGCCCCGCCCTGCCGATCATCCGCTACGGCACCGTGGACGAGGCCATCGTAATGGCCAACGCCGTCGACGTCGGCCTCGGCGCCTCGGTCTGGTCCTCCGACCCCGCCGAAGCCCGCAAGGTGGCGGCCCGGCTCGAGGCCGGCACCGTCTGGATCAACAAGCACGGCGCCGTGGACCCCCGCATCCCGTTCGGTGGCGCGAAGCAGTCCGGCTACGGACTCGAATTCGGTGTCGAAGGCCTCAAGGCCCTCGGCGTTCCGCAGGTCATCAACGGCTGACGCTGCATTTAGCAGGGGCCATCAGCGCAGCGCCTGCGGCACTGGTTCGTGCCGCAGGTAGCTGCGCCGGAACCGGCCGCTGCCGGCGGTCAGGGCCCGCAACTCCACCGCGTACCGCAACAGTTCCTGGTCCGGCACCTCGGCGCTGATCTCGGTGCCGTCGGCGCCGGCGGAGGTGGTTCCGGTCAGGCGTGCCCGCCGGGAGGACAAGTCGCTCATCACGGCGCCCACATGGTCCTCCGAAACGCTGATGGTCACGGACGAGACCGGTTCCAGGAACTGGATGCGGGTTGCCCCGGCCGCCTCCCGGAGAGCCAGCGCCCCGGCCGCCTGGAAGGCAGCATCGGAGGAATCCACGCTGTGCGTCTTGCCGCCGATCAGCGTTACCTTGATATCCACTACCGGGAACCCGGCCGAGACGCCTTTCTGCATCTGGGCCCGCACGCCCTTTTCCACCGAGGTGATGAACGGCCCGGGAATCACGCCGCCAACGGTCTTGTCGACAAACTCGAACCCGCCGCCACGGTCAAGCGGTTCCACCTCGATGTCGCACACCGCGTACTGGCCGTGGCCGCCGGATTGTTTGACGTAGCGCCCGTGCCCGGCGGCCGGCGCGGCAAACGTCTCCCGCAGCGGCGTGATGACCGGGACGCTCTGCAGGTTCACGCCCTGGTCCCGCAGCCTGCCCAAGACGACGTCGGCGTGCGCCTCGCCCATGCACCACAGGATCAGCTGGTGGGTTTCGGAGTTGCGTTCCACCCGCAGCGTCGGGTCCCCGGCCGTGACCTTCCCCAGGTTCCTGGCCAAGGCGTCCTCGTCGCCGTGCGTGGCGGCTTCGATGGCGACCGGCATAAGCGGGTCCGGCATGTCCCAGGCGGCCACCAGCAGCGGCAGCTCCTTGGCCGAAATCGTGTCGCCGGTCTCGGCGGTGCCCAGCTTGGTCAGCGCGCAGATATCCCCCGCGACGCAGAACGGCACTGGCCGCAGTCCTGATCCCAGCGGCGAGTAGAGGTGGGTGACCCGCTCGTCGCTGTCGTGGTCCTCGTGGCCGCGGTCGGCCATTCCGCGGCCGCCCACATGGATGGCGGCGTCCTCCCGCACCACGCCGGAGAAGACGCGCACCAGGCAGACGCGGCCAAGGAACGGGTCGATCGTCGTACGGACCACTTCACCGAGCAGCGGGCCGTCGGGGTCGCAGCCGAGCGCCCCGGCGGGCACCCCGTCGAGGTCGGTCGCTGCGGGGACGTCGCGCTCCCCCGGCGTCGGAAACGCACGCACCAGGACCTCGAGCAGTTCCGACAGGCCGAGTCCGGACTCCGCCGAGGCCGGCAGCACCGGATGGAAGGACCCGCGGGCCACCGCCGTCTCAAGATCGGTGATCAGGACGTCGGGGGCGATTTCCTCGCCTCCGAGGTAGCGGTCCATGAGCGTCTCGTCTTCGCTCTCGGCAATGATCCCTTCGATCAGCGCGCCCCGTGCGGACTCCGCGGCGGCGAGTTCGACGCCAGTCGCGGCCCGGGTGGCCGGCGCCGGTTCCGCATCACTGTAGTCGGAGACCGTGCCGGTCAGCAGTCCCAGCAGCCCGGTGACGGGACCGTCGGCGGGGACCGGCAGGTAGAGCGGAAGGATGGAGTCGCCGAATGCCAGGCGGCAGCGGGCGATGGCGGCGTCGAAATCCGCGCGCGGATGGTCCAGGCGGCTGATGACCACGGCCCGCGGCATCCCGAGCCGCTGGCACTCGCTCCAAAGCGCCGTGGTCGCTGCGTCGACATCGTCGGTGGCCGAGACGACGAACAGCGCCGCATCCGCCGCCCGGAGCCCTGCCCTCAGCTCGCCGATGAAATCCGTATAGCCCGGAGTGTCCAGGAGGTTGACCTTGATGTCCCCCACCATCACCGGCACCACCGCGAGCGCCACGGAGCGCTGCTGCGCGATGGCGGAAGGATCCGAGTCGCTCACCGTAGTGCCCTCGGCGATCGAGCCCTTGCGGGTGATGGCTCCGGTGGCGGCAAGCAGTGCCTCGGTGAGCATCGTTTTTCCGGAACCGGAATGCCCCACGAGTGCCACATTGCGGACCTTGTCCGGCTGTTCCGGCGGCGCGACGCCGTTGGCGTCTGCCCGCCGGAGGTCAGACGTACCCCGGACCGGTCCCCTTGACTGCGTCTTGGCGCCTTTCGATGGCATGAGAACCTCCCGGCGTCGCATCCACTCGTGCCCTGCAGGGCCTTGTGTTAAGGATTGGACACCCTGGGACGCCCGGACAGCAAGGTCTTTTTCAGGCCGTGGCCGGAGCAACCAGGGACCCGGAGGCTGCCCGGTTCCGGAGCCAACGGCCCAGGGCCTTGCCTTTGCCCTTCCACCAGCTGTCCTCGTCGCTGCCATAGTGCCACCGGAAGATCACAGCGACCATGACGAACACTCCGGCCGCGACCTCGGGCCAAGAGCCGGAGGCGGCATCGAGGAGCACGCTGATCGCCATGACCAGGATGGAAGGCAGCGCAAGTGTCCGGAACCACGTGTTGGCGACGTACCGGCTGCGGGATCGCGGCACGGAGACCGCGCGTACGAAGTCGAAGCACAGGCAGACGACCACCAGGGCCTGCCCCAGGGACATCAGGATGTGCCCCGGCAGGGAGCCGGCAAACAGCACGGCCGCCTGGAGCCCCGGGCTCACGGCGTGCCCGTCAAAGCAGCCGGCCGTGAAGAATCGGCAGTGGACGGATCATACTCGGTTGAATCATGCATGCGATGCCCCCCGGCGTCTACGCTGCTCCTGCGCTGGCTCCGCGCCCGGGCTTCCCGTAGGAGCTGTAGGCGTGTCATGCCAGCCTTTTCTGACACTCCAATTCAACGCGCGGAATGGGCATGAAGTCACGCAAATGAGGTACCCGACTATCGGATGGTCGGGTACCTGATTGCGTTCCGGTGTACTCGGTTCGCTCCTGCCGCTACTTGCCCCGGCGGATTCGCTCCACAGCCCGCCGGCCGGCTGATCGGGCAAAAAACAGACTTCTTGCTCCGTTGCTCCTGGTCGGCACACCTGCCCGGCACCAAGCCAAGGGCGAACTCGTCAAGAATCCGCTCCTGACCGTCATCAAGAATGTGGTCAACACGGGCGTCCCGTTCATGGTGACCCTCGTATATATCATCGGGTTGCCGATCCTGCGCGACATGCTCGCCGGCGCCCAGGGCGCCTGGTTCTCCGAGCTGTTCCCCGCCAACACCCGGACCTCCGGGGCATCCATCGGATACCAGTTCTCGGCCGCAATCTCCGGCTTCATCCCCCTCATCGCAGCAGCCACGGCCGCGGCCTGGAGCTGGAGCGGCGTGGCAATCGTCTACATGGCCTGCGGAGCCATCGGACTCATCGCCGCCCTGCTCACCAGGGAAACCTGGGGAAACAGCGAACGCGCCGCCGTCGACCAGCTCATCGCCGCCAGCAAGTAGGCCACGGCAGCCCCCCACCGGACGGAACAACAGGACGCAACAACAGGACGCAACAACAGCTTTGCCCGGGACCACTGGTCCCGGGCACAGCTGCGTGTCCTGGCCGATGAGTCCTAGCCCATGCCCCTCGGCCGCCACACCACCAGCGCCTGCGACCTCGCCTGCGGACGCTTGCCGCGGGCCAGGCTGACGACGTCGCCGGCGGTTCCTGCGGCGAAGATCCGCGAATCGGCCCCTTGGCGGCGCCGGCCCAGCTCCTCAGTCAGTTCGCCGACCCGGCGCTGCAGGGCGGCCACCTGGTTCTCCAGCTGCAGGATCCGCTTGATGCCCTCGAGCGAGACCCCCTCCTGGGAGAGCCGCTGGACCTCGCGGAGCATGTTCACATCCCGCTGCGAGTAACGCCGCGACTTGCCCGGGGCACGGCTGGGCGAAACGATGCCCAGACGGTCGTACTGGCGCAGCGTCTGCGGGTGCATGTCCGCCAGTTCCGCGGCAACGGAGATGACGAAGATCGGCTGGTCGAAGTCGATGGCCATGGCTGGATCCCGTTCCTAGAGCCGGGCCTTGGCTGTCAGGCCCGCGCGGACGTCCTCATTGGCGGTGGCCGTGGCGAAGGCCTTTACGGCCTCCTCCGCTTCCTTGTTCAGCTTCCGTGGAACAGCGACGTCGATCGTCACCAGCAGATCGCCGGTGGCTTTGGCGTGCTTGACGCCGCGGCCCTTGACACGCAGGGTCCTGCCCGAGGGCGTCCCTGCCGGAACCCTGACCTTGACCGTGTCGCCGTCGATCGTCGGAACCTCGATGTCGGCGCCCAGGGCCGCCTCCGGGAAGGAGACCGGGACGTGGATCCGGAGGTTGTCGCCGTCGCGGACGTAGAATTCGTGCGGCTTTACCGAGACGGTGACCATGAGGTCGCCGTTGCCGGCGGGGGCGTACTGCCCCTTGCCGCGGACGCGGACCTTTTGTCCGTCCTTGATGCCGGCCGGGATGCGGACGTCGATGATCTCGCCGTCCGGTTCACGCAGGCCGATCGTGGTGCCGCGGATGGATCCGCCGAATGAGATCGAGGTCGACGCGGTGCGGTCCGAGCCCTTCTGCGGAGCCCGTTGGAAGGACTGGCCCCCGCCGCCGAATCCGCCGCCGCCGAAGAGATCTGCGAACTCGGGCGGAATGCCGCCGGCCGTGCTGTAGCCGCCGGAGTGGCGGCCTCCGCCGCCGGTAAAGAGGCCGCCGAAGAGGTCCTCGAAGCCAGCTCCGCCGCCGGCCCCGCCGCTTCCGCCAGGGGCAAAGCGTGCGCCGCCGCCCATGGCCCGGATGGCGTCGTACTGCTGGCGCTCATCGGGGTCCGAGAGCACGGAATACGCCTCGGAGATGTCCTTGAACTTCTTCTCCGACGCGACGTTCCCCGCGTTGGTGTCCGGGTGGTGTTGCCGGGCAAGTTTGCGGTAGGCCTTCTTGATGTCGGCGTCGGAAGCGTCCTTGGCGACACCAAGGATCTTGTAGAAGTCCTTGTCCACCCAGTCCTGGCTAGCCAATGGCGTTTCCTTTCAAAAGTCGTGCAGAGTGCGTTTCGCAGATGATGGGCCCCCGCCCCTTCGCGTGGTGGCCTGGTCCTGACGGGCCTGGTCCTGACGGACCAAGCCACCACGCTCCGACAGGCCCGATGCCACTCCCGGGGCCCATCATCTGCTTCGCGCTGTTTCTCAACTCACTTTAGGCGAGCAACACGCTGGCGCGGAGGCCGGATAGGGGGCGGCGGTGTGGAGGGCACCGCGAAGCGGGCACCGCCCCCTATCCGGCGGAGCGCCAGAGGCAACCTACGCCGGTACCGCCACGATCACCTGGGCCGCGCGGAGGACACGGTCGCCGGACTTGTAGCCCGAGCGCAGCACCTGGCTGACGGTGTCGATTTCGATATCCGTGCCGGGCTGCTGGATGAGGGCCTCGTGGATGGTCGGATCGAACTCCACGCCGGTCTCATCGATGCGGACCAGTCCGTACGTCTTCAGCGCAGCCTCCAGTTTGGCGGCGATCGCGGCGAAGGGGCCGTCCGCGAGGTCGCCGTGCTGGCGGGCGGCGTCGACGTCGTCCAGCACCGGGAGCAGGGAGTTCAGGACGCCGATGACGGCCATCTCCCCCGCCACGGCCCGGTCGCGTTCGACGCGCTTGCGGTAGTTGACGTACTCGGCCTGCAGCCGGCGGAGGTCATTCCTGAGCTCCTCCGCCGCGGCCGCGTCAACGCCCTGGGCTACAGATTCCGCGGCGGGCACCTCAACACTGTTGAGGATGTCCTCTGCCTGGGACAGGGCGTCCCCGGAGTCTGCCGCGGCAGCGGCGTGATCCTGGCCGGGGTGGCGGGCCTGGCCGGTCTTCGGATCAACCTTGCGGTTGTCGTGGATCACCGGCTTCTGCGGCTCGTTCTCCTGCTGTTCCGCGTCGCGCCGGCTCTCGGAAGAACCGTGCTCTTCTTCGTTACCGTGGTGCGGCATGATTACTTCTTCTCGTCTTCGTCAACGATTTCGGCGTCGACGATGTCCTCGTCGGAACCGGCTGCCTGCTCGCCTGCGGGGGCACCCTCCGCGCCGGTGGCGCCGTCGGGGGATCCGGCGTGGGCATAGATGGCTTCGCCGAGCTTGCTCTGGGAAGCCTGCAACTTCTCGAACGCGGTCTTCACGGCGGCGTCATCGGTGCCTTCGAGGGCCTTCTTGAGCGCGTCGACGTCGGCCTTGACCTCGGTCTTGACCTCTTCGGGCAGCTTGTCGGCGTTGTCAGCGATCAGCTTGTCCACGGAGTAGGCGAGCTGCTCGGCCGTGTTGCGGGTGTCGGTTGCCTCGCGGCGGGCCTTGTCCTCGGCTGCGTGCTCTTCGGCGTCGTGGACCATGCGGTCGATGTCTTCCTTGGACAGCGCGGTGCCGCCGGTGATGGTCATGGACTGTTCCTTGCCGGTGCCCTTGTCCTTCGCCGAAACGTGCACGATGCCGTTGGCGTCGATGTCGAAGGTGACCTCGACCTGCGGAACGCCGCGGGGGGCCGGCGCGATGCCGGTCAGTTCGAAGGTGCCCAGCGGCTTGTTGTCGCGGGTGAACTCGCGCTCGCCCTGGAAGACCTGGATGGCCACGGACGGCTGGTTGTCATCCGCGGTGGTGAAGGTTTCGCTCCGCTTGGTCGGGATGGCGGTGTTGCGCTCGATCAGGTGCGTCATGATGCCGCCCTTGGTTTCGATGCCAAGGGACAACGGGGTGACGTCGATCAGCAGCACGTCCTTGCGCTCGCCCTTGAGGACACCGGCCTGCAGGGCGGCGCCGACGGCGACGACCTCATCGGGGTTGACGCCCTTGTTGGGCTCCTTGCCGCCGGCCAGTTCCTTGACGAGGTCGTAGACGGCCGGCATGCGGGTGGAACCGCCGACGAGCACGATGTGGTCGATCTCGGAGAGCTTGATGCCGGCTTCCTTGATGACGTCCTGGAACGGCTTCTTGGTGCGGTCCAGCAGGTCCTTGGTGAGGTCCTGGAACTTGGCGCGGGTCAGCTGCTCGTCCAGGTGGACCGGGCCGTCGGGGGTGACGGACAGGTACTGGAGGGAAACGTTGGTGCTGGAGGAGGAGGAGAGTTCCTTCTTGGCCTGCTCCGCGGCTTCGCGGAGACGCTGCAGGGCGATCTTGTCCTTCGTGAGGTCGATGCCTTTGACCTTGAGCTGGTTCAGCAGGTATTCAACGACGCGCTGGTCCCAGTCGTCGCCGCCGAGGTGGTTGTCACCGGCGGTGGCGCGGACCTGGATGGTGGAGAAGTTGTCCTCATCCTTGCCGACCTCCAGGAGGGAGACGTCGAAGGTTCCGCCGCCGAGGTCGAAGACCAGGATGAGTTCGTCTTCCTTGCCCTTGTCCAGGCCGTAGGCCAGGGCGGCCGCGGTGGGCTCGTTGACGATGCGCAGGACGTTCAGGCCGGCGATTTCTCCGGCCTCCTTGGTGGCCTGGCGCTGGGCGTCGTTGAAGTAGGCCGGCACGGTGACGACGGCGTCGGTGACCTTTTCACCGAGGTAGGACTCGGCGTCGTTCTTAAGCTTCATGAGGATACGGGCGGAAATTTCCTGCGCCGTGTACTTCTTGTCGTCAATGGCGACGGTCCAGTCAGTGCCCATGTGGCGCTTGACGGACGCGATGGTGCGGTCAATGTTGTTGACGGCCTGGCGCTTGGCGATCTCGCCGACCAGGACCTCGCCGGACTTGGAGAAGGCAACAACCGACGGCGTGGTGCGGCCACCCTCGGCGTTGGCAATGACGGTGGGCTCGCCACCTTCGAGAACGGAGACGACGGAGTTAGTGGTTCCGAGGTCAATACCTACTGCACGTGACATGGATTGTTTCCTTACTTCCTAGGAATCTTGCGGAGATGGCCGCGGACCCGCAGTGGCTCTAACCGCAAGGGCTCTAACCGCAACGGGTCCGACCGTTATTGAGCGATCTACACTCAACTTTACCCAGAGGGGGACATAAGTCAATTTAAAGTTGAGCGAAGTCGACTCAACTTTGCTTTCCCGTCCTGCCCGAGGCAGCTCCCCGCCGCCTAAATTCCCCTCAATCCAGCCCTTCCGGCGCGTCCAGGGCGGCGTTTCGCCCTGCGCGAACCTGCACGATGGGCGCAGGGGCGCAGACCATGGCAGGGGACCAGCCGGCACCCGCGCCGGCTGGTCCCGCCAGCTTTGGTCTCGTTAGTTGTCGCCCCGAGCGGCGTCGCCGTCGGCAGGCTCTCCCGTTGCCGGCCGGGCGGATCGCTCGGGACGGGACGTACCGGCGCTCCCGTAGTCACCTTCGGGGTATTCACCTTCCTCGGCGACGCGGGCCGACTCACCGGCGACGCCGGCGGGCTCACCTGAGACCCCGCCCTCGCCGTAGTCGCCCTCGGGATAGTCGCCTTCCACGTCGCCGACGACGGCGGCTCCGGCCACGCCGGCCTCGCCATAGTCCCCCGCCGCGTACTCCCCCTCGACGGCGGTGGGCGGGAGTTGGCCGGCCGTGCCGGCGGAGCCGTAGTCGCCCTCAACGTATTGCCCCTCAGGTGCCGCGGCCTCTGCCTCAACTTCCGCGGGACCGGCATCGACGTTCCGCGGCGCCGCTTCTCCGGGGACATTCTCTTCAGGCGTGTTCTCTGCCGGCCTGTTCTCTTCAGGCCTGGTCTCTTCAGACATGGATGGATCCTTCCTGGACGCATCTGGCGCGCCCGTGCGGGCGCAGGGGCAGTCTATCGAGCGCCACGGCAGGGCAACAGGGGAACCTGCTTTACCGGGCAGCGCCGGCCGCCGGCAGGCCCGCGACGTCGGCCAGCACCGCGAGGTGGTGGCCGAAGAGCTCCTCCCGGGCAGTGAACGTGCCTGGGCCGTACTGGCCGAAAACCTCGAAACTGACGGCGCCGAAGAGTGAGGTCCAGGCCAGTGCGCCGCGGGCCAGGAGGTCATCCGGCACCGCCAGGCCGAACTCGGCGCGGATTTTCGCCAGGTCCCCCGCCAGTCCGGCGGCCATGGCAGGACCCCGCCGGTCGGTCGCGGCGAGCCGCCCGGCCCGGAAGGCGCCGTCGAGGATTCCAATTAAGGCCGTAATCACCCTCGTCCCGGGGCCGGTGGTCCGCTCCGCCGGGGCCTGGTAACCGGGCACCGGACTGCCAAAGAGCAGGGCGTAGCGCGATGGCTCGCGCAGCGCCCAGTCCCGCACCGCGCCGCCCAGCGCCGCGAAGCGCCCGCCGAAGTCTTCCTCCGGCACGGCCCCGACGGCGGCATCCACCGCATCGCCAAGTTCGTTGTACGCATCAATCAGCAGAAGGGTCAGCAGCTCCTCGCGGCTCTCCACGTAGCGGTAGACCGCCGAAGAGACGACCCCGAGATCACGGGCCACGGCACGGAGGGACAGCGCGGCGGCCCCGTGCAGCGCCAGATGCTCCCGGCCCAGGCGGACGATATCGGCCACCGTCTGGGCGCGGGCACGGTCGCGCGGGGTGCGCAGGCGCACCGCCGCCGGGGCCGCTCCGGCCGGGCCGGCCGCAACGCCGGAGTCTGTCGCGCCCGCAATCCTGTCCTCTGGCATGAGTCCAGCATTCCACATCCAAGAGCACTGACAACAAATGTGAGCACTGCTCTTGACTTGTCGGCAGCGGCGTCGCATCCTGAATGGGAGAGCACTGCTCTCGTTATTTGAAAAGGAGATCGGAGTGTCCCAACCTGCACCCTCCGGGCACCAACCGTCCCGGCTCCACGTCGTCACAGGGGCCGGGCCGGTGGGCTGGACCGTCTCCGAACAGTTGGCAGCGGCGGGACACCGGGTGCGCCTCCTGACAAGGTCCGGCAGCGGACCCGCCCACCCGCTGGTGGAACGAGTGTCGATCGACGTGTCCGAGCCCGCCCGGCTCGGCGAGGCCTTCCAGGGCGCCGCGGCCGTTTTTCACTGCATCCACGGCTCGCGGTACAACGCCGAGGTGTGGGCCAGGGAACTCCCGGCCGCCGAGCTGAATGTGCTCGCCGCGGCGGGCGCAGCGGGCGCCGTCGTGGTCTTCCCGGAAAGCCTGTACTCCTACAGCACCCCGGAAAACATCATGACCGAGGACAGCCCCCGGCAGGCGCAGGGCGGCAAGCGCGGAGTCCGGACCGCACTGCTCGCAGCCCGGGCGGCCTCCCCCACCGCCACCGTGAGCATGGTGGCCGGCGATTTCTTCGGGCCGCGGGTCCGCAACTCGCACGCCGGCGAGCGCATGGTCCGGCCCGTCGCGGCCGGCAAGCCAATGCAGGTGATCGGGCGGGCGGACCAGCCGCATTCCTTCACGTACGTTCCGGACCTCGCGGCCGCCATGATTGCGGCGGCTGACAGGCCTCAGGTGTGGAACCGGGTATGGCATGCGCCCACCGGACCTGCACTGACCCAGCGCGAGATCGCGGGGGCATTCGCCAAGGCGGCCGGCGCCCGGGCACCGCGTGTCACCGGAGTTCCCGGGTGGGCGGTGAGGGCAATGGGAGTGTTTTCTCCGGATATGCGGGACCTGGCCGAGACCCTGTACCAGTTCGAGCACCCCTTCGTCACGGATTCCATGGCGAGCCAGGCTGCCCTGGGGCTGACACCGACCCCGCTGGACGAGGCAGCCGCCGCCACCGTCGCCTGGTGGGGGGACCAGGGACAGTGACGGCGGCTGCGGTCTTCGGTTCCGCCTAGCGGACCCCGGCCTCCTCGTTTTCAGCCGGATCTGCCTTCGGATTTTCGGCGGGCAGCGTGGCCCGGGCGCCATCGCCGGCCACGGCCCCGCTCCCGGGCCGGCCGAGCTTGCCGGGCCACCAAAGCCGCGGGCCGATGTCGTAGGCCAGCGCGGGCACCAGCAGGGAACGGACCAGCACCGTGTCCAGCAGGACGCCGAACGCGACGATGAAGGCGAGCTGGACCAGGAACATGATCGGGATGACGCCGAGGGCCGCGAACGTGGCCGCCAGGACCACCCCGGCAGAGGTGATGACCCCGCCTGTCACTACGAGGCCGCGCAGGATGCCTGCCCGGGTGCCGTGCTTGAGGGATTCCTCCCGGACCCGGCTCATCAGGAAGATGTTGTAGTCGACGCCCAGTGCCACGAGGAAGACGAAGCCGAACAGGGGCACCGTCGCGTCCGCGCCCGGGAAGCCGAAGACATTGTTGAACACGAAGGCGGAGACGCCCATCGCCGCGGCATAGGACAGCACCACGGAGGCGACCAGCAGGACCGGCGCGAGCACCGAGCGCAGCAGCAGCATGAGGATGACCAGGATGACGCCCAGGACCACCGGGATGATGGTGACGAGGTCGCGCTGGGCAGTGGTGTTGGTATCCAGCGCCGTGGCCGTCACACCGCCGACCAGCACGCCGCTGTCTATCTTCTTCAGGTCCTGGCGGAGCGACACCACGGCGTTTTCGGCCTCGGCGGAGTCCGCGGCGTGGTTCAGCGTCGCGTTGATCAGGACCTTCCCGTCCCTGATTGCGGGGGCAGCCGGTGCGCCCGGGGCGCCGGTGATGACCGGGGCGCCGCCTTCGGCCAGCAGATAGGCGTCTCCGACGCCGTCGCTGGTCTGCAGCTTCGCCAGAACCTCTTGGGCGTTTGCCTCGTCGGCCACGATCACCGCGGGGCTGCCGGACCCGGCGTCGAAGTGCCGGCCCAGGGCATCCTGCCCGTCGACGGCGTTGGAGGCGGTGAGGATGACGTCGGTCTGGGCGACGCCGTTGGCTTTAAGCTGCAGGACGCCGGTAGCGGCTACCAGGAGCAGCAGCACCGAGGCGACCCAGACCGTGCGCGGCCGGCGGGATACGAGCGAACCGGTGGCCCGCCAGAGTCCCTTCTGGCCCTCGAGGCCGGTGACCAGTTCCGGTTCCCGATCGGTTTCCGGGAGCAGCTTGGGCCTGAACGGCCAGAACGCGGCCCGGCCCAGCAGTGCCATCAGGGCCGGCAGCAGGGTCAGGGCGGCGAAGAGCGCGCAGAGGATGCCCGCCGCCGCCACCGGGCCGAGGGCCTTGTTGGAGTTGAGGTCGGAGAACAGCAGGCAAAGCAGCGCGATGATTACGGTGGCGCCAGAGGCCAGGATCGGTTCCCAAGCCGCCTTCCATGCGGTGACGGCGGCGGCCGTCCGGTTGGTGGTGTGGGTCAGGGCTTCGCGGAACCGGGCCACATACAGCAGTGCGTAGTCGGTGGCTGCGCCGATGACCAGGATGGACAAAATGCCCTGGCTCTGGCCGTTCAACTGGATCCAACCGGCCTTGGCCATGCCGAACACCAGCAGGATCGCGGCGCACAGCGCGAAGACCGAGGTGAACAGCACCGTGACGGGCAGCAGCAGGGAGCGGTAGACAATCAGCAGGATCAGGAACACGGCGCCCAGGGCCACGAGCAGCAGGATGCCGTCAATGCCGGCAAAGGCACTCACAAGGTCCGCGGTGAGCCCGGCCGGTCCGGTGACGAAGGTCTGCATTCCGGCCGGCGCGGACGCCCGGACCTCGTTGCGCAGTTCTTTGACCACCGTTTTCACTTCCGCCGAGGAAGCAATGGGCACCACGAACTGGACTGCCTTGGCGTCCTCGGAGGGGATGGGACCGATCACCGTGCTCCCGGCCTGCAGGGCCTCCAGCTTGCCCTTGAGGGCCGCGGTCTCGCGGAGCTGGGCCGGAGTGAAAGCGGAGTCACTCTCAACCACGATCACTGCCGGGATCTCCTTGGAGTCCCTGAACTTGGCCTGCCAGTCCGCGGCCTCGGTGGCCTCGGCTCCGGCGGGAAGGAACGATGCCTGGTCATTGGATGACACCTCGCTCAGGCGGCCGAATGTAGGGCCGCCGACGCCGGCGATGGCCAGCCAGGCCAGGACGAGCACTGCGGGGACCAGCCAGCGCAGCCAGAACGGGACACGGGTCGCCGCGGACGAAGTCGTTTTCATGTTTCCTTCCAGGGTGCGCCTCGGAGTGGGAGCAGAGATCAACTCCATAGTAGACTATCTCCATCATAGAGATAACCCATCGGCCGGGGCACCGGAGGAGAATAGAGACAGCCGGCGTCAGGCCGCTGCGCAGACCCTGCAGTAGACTCCCGAAGGCGCCGTCGACAGCGCCGACCTGCCGCGGTCAGACCGCCGGGGCAGGATCAAGGGACGAAGGAGGTCCGCCGTGTCAGCCGAATCCCCGGGCCTATCCGAAGACGCGGCCTCGCCCAGGAACACAGTCCCGCCCGAAGCCGCCGGTCCGCCGCCCCTCGTCCGGCTCCTGCAGGAATTCACCCTCGAAGCCAACCGCTATGTGGACTCCGCCGGCGGCCGCAATGACATGCACCGCACGGACCTCAACGCCCTCGCCGTCATCATGCGGCACGCGGCGCGGGACCAGATTGTCACTCCAGGGGTGCTGAGGAAAGAGCTGAACCTCAGCTCCCCGGCCACCACCGCACTGATCGACCGGCTCCACAGTTCCGGCCACGTGGTCCGTGAGCGCGAGGGCGCTGACCGCCGCCAGGTGCAGCTGCGCATGACGCCCAAGGCCTACCGGGACGGCGGCGCAATGTTCCTGCCGCTGGCCCGCCATATGGGTGCAGCCATGGCGAACTTCACGCCGGAGGAACTGGAGATCGTCACCCGGTTCATGAACTCCATGATCGATGCCACTGTCCGGGCGGGCGAGGAAGCGGCCCGCGGCCCCGGGCCGGAGCAAGCGCCGGGGCAGCGCCCCGGCTGAATCGCGGCCCGGACGTCACGGATGGGCGGCGGTTTGCGGCCGGCGACCGGGGAGCGCCTCCGCCAGTGCAGAAGGCGCCGTTTCCGGCATCGTTTCCTGTTCTGGGGTCCCGCCAAAGCGCCTGCCGACGCCGACGGCGGCCGCTGCCAGTGCCAGCGGAACCCCCAGCGCCCAGCCGCTGAAGATCAGGACGGCCACCATGACCCCGGCCGCCACGATTACGCCGTACCAGGCAACGGTCCGCGGCTGCAGCAGCCGGATGCCGGCCGCCAGCCCAAACGCGGTGACGGCCGTGAAACACGCCGAGGCCGCGCCGATCTGGAACTGCATGTCGGTGAGTCCGGCGACGGCGGCAGCGAAGGACAGCAAGGTCAGGACGGCCAGAGTTGCCAGGCTTGCGGCGGGTACCTGTCCCCGCCCGGCACCGCGTGCAAGCGCGGGCGGCAGCACGCCGTCGGACGCCAGAGCAGCCCCGAGCCGGCTGGCCCCGGCCACGAAGGTGTTGATGGGGCCGAACGTCAAAACCGCCGCCGCAACCGCGGTGAGCGGGGCCGCCAATGAGCCCAGCCCTTTCTCCAGCAACGCCGCGACGGGCACCGCAGTAGCGGGCAGTTCCGGGCCGAGGACGGCCACCGAGGCGGCGACAACGCCAATGTAGACCGCGCCCACCACAATCAGCGTGAGCCACGTGGCCCGTCGGAGATCGCGCCCGGGGTTCCGGAACTCACCGGCCAGGTGCGAGACGGCTTCCCAGCCGGCGAAGCAGAAGAACAGCAGGCTCGCGGCACCGCCGACCGCCCAGTAGCCGTGCGGGGCGAAGGGCTGGAAATTTTCCGCATTGGCGTGCGGTGCCGCGAGCACGACGGCGAGCGCGAGCAGTGCCACCAGCAGCACCATGAGCGCCAGTTGCATGCGGCTGGAAACCCTGATGCCGACGGCGTTGCTCGCGAAGGCGGCCAGCAGGATCACCGCCGCCGCGAGGACTGCGGTGTCCCGGCCGCCGCCGGCAGCGTGGGCGATGTAGTTGCCGCCGATCACGGCCGTAGCCGAGGCGCCGAAGGGGATCGAAAAGTAGAAGAGGTACCCGGCCACCACCGAGGCGCGGCGACCAAAGGCACGCTTGACGAAGTGGGCGATCCCGCCGGCGTCGGGCTGCTGGCGGCTCATTTCGGCGAAGCTGAAGGCAACGGGAACGCAGAACACCAGCAGGACGGCCCAGGCCAGGAGCGACGCCGGGCCGGCCTCCTTGGCTGCGATGGCGGGAAGCACCAGGACACCCGAGCCCAGGATCGCGCCGACATAGATTCCGGTGGCCCGGAACAGGCCCAGTCCGTTGCCGGCGCCGCTGCCGCTGCCGTCATTTTTTCTGTTGACTTTCACCCCTCCATTCATCCGTAGAATCACCGGCGCCGGAAGCGGCAAAACTGACGGCCACCCGCAAAAAACTGCCTGCCGCCGCGCGCCTGCTGACCCGCAGTCGGGGGTCCACCCTTTTCCGGGCGAGGGAGGGTAGCGTTCCATTATGAGTGCGCAGCAGCCTGACGATGTGTACACGCACGGCCACCACGAGTCGGTGGTCCGTGCCCATGCCTCCCGCACGGCGGAAAACTCGGCAGCGTTCGTGCTCCCGCATCTGATGCCCGGGACCTCCGTCCTCGACGTCGGCTGTGGGCCTGGCAGCATCACCTGCGACTTCGCGGAGCTGGTGGCGCCGGGCAGGGTCACAGGCTTGGACCGCTCCCCCGACATCATCGCCCAGGCCGCGGCCCTCGCCGTCGAGCGCGGCGTGGACAATGTCGGCTTTGCCGCCGGCAACATCTACGACCTCGACTTCCCGGACGAATCCTTCGACGTCGTCCACGCCCATCAGGTCCTCCAGCACCTCACGGACCCGGTCGCGGCGCTGCGGGAGATGCGCCGGGCGGCCAAGGCAGGCGGGATTGTGGCGGTGCGCGACGCCGACTTCCACGGCATGAGCTGGTACCCGGCCATCCCCGAGCTCGACGACTGGATGGAGCTCTACCAGCGAATCGCCCGTCGCAATGGCGCCGAGCCCGACGCCGGCCGCCGGCTCGTGTCCTGGGCGCAGGCCGCCGGCTTCACGGATGTGGCGCCGTCCAGCAGCAACTGGCTCTACGCCACTGGGCATGAGCGGCGGTGGCAGGCCCGGGTGTGGGGCGAGCGGGTGCTGCATTCGTCCTTTGCCGACCAGGCGCTCGAGTACGGCCTGGCCAGCGAGGCGGACCTGGCCCGGATTTCCGCGGGCTGGCACCGGTGGGGCTCCACCGACGACGGCTGGTTCCTGATTCCCAACGGCGAGGTCATCGCCCGGGCGTGAGCGGCGGCCAGCGGTCACAGCACCGGCACAGCCCGCCGAAAGTGCAGCCATAACTCCGCGCCTGAGGCTGGGTACAGGCCGAATCCTCGGCCGGCCCGGAAGCCCGGGCCCCAGCAAAGGAGTTTCACCATGGCAAAGATCAACAAGACCACCGCGGGCATCATGCTCGCTGCGGTGATCGGCGGCGGCGCCATCGGCGCATCGGCCATCCCCGCGATGGCTGCCGATTCCACCGGCAGCTCGTCCTCGACCCGGGCCACCGACGGCTACGGCACCGGGGGCCAGCGCGGCCCGCACCAGGCCAACGGAAAGACGGAGGAGGTCCTCACCGGCGACACCGCCACGAAGGTCGAGGCGGCGGTAAAGGCCGCCCAGCCGGATGTGACGATCGAGCGGATGGAGACCGACGCCGACGGCGCCACCTACGAAGCCCACATCACGAAGGCGGACGGCACGCGCGCCACTGTCCTGCTGGATGCGAACTTCACGGTGACCGCAACCCAGGAAGGCCAGGGCGGCCCCGGCGGCGGCCATGGCGGCCCCGGGGACACCGCCACGGATGGCTACACGTCCAACGGCTAACCCTTAGCGGGTCTTGGGTGCGCCCTTGCACGCCCAAGGCCCGCGATCCTGGCGGCACGGCCGGCCTCCGGGGCGTTCACCGTCGAGTTGCCGGCAGCCATTCCCTGCTTCCGGGTCTGCGGATAGGGTGCATTAGATATCTGCACTGGAGACCCACGGCAAGGAGAAACCCATGCGCAAATTGACGGCCGGCCTTTTCTGCTCTGTGGACGGCGTGGTTGAAGACCCGTTCAAGTGGCAATTCGACAGCTTCGACGAGGAGCTCGGCGCCGGGATGGGCGAGATGATGGGCCGGATCGACACTGCGCTCCTCGGCCGCGTGGGCTACCAGCAATGGGCAGAATACTGGCCCAACGCCGAAAGCGACGCGGACTTTGCCGGATTCATCAATCCGCTGCCGAAATTTGTCGCGTCCCGGACCCTGACAGGCGAACTGGAATGGCAAAATTCACGCCTGATCGAGGGCCCGTTGGAAGACTTCGTCGCGGCCCTGAAGAACAGCGACGGCGGCGAAATCGGGATCTTCAGCAGCATTTCGCTGGTCCACCAGTTACTGTTCGCCGGGCTGCTCGACACCTTGATGCTGATCGTCCATCCCGTGATCGCCGGCAGCGGGCGGCGGCTGTTCAACGACGGCGATGCCCTCACCCGGCTGGAGCTGCAGTCGTCCCAGCAGACCAGCAAAGGCAACATGATTCTCAGCTACGGCCTCCGCCGCGACTGACTCCCGTCATCAATCGGACCCGCCACGGCCGGGACCGTAAACTTACCTGGTGCAACCCTCCCTTTGGCTGGCCCTGGCCGGCGCCGGCGTCCTGATCAGCTTCACTCCCGGCGCGGGCGCCATCAACACCATGAGCAACTCCCTGAACTCGGGATTCCGCCGGTCCCTTTGGGGCATCCTGGGCCAGCAGGCCGCCCTCGTGGTGCACATCCTGATCGTGGCGCTCGGCGTCGGGGTGCTCGTGGCGAGCTCACCGGTTGCGTTCAACGTGATCCGCTACGCCGGCGCCGCATACCTGGTCTACCTGGGCATCCGGCAGTTCCTGCACAAGCCGGACCTGGACCAGGAGAAGGCCGCGGCCCTGCGCAACGAGCCGGGCCTGTCCATGTTCCGCCGTGGCCTCTGGGTCAATCTGCTCAACCCCAAAGCCGTGGTCTTCTTCCTGGCCTTCATGCCGCAGTTCATCCGGCCGGAGCAGCCGCTGCTGCCGCAGTACGTGGTCCTGGCCGCCACCGTGATCGTGATCGACGTCCTGGTCATGTGGTTCTTCTTCGCGGCTGCGGCCCGGTCCTTCCAGCGTTTCACCCGCGACGCCCGCGGACAAAAGGTCCTGAACCGGACGTTCGGCGGGCTCTTCGTCGGCGTCGGCGTCCTCCTGGCCGCAATCCACTAGGCACCGCGGCCGCCGGCGTCCCGGCACCGGCGGCAGGTCAGAGCCCGGGCGCCACCGACAACGCCTGCGCCGTTCCCGCCAGTTCGGGAGCTTCCCGGGCCACGATTTCCTCGACGTAGGCAGTGGCAGCGTCCGCGAGCCCGTCGTAGAGGCGGACAAGGAGTTCCCTGGCCTCGGTCCGCGGCCAGGCTTCCGGCAGGAGCTCGGCGGGAAGATCAGGGTCGCTCCACGGGAACGCCCGCCAGGCGTCCATCAGCTCGGTCCTGGCCCTGAAGGCCTCCGCCGGGCTGACCGTTCCGGCGTCGAGGCGTTCGGCCCAGGGCGTGAATTTTTCGGTAAACGGCCGGTATTGTTCCCTGAACTCCTGCGGTGACCAGGCCTCGACGAGCCGCTTGCCGCGGAGGCTCGATTCAGCGGTGCGGAAGATGACGTAGTCGTCCACGCCGTAGCCCTTGCAGGTTTCTTCGAGTTCCTCGGCGTGGTCGCGCGGAGAGACCCACAGCGCCCCGAACAGCGGCGCGAATCCGCGCCAACGCAGGCGTGAGCGGAACATTTCGCGGACATCCCGCGACGTCTCCGGAATCGAAAACGCGATGACGGTCCAGTGGCCGTCCCATTGGCGGGACTGTTCGCCGAAGTCGGAGACCTGCTCGAGGCCGTGGCGGAGCCGGTTGCGCGCGCCCGGGGTGATCCGGTAGCGCGACGTTCGCCCTGCACTGGACTGTTCGAGTACGCCCCGGGACGCCAGGCGGCTCAACGCCGTCGCCGACGCGGAGGCCGTGATTCCCAGGCCCGCGGCCAGGGCGGCGATGAGCCGGGACGGCAGCCATGCCTCGCTCTTGAACCAGTAGTCAACCAGCAGGGTGAGCAGCTGGTGCTGGGTGGACGGCCCCTTCAAAGGCCGCGGAAAGTCGATGGCCAGGTCCGGGTCCATGCCGGGCAGGGAGGCCGGCCGCTCGCTCATCACGCCTCCATCATGCCAGTCACATCCGCCGCCATTTTATTTTGCACTTAGATTGACGGACGCCAATTCAAGTGCATACTATTGCACCAGAGTGATGGAGGCCACAGCCGACCCCGCCCGCCCTGCTCAGCATGCGAGCCCAAGATCTTCCCCAGCCCCACCTTTCCCGCGCCATATCCCTGCCCACCTAGGAGATCCGCAATGACCGCTGGTCCCATCGTTCCGCCGACGCCGTTGACGCCGCCCGCGGACCAGGCCCGCCCCGTTTCCGCCGAGGGAACCAAACATGCCCGCCGCGCCGCCACCGCCAGCTTCATCGGCAGCACCCTGGAGTACTACGACTTCTTCATCTACGGTTCGGCATCCGCCCTGATTTTCAACAAGATCTTTTTCCCCGGCATCGATCCCGCTCTCGGCACCATCCTGTCCATGGCCACCATCGGCATCGGCTACGTCATCCGCCCCCTCGCGGCCAGCGTGATCGGCCATTTTGGCGACCGCATGGGACGGCGCCAGATGCTGGTCCTGACGCTCGTGGTGATGGGCGTGGCCACCTTCCTCATCGGCTGCCTGCCGCCGGCCTCCGCCATCGGCGCGGCCGCCCCGGTCCTCCTGGTCGTCCTGCGCGCACTTCAGGGCGCCTCCGCGGCCGGCGAATCCGTCGGCGCCGTCACCATGACCATGGAACATGCGCCCAGCAATAGGCGGGCCTTCTACAGCAGCTGGGTCAACACCGGCGCCGTGGCCGGGATCATGCTCGCCTCCCTGGCCTTCCTGGCTGTGTCTCTCCTGCCGCAGGAGGACCTGCTCAGCTGGGGATGGCGGCTGCCGTTCCTCGCCAGCATCCTGGTGGTCGCCGTCGGGCTCTGGATCCGTCTCCGGTTGCCCGAATCCGAGGTGTTCGAAGCCGCGAAGGAAGCGGAAAGCGAGATGGAACTGCCCATCAAGGTGGTTCTCCGCGACCACTGGCGCACTATCGTCAAAGTCATCTTCTTTGGGCTCTGGAGCGTGGTGTCGTCGGTCTTCGCGGCCTTCGGGCTGGCCTACGCAACCGGAAAATTCGGGATCCCGTCCGCCGCCATGCTCGGGGTCACCATCGCCACGGCCGCCCTGGGCATCATCGCCCAGCCCTACGCCGGCATCCTCGCGGACCGGATCGGCCGCAAGCCGGTCTTCATCACCGGCAACATCATTTGCGCCGCGGCCGCCTTCGCCTACTTCTGGTCCATCAGCACCGCGTCCATACCGCTGATCTTCGCCAGCGGCATCCTGTTCATGACCGTGGGCTACGGGATGGTCAACCCGCTGGGCCCGGCCATGACGGCCGAGATGTTCCCCACGAAGATCCGCTACTCCGGCGCCGCCACGGCCTCGCAGCTGGGCCTCGTCGTCACCGGCTTCGCGCCGGCCATCGCCGCGGCCATCGTCCAGCCCGGCCCCACCGGGTGGATTCCCGTGGCCGTCTTCACCGCGGCCTGCTGCCTTGCCTCGGCAGCCGTCACCGCAATCTGGGTCAAGGAAACCTACAACGTCCCCACCGAGGCGCTGGGGACCAGGGAACCCGCGAACGCTTAAATCCTGATCCCAGGACAAAAGCGGAGGGGGGCGGCCGGGTGATTCTCGGCCGTTCCCCTCCCGTCGTGAACAACCCGCAGCCCTCGAACGAACCACACGCCCTGAACACGCCAGTGAGGAAACCTTCCGTGACACCGAGCCCCGCGCTAAAGCCTGTGCTGATTGAACAAGACATCGAAACCCGGATGCCGGATGGCACCATCCTGCGATCCACGGTGTACCGCCCGGCGGACGGGGAACCGTGCCCGGTGCTGCTGACCAGGACGCCCTACGGCCGTGACCTCTCCGTCAACTCCGCCTACTTCAACCCCGTAACCGTCGCGGCGGCGGGCTACGTGGTCATCATGCAGGACTGCCGCGGGCGCTTCGGCTCCGACGGGGTTTTCGACCCGTCCGCCAATGAAGCGTCCGACGGCGCCGCGACCGTCGAGTGGGCCGCACTGCTGCCGTACTCCAATGGTGCCGTGGGGATGTGGGGCCGGTCGTACTTCGCGGAGAGCCAGTGGCGGGCGGCGTCCCTTGCCCCGAAGGGGCTCGCTGCCCTCTCCCCCGGCATTTCCGCCGGAGCCAACGCAAACAACGGTTCCCTCTACCGCGGCGGGGCCTACGAGCTCGGCAGCCGGCTGAGCTGGGGCCATGCCTCTGTCTCTGCCAGCGAGCTCCTCCGCGAATTTGCCGACGACCCGGAACGGCAGGGCAAGGAATTCCAGGCGTGGCTGGATCTGGACCGCTCATTTTCCGACGGCAGCGCCTTCGACACCTTGCCGCTGCGGGATCTCTCGGCACAGCTTGGCACATTCATGAACCGCCATGTCCTCCCCTCGGCCGGGGAGTCGCCGGGCAACAGCTTCACGCGCCTGTGGGACGAAGCATCCAGCAAGCCGGTGCCGTTGCCGACGCTGCACATCGGCGGCTGGTTCGATATCTTCTGCCCCAGCACCCTCTCCCAGTACGCGATGCAGCTCGAACACAGCAAAACGGGGGCCGCGCCCGCGCCCCGGCTTATCGTCGGCCCCTGGACCCACACGAACTTCTCCGCCGGCTACCCCGACGTGCACTTCGGGGTGAACGCTGCCGGGGGCATGATGAACGGCCTGGGGGATCTTTCCGGGCTCCAGACGGCCTGGTTCGATTCCGTCCTCAAGGGCGAGCCGGAGCGGTTGGGGCAGGTGCCGCCGGTCCTGCTGTACTTCATGGGCGAAAACCAGTGGCGCGGTTTTGAGGAGCTGCCTTCGCCGGGCAGCCACCGCGCCTGGTTCCTCGGCGTGGACGGGACGCTGCGGGACACGCCGGGATCCGGCGGTTCCGTCGGCTACGACTACGACCCCCTGGACCCGGTTCCCGCCGCGGGAGGCGCCACCATGATCCACGGGGCGTACCCCGCGGGCCCGGCCGCGCAGCATGCCGTGGAAGCCCGCGCCGACGTCCTGACCTTTACGGCAGAGGCGTTCGAGGAGCCGGTCACCCTGTTCGGCGAGGTCAGCGCTACGTTCTTCGCGGCCTCCACCGCTGTGGACACAGACTTCGTGGTGCGGCTCTGCCGGGTCACCCCAGATGGAACATCCCTGGGCATTGCCGACGGCATAGTCCGCGCGTCCTGGCGGGACAGCCATGCGGGCACAGGGCTGTGGGAGGCCGGCCACGAGCCCTCCCCGATCGAACCCGGCCGGCCGTACGAATACACGGTCAGTCTCTGGCAGACGGCCTGCACCTTTGCCCCCGGCGAGCGGCTCCGCGTCCAGGTCACCTCCAGCTGCCACCCGCGCTGGGACCGGAACCTCAACACGGGCAAGCTGGCCTATGACTCCGCCGAGACACTCGTTGCCCGGCAGTCCATCCTGTTCGGCGAGGGCCACCCCAGCCGGCTGACGGCTGGAATCCTGTGAGCGCGCCCTCGCCTGCAGCCCCGGAAGCACCCGGGCTGACCTTCCTTGCGGAACTCTCCGTCACCGTCGCCGAGCCGATCGACGTCGGGCCAACACCGGAAGGCCACCGGCGCGTCATCCCGATCACCGGCGGAACGGTCAGCGGGCCGGTCCTGAACGGGCGGGTCCTCCCGGGCGGCGCGGACTACCAGCTCCTCCGGAGCGCCACGCTGACGGAGCTGGACGCCCGGTACGTCCTGGAAACCGACGACGGCGGGCGGATCTTCGTGCACAACACCGCTCTCCGGCACGGCTCGGCCCGGGACATCGAGCTGTTGAACTCCGGCTCCGCCGTCGACCCTTCAAAGATCTACTTCCGCTGCTGGCCACGGCTCACCACTGCCTCCCCCGCCCTGGACTGGCTGAACACCCGCCTCATGCTCGGGACGGGCGAACGGCGGCCCGGCCGGGTGGTCATCAGGATCTTCACGGTCGATTAGCGGCCGCCCGGCAGGCCGGGCACAGGCAGGACCGGGGCTGCTTCACCGCAGCCCCGGCCTTTCCGTGTGCTTCCTACGCTCGTGCCAAAAGCGTCCCCGCTCCCCTGTCAGACGGGGCCGGGCGCCAGCTTCCGAAGGTCCGCCTTCCGGATCTTGCCGCTCGCTGTCCGGGGCATCTCGTCCACGAAGACGACGGACTTGGGGATCTTGTACCTCGCCAGCCGGCCCTCCAGGTGGGAGCGCAGCTGTTCTTCCGTGAGCCGGGCGCCCTCCCGCAGCAGCACCACGGCCCGCGGCACCTCGCCCCATTTCTCGTCCGGCACGCCGATCACCGCGACGCTTCCGACGGCGTCGAGCTCGGCGATCGCCTGCTCCACCTCGGCCGGGTAGATGTTCTCCCCGCCGGAGATGATCATGTCCTTGAGCCGGTCCGAGATGAACACGAATCCGTCCGGGTCCTTGTAGCCCATGTCGCCGGACTTGAACCAGCCGTCCGCTGTGTAGGAGTCCGCGGAGGCCCCGGGCCGGTTCCAGTACTGGTGGATGACGTTGGGACCCTTGATCTGGATCTCCCCCACCGTTGCGGGCGCAGCGGGCCCGGACGCCGGGTCGAGGGGATCGGCCACCCGGACATCGGTGAAGAAATGCGGCAGTCCGGAGGACCCGGCCTTGTCCCGGGACCTCGCCGCCGGCAGCGTGGTGGCGCCCGGGGCCGTCTCGGTCATGCCGTAGCCGTTGGAGAAGCGCAGCCCCCGCCGTTCGTAGGCTTCCAGGACCCGCATCGGCACCGCGGACCCGCCGCAGGTCAGTTTGTTCAGCGAACTGAGGTCCGTGGCGTCCCAGTCCGGGTGCTCGCACAGCATCTGGTACGTCGTGGGCACCCCGCTGATGGTGGTTGCGTGGTGCTGCTGGATCAGCTCGAGCGTCCGGCGGGGATCGAACTTGGCCTCCAATATCACGGTGCCGCCTTTGAGGAGCGTGGGCAGGACGCCCATGTCCAGGGAGGCGACGTGGAACATCGGGGAGATCATGAGGGCCACGTCGGTGGAGGCAAAGTCGAAATCGACCAGAACGTTGACGCAGTTCCACGTGATGTTGCCGTGGGTCAGGAGCGCGCCTTTGGGGTTTCCGGTGGTTCCGGAGGTGTAGAGGATCATGGCGGCGTCGTCCAGGCCCACGGGCTCGTCCGGCGCCAGCGCCGCACCGGACGCCATGACGGCCTCATACGCCTCCACGGCGGTTCCCCGGCCAGCACCGCCGTCGGCCCCGCCGTCGGGAACCGTTGAATCGGGCAGCGTTGAATCGGGAACTGTTTTGGCTGGCACTGTCGACTCGTCGACGACGATCCGCGAACCCACAGCGGTCTCCGCCGAGCCGCGTTCCGCAAGCACCGCGAGCGCCGCCGAGTGGACCAGCAGGACAGCGCCGCTGTCCCGGAGTTGGAACTGGATCTCGGGCGGGGCAAGCCGGGTGTTCAGCGGGACGAAGACCGCCCCGGCCAGGCCGGCGGCGAAGAGGGTCTCCAGGAAGGAGGGATCGTTTTCGCCCAGGTAGGCCACCCTGTCGCCCTTGACTACGCCGCGGTCCCGGAAGGCGTTCGCGAGCCGGGCGGAACGGTCCGCGAGCTCGATGTAGCTGAGACTGCGTTCCCCGGCGATGATTGCGGTCTTGGTGCCCGACTTCGGGCGGCGCCGTTGCAGCCACGAGCCGATGCCAAAATTCTCCACGGAAAATCCTTTCTAGTTAGACGGTAGCGCCAGCGGGCCGGGTTAGGACCGGACAGCCTGCAGATCGTTGTTCTTGGGCTCTCGCGTCAGCAGGATGAAGACGATCGACACGACGGACATGATGGCCAGGTACCAGACCACGGCGGCGGTGTCCTGTCCGGAGTCCTTGAAGATCTGCGCCACGATGCCCGGCGTGAATCCCGCGCCGAGGAGCGTGGCGAGCTGGTAGCCCAGCGAGGCGCCGGTGTAGCGCGAGGTGGTGCCGAACTGCTCGGACACGAACGCTGCGAGCGGGCCGAACAGCGTGGAATGGATCATGAGGCCCACGGCGAAGGCCACGAAGATCAGCCCGATGTTGTTAGAGGACAGGAGCTGGAACATCGGGGTGAGGTAAAGGATGAAGAGCACCAGGCCGCCGACCATGACGGGCCGCCGGCCCAGCTTGTCGGAGAGCCGGCCGCCCATGATCACGAAGGCGATGGACACGAAGGAGGCGGCCGCGAAGGCGTAGAGCACGCCCTGCCGGTCCGCGCCCTTGGACACGGCGTAGGTCACGGAGAACGTGGCCAGCACCACCTGGAGGGCAAACCCGGCCGCGCCGGCCAGCATGGTGAAGATCAGAGTCTTGGGCCGGCGCAGGACCTGCAGGAGCGGAATCTCCCGGCGCGCCGACGCGCTGCCCGGCACCGTCGGCTGGGTGTTGTCCCGTTCGGCATGTTCCCGTTCGGCTTTCTCTTGTTCCAGTGCCGCCTTGAAGATGGGGCTTTCGGAGACCTTGAGCCGGACGAACATGCCGATGCCCAGCAGGACGAAGGACAGCAGGAACGGCACGCGCCAGCCCCAGGCCAGGAACTGTTCGTTGGGCAGGGCCGCGAACGCGCCCATGACCAGGGTGCCCAGCACCGCGCCGGTGGGGGCGCCGGCGTTGACGAACGAGGCCGCGAAGCCGCGCTTGCCCGATTCCGAATGCTCCAGCGCCATGAGGGCGGCGCCGCCCCACTCCCCTCCGACGGCGATGCCCTGGCAGACCCGAAGGATGACGAGCATCACGGCACCCCAGGCTCCGGCTACCGCGGCCCCGGGCACCAGTCCGATCAGGGTGGAGGCGATGCCCATGACCAGCATCGAGACAATCAGCATGTTCTTGCGTCCCAGCCGGTCGCCGAAGTGGCCGAAGATGATGCCGCCGAGGGGCCGCGCCACGTAGCCGGCGGCGAACGTCCCGTACGCGGCCACCACCCCCACCCATTCATCCGCGCCGGAGAAGAACACCTTGGGAAAGACCACCGCGGCGGCCGTGGCATAGAGCAGGAAGTCGTAATACTCGATGGTGCTGCCGAGATAGCTGGAGGCGATGACGGTCCGTGCTTCACGGCGACGCGTACCCGCGTCCATGGCCTGCAACTGCGAAATTTGGGACATCGTTGTTCCTTATGGCAGAGGGGGATGCTGAAGGGGTGTGGCGGTTTACTTGTAGAAGCGGGCGAGGAACTCGGCCACGACGGCCGGGCGTTCCTGACCTTCGATCTCGATCGTGTTGGCGACCTTGATCTGGGCGCCGCCCTTGACCTCGGTGACTTCCGCGATGGTGGCCCGCATGCGGATGCGTGAACCCACCTTGACGGGGGAGGTGAAGCGGACCTTGTCGAGGCCGTAGTTGACCTTGGTGGTGACGCCGTCGACGTCGAACAGCTCGCCCCAGAACGGGATGATGAGCGAGAGGGTGAGGAAGCCGTGGGCGATCGGGGCTCCGAAGGGGCCGTCCTTGGCGCGTTCCGGGTCCACGTGGATCCACTGGTCGTCGCCCGTGGCGTCGGCGAATTTGTTGATTTGTTCCTGGGTGATTTCGCGGTAGTCGGTGGCGCCGAGGTCGGTGCCGGCGAGGGTGAGGAGTTTGTCGAAGTCGACGACGAGGTTGGGCATCTTGGCTCCTGGAGCGGTTGGGTTTGGGTGTCCGACGACGGCGGAACGCCGTCAGCGGGTGAAGAGCGTCAGTGGGTGAAGGCGCTGTGGCCGGTGAGGGCCCGGCCGACGATCAGGGCGTTGATCTCGTGGGTCCCCTCGTAGGAGTAGACGGCTTCGGCATCGGCATGGAACCGTGCGACGTCGGCCGCGAGCGTGATGCCGTTGCCGCCCACCACTTCGCGGGCCAGCGCCACGGTCTCGCGCATCAGCAGGGAGGTCTGCATCTTGGCCAGGGCCGAGTCCTGGTCCCGGTAGATGCCCTTCTCCTGCTGTTCAGTCAGCCGGACCACCAGGGACAGCGCCGAGGTGACGTTGCCGAGCATCCGGGCGAGCTTTTCCTGGACGAGCTGGAAGGACGCGAGCGGGCGGCCGAACTGCCGGCGCCCGGAGACGTAGCGCAGCGCGGCTTCGAAAGCTCCTGCCGCGATGCCGGCTGCGATCCAGGCGACGTCCGAGCGCATGGCCCGCAGCATCGCCGCCACGTCCCGGAACGAGTTCACGTTGTGGAGCCGCGTGGCCTCGGGGACGCGGACGCCGTCGAGGGTGATGTGG
The DNA here is from genome assembly GCF_056406115.1 of Arthrobacter sp. P1_D4. Lineage (NCBI taxonomy): Bacteria > Bacillati > Actinomycetota > Actinomycetes > Micrococcales > Micrococcaceae > Arthrobacter > Arthrobacter sp. P1_D4. The sequence continues at coordinate 105,581 of NZ_JBFUAU010000011.1, read as the reverse complement.
GCGTTCTGCATCATCCGCAGCGCAGTCTTGCCGTGGATCTTCTCCAGGGTCACTCCGGCCGCCTCACGGTCCACGAGGAAAGCCTTGACCTGGCCGTCGGCGACGTCGCGGGCGAAGACGGCCAGGACGTCGGCCGTTGCCGCGCCGCCGATCCAGCGCTTGGCGCCGTCCAGGACCCAGGTGTCGCCGTCCGGGCCAGCCTCACACCCCTTTTCCCTGCGGGCCGTCGTCGCGAGTCCGCCGGCGATGTCGGAGCCGGATTCCGGCTCGGTCAGCGAGAAGACGCCCTTGAGCGAGAAGTCGATGACCCTGGGCATCCAGTCGGCCTGCTGTTCCGCGGAGGCGCCGACCCGGATGGCGGTCCGGAACAGCCCGGCTTGGGCCGTGTACCAGGTGGCCAGCGAGGCGTCCGTGCGGGCGAGTTCGAAGATCCGGAAGCCCTGGTAGATGCCCCGGGCAGGCGTCTGACCCGTACCCGGGACGCCGGTCAGTTCCGCCGGTTCCATGAGGTCCAGATCGATCAGCGGCCGCGCGAGCTGGTCCGGGAACTCGCCGCGCTCCCAGTAGTCGGCCAGGAGCGGGCGGGCCTGGGTGTCCAGGAACTCCCGCAGCCGCCCCAGCACGCTCCGCTCCCCGTCGGTGAGGAGGGATTCGGCGTCGTAGTAGTCGCAGACGCTGTAGAGGCGCTCCTGGGCTGTTGTCTGGGGCGCGGTTTCCACGGGCACCTCAGCCACCGAGCCCGAGCAGGCGGACGGCGTTGTGCTTGAGGATCTTGGGCCGGACCTCGTCCTTCAGCGGCAGGTCCGCGAAGGCGCCCAGCCATTTCTGCGGGGTGATGAGCGGGAAGTCGGTGCCGAACAGGACCTTGTCCTGCAGGACCGAGTTGGCCATCCGGACCAGGGACTCCGGGAAGTACTTCGGGGACCAGCCGGAGAGGTCGATGAACACGTTGGCCTTGTGCGTGGCGATCGAGTTGGCCTCGTCCTGCCACGGCACCGAGGGGTGGGCCATGATGATTTGCAGCTCCGGGAAGTCCGCGGCCACGGCATCGAGCAGGAGCGGGTTGGAGTAGGCCAGTTTGATGCCGTACCCGCCCGGGAGCCCGGCCCCCATGCCGTTCTGTCCCGTGTGGAAGATGGCCGGCAGGCCCAGTTCCTGCAGGGTTTCCCAGAGCGGGTAGAACTGCTCGTTGGAGGGGTCGAAGCCCTGCAGGCTCGGGTGGAACTTGAACCCGCGCGCGCCGAGGTCGATTGCCTGGTGCTTGGCGCCCTGGATCGCCTCGGCGCCGGTGCGGGGGTCCACGCTCCCGAAGGGGATCAGGACGTCGTTGTTCCGCGCCGCCCCGGCAATGAGGTCCGGGATGCTGTTGGGCTCGTGCTTGAGCTGGGTCCGCGCGTCGACGGTGAAGACGACGGCGGCCATGTTTAGTTCGCGGTAGACCTCGGCGATCCGGTCCAGCGAAGGGCTGCGGTCCTCGGCCTTGAAGTACTTGGCGGAGGCCTCAGTCAGGGCCGCCGGAAGGGACTCGTGGCCGTGGCCGTCCACTTCGAGGTGGACGTGCATGTCGATCGCATCGAGTGAGGCGGCGTCGATGCCGGGTTCGTAGCGCCGGGCAGCCATCTCAGCGGACCTCGGCCGGTTCGGGCTGCAGTTCCGCCGGCAGCGGCAGGAAGTCCTCGCCCACGCTTTGCAGCTTGTCCCCGAAGAGCGCGCCGAAGTTTTCCACGAGATCCTGGTAGCCCCAGCCGCCCTCGCGGTATTCGGTGGCGGCGGCGTCGGGGTGGGTCCAGAGTTGCAGCCGGTCACCGCCCGCTCCGATTGCCTGGCCGGTGACGCCGGCGGCAGCGTCGGAGGCCAGGAAGGCCACCAGCCCGGCGACGTCGCCGGCCGTGCCAAACCCGAGGTCGTGGCGGAAGAAGGCCGGCATCGCCTCGCCGCGTTCGTCGGCCTCGACGGCCTTCTGGAAGTACGGGACGGTCTTGGTCATGGCGGTGGCGGCCACGGGAATGACGGCGTTGGCGGTGACGCCGGCCTTCTTCATTTCCAGCGCCCAGGTGCGGACCATGCCCACGATTCCGGCCTTCGCGGCGGCATAGTTGGTCTGGCCGAAGTTGCCGCGCTGGCCCGTCGGGGAGCCGATGGTGATGATGCGGCCGGGAATGCCGTGCTCCTTGAAGTAGCCGAAGGCCTCCCGGGCGCAGGTGAAGGTGCCGCGCAGGTGGACGTTGATCACGGCGTCGAAGTCCTCGTCCGTCATCTTCAGCAGGCTCTTGTCCCGCAGGATGCCGGCGTTGGTGACCAGGATGTCCAGCCGGCCGAACTCGGTGACGGCTGCCTGCACGAGCCTCTTGGCGACGTCGGAGCTGCCCACCGGGGCGACGACGGCGGCTGCGCGGCCGCCGTCGGACTGAATCGTCCGGACAGCGTCGGCGGCGACCTCGGCGTCCACATCGTTGACGACGACCGCGGCGCCCTGGCGGGCCAGTTCCCGGGCGTAGGCCAGGCCGAGGCCCCGTCCGCTTCCGGTGACGATTGCTACTTTTCCTGACAGGCTCATTGCCGCTCCTTTGCTAGCTTCCTTGTGCATCCGGCCCCGCGGCGTGGGATGCTGTTCTGTATCCATGAAAATATGGATAGTTGAAAAAGTCAACGATTTATTTTTTGGACTATTGGAGTTGGGCATGGCGACCGAAGTTGACGACGGGCCGGGCACCGAGCCTGCGGAGAAGCTCACGGCGGCAACCATCAGCCTGGACGCGGGCTTCCTGCTGGCCAAGCTGCATGCCGGCGGGTCGGTCCTGAACAACCGCGCCCTGGCCGCGTTCGACCTCAAGGAGCGCTCCTACTCGGTGCTCGCCCTGGCCAACAGCGGGCTGGAACCAACCCAGCGGGAGATGGCCGAGTTCCTCAGCCTGGACCCGAGCCAGATTGTCGCCCTGATCGACGAGCTGGAGAAGCGCGGGCTGGTGATCCGGGCGCCCGGGAAGCTGGACCGGCGCGCCAAGATTGTTTCCTCGACCCCGGAGGGGGAAGCCCTCTTCCGGCGGGCCGAGGCCGCGGCGCGGGACGCGGAATCCGCCGCCCTGGCCGGCCTCAGCGCCCCGGAGATCGCGACACTCAAGGGGTTGCTCCGCAAGGCACTGTGGGGGCCGGCGGCCTGATCGCGGCCGCTCAAGCACTGAGGGAATACCCTTGGGGCAGGAGGGAGCCATGACCGTTCGCAGCGCAGGCCTTCTGCTGTACCGGCTAAGGAGTGCGTCCCCGCCCGGCGGGGCGCCGCCATCCGGCAGCGCACCGCAGCTCGAGCTCTGGATAGCCCACATGGGCGGCCCGTTCTGGGCCCGCAAGGACGCCCGCGGCTGGTCCATCCCCAAGGGAGAATACCTCGCCGACGAGGACCCCCTGGCGGCCGCGCACCGCGAGTTCGCGGAGGAAATCGGCACACCGGCACCCGCCGCCGAGTACCATCGGCTCGGCGACTTCCGCCAGCCCTCCGGCAAGATCATCACGGTCTTCACGGCGGAAGCGGACTTCCAGCCCGAACGCATCGTGAGCAACACCTTCGAGCTGGAGTGGCCGAGGGGATCGGGCACAATCGGAAGCTTCCCCGAGATCGACCGCGCGGAATGGACCGCCGAGCCCGCAGCCCGGTCCAGGCTGGTCAAGGGCCAGCTGCCGGTCCTCGACGCGCTGGTCCGGCACCTTGGACTTGACCCGGCCGAACCCGCGCCCGGGCATGACAATAAGTAAAAGTCAGTTGACATCTTTTGTAATACTTCGCGGGGACCAGCTAGCCAAGAGGCCCGGGATCGTTCATGCTTAGCTATGACCTCAATGTCGAGCCAGTACCGGATCATCGCGGTCTGCACCGGAAACATCTGCCGGTCCCCGATGGCGGAACTTATGCTGGCGGAGGCATTCCGGGCCGAGCGCCTCACGGGGGCCGTGGTCGATTCCGCCGGCACCACCGCGTATGAGGCGGGCCGGCCGATCGATCCCCGGGCAGCGCGCAAACTCACGGCGCAGAACATCGCTTCGGACCGCCACGTGGCGCGCGAATGGCGGCCCGAATGGTTCGCGAGCCGGGATCTGATCCTGGCCCTCGACGTCGACCACTACGGCTGGCTCCGGCAGGCAGCACCGGACCGGGACTCTCTGGCCAAGATCCGCATGCTCCGCAGCTTCGACCCCGCCGTGGCGGACGAGGACCCGCTGGAGCAGGGCATCGAGGACCCGTGGTACGGCGGCCACACCGACTTCGACACCACCTGGAACCTCATCCGGGCCTCCCTTCCGGGGATTGTGCAGCACGTACGCATCGAACTTGAGCGGCAGGACGGGCAACATCACGGCAGTGATCAATCCAATGCACAGCAGCCGGTACGCTCTATTTCATGAGCCCCGCACCCGTCATCATCGCAATCGACGGGCGCTCCGGCTCCGGCAAGACCACCCTGGCCATCGAACTGGCGGCGCGGTTGAGGGAGCACCACAAGGTCTCGCTCTTCCACCTCGAGGACATCTATCCCGGCTGGAACGGGCTGGCGGCGGGGATCGAACGCTACGTCACCACCGTGCTTTCGCCCTTGCGGCGCGGGGAGAACGCGGAATGGGTCAGCTGGGACTGGGCACGGCACTACGACGGCGAGACCCGCACCACACGCCCGGCCGAAATCGTCCTGGTGGAGGGCGTCGGTGCCGCCGCGGCGGCCGCAGTGCCCCTGCTGGACGCCGTGATCTGGGCGGACTCCTCCGACGCGGACCGCCGGGCCCGGGCGCTGGCCCGGGACGGCGACACCTACGAACCGTTTTGGGACCAGTGGGCTGCGCAGGAAGCGGAGTGGCTGGCGGCCGATGACGTCCCGGCCCGCGCGGATGTGCACGTGCTCAACCTGGCGGACGGCACCGCCCCGGACGACGTCCTGCAGGCCCTTCAGTACCTTCCCGCCGTCGCCCCCGCCCTGCTGCCCGAACTCGCCGCCCGGCGCGGGCTGCAGTTGCTGGCAGAACGGGTCGAGGCCCGGCCCGAGGCCGGGCAGCTGTTTGCGTCGCTCTTTGGCGGTTCACCCAACGCCGTGTGGCTCGACTCCTCCCTGGACCCGGCAGGACTGGCCCCGGAGGCCGCGGAGCGGAGCCGCTTCAGCATTCTGGCCGACGACGGCGGCCGCTTCGGCCAGGCCGTCCGGCACAGTTCCGGACGGACCCGCGTCAGCACGGGCCAGGCCACCGTGACCACCGATGGCCCGTTCTTCCGCTGGCTCGACGGCGTGTGGGGCCGCCGCGCGCTCCGCGCACCCGAGGCCTACCCGTGCGAGTTCACCCTGGGCTGGCTCGGGTACCTCGGCTACGAGCTCAAGCGCGAAACCGGCGGGAGCGACGTCACCGCCGCCACCCCGGACGCCTGCCTGATCTTCGCCGGCCGTGCCGTGGTCCTTGACCATGCCGAGGGCACAGCCTGGCTGCTGACCCTGGACGCACCCGACGCCGGGGACTGGCTTGAGACGGCGCGCACGGCCGTCACCGCGGCCGCGTCGGCGCACGTGGCCGCGCATGCCTCCCCGGCCCAGCGCGTCAGTGCCCCGCAAACCACCGCCCCGAAAACCACCGCCCCGCGCTTCGCCGCCCGGGACACGGAAGCCGGCTACAAGGCGAAGGTCACCGAGGCCCAGCGTGAGATCGCGGAAGGAAACACCTACGAGGTCTGCCTGACCACGGTGCTCACGGCTGCCTCGCCCGCGGGGCCTCAGGGCGTGGATCCGTTGCCGGCGTACCTGGACCTGCGGCGCCGGAACCCGGCCCCGTTCGCCAGCTTCCTGCGGTTCGGCGGGCTCGCCGTGGCGAGCACGTCGCCGGAGCGGTTTCTGCAGATGGCCGCGGACGGCAGGATGCGGGCCGAGCCGATCAAGGGCACGCGCCGCCGTGATCCGGAACCGGGGACGGATACCGCGCTGCGCGAGGAGCTGGAATCTTCGGCCAAGGACCGGGCGGAAAACATCATGATCGTGGACCTGTTGCGCAACGACTTGAGCCATTTCGCCGTCCCGGGTTCGGTGGCCGTCAGCCGGCTGTGCGCGATCGAGAGCTACGCCACCGTGCACCAAATGGTGAGCACCATCGATGCCCGGCTGCGGCCCGGGATGCCGCGGGCCGAGGCAGTCGCGGCCTGTTTCCCCGCGGGTTCGATGACCGGCGCCCCGAAGGTCAGCACCATGGCCATCCTGGACCGGCTGGAGGCCGCGCCGCGCGGCGTGTACTCCGGGGCGATCGGCTACTTCTCCCTGAACGGGGCCGCCGACCTCGCCGTGGCAATCCGGACCCTCGTCGTCAGCGCCCTCGGCGAGGGTGCCGCGGAACTGAGTCTCGGCGTCGGCGGCGCTGTCACCGCCGACTCGACCCCGCAGGAGGAGTACGACGAAATCCGGACCAAAGCGTTCGGTGTCCTCTCGGCGCTCGGCGCCGGGTTTCCCACGGGCTGAGTCGGCTGTCCCGCCGCCCCCGGCTACTGCAGGGTGGCCGTCAGCCGCGCGACGTTGTCCACGTATTTGACGCCCATCGGACGTTTCATCCAGTCCTCGAGCGTAAGTTCGCGCGAAATGCCCCGGTAGGTGTCCTCCACGGCGCTGATCCGCCGCACGATGTCCTCCCCCAGGAGCATCACCGAGACCTCCAGGTTCAGCGAGAAGGAGCGCATGTCCATGTTGCTGGAACCCAGCACGGCAACGTCGTCGTCGATCGTGAAATGCTTGGCGTGCAGCACGAAGGGGGCCTTGTAGAGGTAGATCCGCACCCCGGCTTCAAGCAGCGCCTCATAGTAGGACTGCTGGGCGTGGTGGACCAGGAACTGGTCGCCCTTTTCCGAGACGAAGAGTTCGACGTCGACGCCGCGCTGCGCCGCCGTCGTCACCGCATACAGCAGCGAGTCATCCGGGACGAAGTACGGGCTGCAGATCGAGATCTTGCGCTGAGCCGAGTAAATCAGCGTGTTGAAGAGCCGCAGATTGTTTTCGGTGATGAAGCCGGGGCCGCTGGGCACCACCTGGGCGGTGATGTTGCCGGCGTGCAGTTCGGGCCGGTGCGCGAGCTGTTCCTCAATGGATTCGTCGGTCTCGCTGAGCCAGTCCGTGGCGAAGACGACGTTGAGCGTGGTGACGATCGGTCCACGCAGGCAGGCCATCAGCTCGACCCATTCGCGGCCGATCTTTCGGTGCTTGGGGTTGTTGTAGGAGGGCTCGATCAGGTTCTGCGATCCGGTGAAGGCGATCTCGCCGTCGATCACCATGATCTTGCGGTGGTTGCGCAGGTCCGGTCGGCGCCACTGCCCCTGCAGCGGGCTGAGCGGCAGCATGGGCCGCCAGCGGATCTTGCTGGCCTTGAGCCGGGCGATCAGCTTGCGATAGCCCTTGATGCGAAGCGTGCCAAGGTGATCGAACAGGACACGGACCTCGACGCCGCGCTCGGCGGCCTCTTCCAGCGCGGTCAGCAGATCGTCCGTGACGTGGTCCGAGCTCATGATGTAGAACTCGGCGTTGACGAAGGACTTTGCGCCGCGGACCGCCGCGGCCATCGCCTTGATGGAGTCGGGGTAGCCGGGCAGCAGCTCCACTTGGTTACCGTCCACCATCGGCAGCGAGCCCAGCGTCTTGTTCAGTTCCGCGGCGGAAGCCACCCATTCGGGTCCGGCGTAGCGGCTTTCCAGCATCGCCAGTTCCGAGGTCCCGGCGCGCACTCGGGTATTGACCGCGTCCTGCTGCGCGCGGCGCTTGCGGGAGAGCCGGAAGTTGCCGAACAGCAGGAACAGGAGCAGGCCGATGGTCGGCACGATGAAGATGCCCAGCAGCCACGCCATCGCGGTGGTGGGCCGCCGGTTTCCGGGGATGATGCCCAGTGCCAGCACTCGGATGGCGAAGTCGATCACCGTCAAAATCAGAATCGCCCAGGACGGTAAAGTCTCCGCCAGCGGAAATGGCCACAGCACAGGCGAACCCCTCAACGTACAAGCCACGCGGAACAGTTCCGAACGGGCAGTGCCCAAATCCTATCCCGGGACCACCGAGACTAAGCTTTAGCCATGACCACTCCTGCCCCTGTTCCTGCGCCCGCGACCGTTCTGGTCTTCCTCGACCCGGCGTTCGACGGCGGCCGCGTTGCCGACGCGTCGCAGCCCCAGCTGATGGCCACGGACCTGGGCGCCACCCGGGGCGACGGCGTTTTCGAATCCCTCCTGGCCGTCGGCGGCCGGCCCCGCAAGATCCAGGCGCACCTGACCCGGCTGGCTGGCTCGGCCCGGCTTCTGGAGCTGGACATCCCCGCCGAGGATGCATGGCGACGGGCGGTGGAAACCGCCATCCGCGAGTTCCGCGGGCAGGAACCCGCCGCGGCTGCACCGGGCGGCGCGGCGCAGGACGAGGTGGTGGTGAAGCTGATTGTCACCCGCGGGCCGGAGGGCGCGGCTGCCCCCACGTGCTGGGTCCAGGCCTCCGCCCCGGCCGCCGCGGGACGGCGGCAGCGCGAGACCGGGATCGACGTCATCCTGCTCGACCGCGGCTACGACAGTGAAGTCGGCGAGCGCGCCCCGTGGCTCCTGCTCGGCGCCAAGACCCTTTCCTACGCCGTGAACATGGCGGCGCTGCGCTACGCCCACCGGCAGGGCGCCGACGACGTCATCTTCACGTCCGCGGACGGCAGGGTGCTGGAGGGTCCGACGTCGACCGTTCTGCTGGCCCACCTGGAAACCTCGGACGACGGCGCCGGCGGAGTCCGCACCGTCCGGCGGCTCATCACGCCCCAGCTGGACAGCGGCATCCTGCCCGGCACGTCACAGGGCGCCCTGTTCACCGCCGCCAAGGCCGCCGGCTGGGAGCTGGGCTACGGCCCGCTGGAGCCGAAGGACCTGCTGGACGCCGACGCGGTCTGGCTGATCTCCAGCATCCGGCTCCTGGCCCCGGTGAACCACATCGACGGGCAGGAAATCGGCACCCCGGAACTCCGGCGCCAGCTCACTGCCGAACTCAACGCCCTCTTCGCGACCATCGAATAGGAACGCTCACCCCAGGGCGTCCGCGGGCACTGCCGGGCACCGGCGGAACGAGGCCGGGTTGAACGCCGGGAGCATGAACGTTGCGAGCACGGCGTCGAGCATTTCCGGGGCCCAGGTGCTGTTCTCCCCCAGGGTCGCGCAGACACCCAGCACCATGGGCGTTCCGTCGGTGCGGCGGCGGATTTGGACCTGGACCGGCCCGGCCAGCCCGAGCGTGCGGACGGCGGCCAGGCCCAGCTTGCGCACATCCCCGGCCTGGTTCGCCGGCACCCTGCGGCTGACCTCGTCGCTGCCGGCGCGTCCATACGGAGTCCTGGTCTTCTCGAGGACCACCGCCACCGGCGCCATCGCGTTGCGTGCCGGGGTGCCGAACACCAGGCACACATAGTCGGCACCCGGGATAAATTCCTGGACCAGTTGCCCCGCCGGCATGTTCTTCCAGCTAACGGAGCCGGTTCCGGCCAGCAGGTGGACACCATGGGAGCCTTTGAAGACCCGAGGCTTGACCACCACGGGGCCGCTGAGGCCGGCGAGGGATGCCGGCGCGGCGGCGAGGTCGCCCGGAACCGCGAACCGGGGCACCGGGATGCCGGCGGCTTGCAGCGCCCAGGTGGTGAACAGGTGGTCGTTGGCGAGGGCCACCGCGGCGGGGTCGGCCACGATGATCCGCACGTCCTGGGCGAATCCGGCGCGGGCCGCGGCCAGGACCGGGAGCTCCACGGTGAGGGTCGGAATGATGACGTTGATGGCTTCGCGGTCCACCACCCGGCGCAGGTCCAGGACCATGTCCGGGTTCGTCGCCGGCAGGAGCCTGACCGCGGCGGCGGGAGCCTCCCCGGCCTGGCGGGTGTCGGCGCGGGCGTCGGAGCCGAGGTACGGGAGGCCCCGGGCTTCGAGCTGGGCCGCGACGGCCCGTCCGGCGGCGCTTGTAATCCCGGTAACGAGTATGCGCGGGCCCACGATTGCTCCATTCCGCCGTCACCGGCCGGACCGCGGCTGCGGCTCCGACCGTTCCAGCCACCGATTCCCAGACAGCTTGTTGATGGACAGGCGAGTCGATTCCGGGACTGCTCGATTCACACATTGCTCGAATCACCTGCAGCTCCGGCCGACTCGTCGGACCTAATCCCCCCAGTAGACGGCGAAACGTCCCGGCAGACACGAGTGGGCTGTACCCGAAACTGGAGCCCGCCACTACTCGCCCGGGCCGCGGTCCGGTTACGGAACATGACGACGGCGGCGGTGCGGGCCGGCGTCGCAGGTGTTACGTTTTTGGGGAGTAATGAGAACCGGTGCCAAGCCCTGACTGGCCGGTCGGCAACCCTCCCTTTCGCGGCGGGGTGCCTCAGGTGAATACTCGGCATTCGAGAATTCGAGCTGCAAGCGTGAAAGAGGAGATCCGTCGTGCCCGAGACGTCAATACCCACAACAGCCACACCCGGTTCAGCACCCGGCGCGGAGAGGCTGGCTTACCGCCTGTTCACCGGCGCGGATGACCGCGCCTTTTGCGAGCGGGTGTCAGCCGCCCTGGCCGAGGGCTACGTGCTGCATGGAAGCCCCGCCGCCAGCTTCAACGGAAGCACCGTGATCGTGGCGCAGGCGCTGGTCCTGCCGGCCGCGATTGCCAGTGCGGACGCCGCCGTGGCCAATGCGGTTGATGAGCTCGACGCCGACGAATTTGGCGCCGACGGAGCCTTCGCGGGCCACGCATGAGCTACGCCGGAGACCTCAGCCCGCAGGAGGCGTGGGCCAAGCTGGAGGCCGGAGCCATCCTGGTGGATGTCCGGACCGAAGGCGAATGGGCCCACATCGGCATCCCGGACACCGCGGCCGCGGGCGAGAGCCGCAACGATCCGCTCTTCATCCAGTGGAACCTTGCCGGCGGCACGCCGAACCCGCACTTCGTGGAACAGCTAAGGCAGCAGGCGCCGGCGGACACCGCCGTCGAACTGGTGTTCCTTTGCCGTTCCGGTGCCCGGTCGATCGGCGCCGCGACGGCCGCGACGGCCGCCGGCTACACCTCGTACAACGTCCTTGAGGGCTTCGAAGGCGAGACCGACCGCTTTGGCGAACGCACCGTCAATGGCTGGAAGAACCGCGGCCTGCCCACCAACCTCGGAAAGATCTAAGTGACTTTCAATCCCGACGCCGCCGGCTGGGCGGCCGACACCCAGGCTGTCCGTGGCGGCCTTGACCGCACCGGCTTCCAGGAGACCACCGAGCCGATCTTCCTCAACTCAGGATTCGTCTACGAGTCCGCGGCCGCCGCCGAGCGCGCCTTCACCGGGGAGGACGAGCGCTTCGTCTACTCCCGCTACGGCAACCCCTCCGTCGCCACCTTCCAGGAGCGGCTGCGGCTGCTCGAGGGAACGGAGGCGTGTTTCGCGACGGCGTCCGGCATGTCCGCCGTCTTCACCGCCCTGGGCGCGCTGCTGGCGGCCGGCGACCGGGTGGTCGCGGCCCGCTCGCTGTTTGGCTCGTGCTTCGTGATCCTCAACGAAATCCTGCCGCGCTGGGGTGTCGAGACGGTCTTCGTAGACGGTCCGGACCTGGAGCAGTGGCAGTCCGCGCTGTCCGTGCCGACCACCGCGGTGTTCTTCGAGTCGCCGTCGAACCCGATGCAGGAAATCGTGGACATCGCCGCCGTGAGCAAACTGGCGCACGCGGCCGGCGCCACGGTGGTGGTTGACAACGTCTTCGCCACCCCGCTGCTCCAGCGCTGCGGCGACCTCGGCGCGGACGTGGTGGTCTACTCCGGCACCAAGCACATCGACGGCCAGGGCCGCGTCCTGGGCGGAGCCATCCTGGGCACCAAGGAATTCATCGACGGGCCCGTCAAGCAGCTCATGCGGCACACCGGTCCGGCGCTTTCGGCGTTCAACGCCTGGGTGCTCACCAAGGGCCTGGAGACCATGGCCCTGCGCGTCAACCATTCCTCGGCCTCCGCGCTGCGGCTGGCCGAATGGCTCGAGGGACAGCCTGCGGTCGGCTGGGTAAAGTACCCGCTGCTGCCGTCCCACCCGCAGTACCCGCTCGCAGTGCAGCAGATGAAGGCCGGCGGGACCGTGCTCACCCTGGAACTGCAGCCCTCCCCCGGGCGCACGGCGAAGCAGGCCGCGTTCGCACTCCTGGACGCGCTGCGGATCATCGACATCTCCAACAACCTGGGCGATGCCAAGACGCTTATCACGCACCCGGCCACCACCACGCACCGCGCGATGGGCCCGGAAGGCCGCGCGGCGATCGGGCTCAGCGACGGCGTGGTCCGGCTTTCGGTGGGGCTGGAGGACGTCGAGGACCTGATCCGCGACCTCGGCCAGGCGCTCAAGCAGGTCTAGGCACTCAAGCAGGTCCAGGCCCTCAAGCAGGTCCAGGCCCTCAAGCAGGTCCAGGCCCTTAAGCAGGTCCGGGGCCATGGCCGCTCAGGCCCAGGCCGCCTTGAGCGCCCGCCAGGCGTCGTCGTCGAGCATGCTGGATGGTGTGACGGCGACGGCGGCCGCCCCGCCGTAGACAGACGCCTCCAGCCCGGCCGCCAGGTCCGCGGCGGAGATGCGCCCGTCCTTGGCCCACATCCCGACCGAGATGGCGAACTTCCCGGACCGCTTCGCCATGGCCGCGGCCAGCTCGGCGGAGTAGGCCGGAGCGGCGTCGTTGAGCCCGAAGTAGTCCCACAAGACCAGCCGGTCAGCGGCTGCGGCCAGCAGCCCGTAGTCATGGCCGCTCTCCGGCCGGTCGGCGGCGGGATCGTGCCACGGCGCCCGGACGTCCATGTCGAGCGTGGCGCCGTTCGCGTGCGCGGCCGCCGCCGCCTTGGCCACGATGGCTGCCACCGCCTTCGACCGCCAGGCCCCGAGGCCGGGGTGTTCGACGTCGATGTCCCCGTTCGCGAGCCGCGGCCAGTCCATCCCGCCGCTGGCCAGCCGGTAGGAGTCGCGGTCGTCGCCGCCGTAGGTGTTGTTATCGAACATCAGTTCCGTCAAGGCCACGGCGTCAGGCTGGTACCGCCTGGTCACCTCGGCCACGAAGGCGACCAGCCGCTCCCCGACGGGTCCCGTCGTGAGTGCGCTGACGCTGGCGAACTCCGTGGAGCGGGTGCCGTCGAAGTTGATGCCGGCCAGGCCCGGGTTGGTGCGGATCCAGCCGGGGATCAGCAGGTCGATGGTCAGCGTGATCCTGCGTTTCCTGCCATCACCGCCGGTCCCCAGCGCCTTGACCGCTTCGGCGACGTGGTCACGGCCCGGGACGGCCTCCACCTCGGGGTGGGCGTCCCAAGGGAACGCCGTCCAGTCCAGCCGCCCCACGCTGATGGTGACGCTGTTGGCGTTGACCTCATCGAGCCGTCTGGCCAGTCCCGGCAGCGTCGAGGCGGCGTCGACCACAGTTTCGTAGCCGACGCCGACAGTGCGCTCCGCGGCGGGCGCCGTGGGTCCCTGCGGCCCGCCGCACCCAGTGGCGGCAAGCGCCAGCACCGACAGGAGCGCAAGGGCAGGGAAGGCAGCCGGTCCGCGTTTCAAACGCTGACGTCCGGGCGCACCGCCGGGGCGGTGACGCTGACCACCCCGGTCCGCGTCAGCTTGTTCCAGTGCGCCTCCTTGCCGCGGAGTTCCTGCACCAGCGCGGCCACCATGGTCAGGCTCGTAAACACGGAATAGAGGGGGATGAGCGGGAGCGCCCAGGCGTGCCGCAGGTCCTTCCACGCCCTGTTCATGGCCAGGGCAAACGCCGTGAGCAGCAACGTGATGAACAGCCCCACCCAGCCAAGGATTGCCCAGACATCCGCGCCGAACGGACTGCGGCCCAACGCCGTGAGGAAGACCAGATCCACGAGTACCAGGATCTGGAGCACCGGGAGCACCACCATGGTGATGGTGTTGAACAACAGGTACGCGCCGAACTGTCCGTGCCGGAGGTTGCCGATCATGCGCTTGTGCACACCCATGGTCTGCAGCAGCCCGCGGGCCCAGCGGACGCGCTGGCGCCAGAGCGCCCGGACCGTTGACGGCGACTCGGCATAGACCAGCGCCCGCGGGGCGAAGACCACCCGGTAGCCTGCCTTGTGCACCCGCCAGGTGAGTTCCAGGTCCTCGCCTACCGTGTCTTCGCGGAACGGCCCGATCTCCTCCAGGATCCGGCGGGGGAACGCCCCAATGTTGCCGGAGACGATCGGGAGGCAGCCGATCATGGTCAGGGCGCGCCTGACCATCCCGGTGCCGACATGGCTGATGAAGGCCAGCATCCGGGTCTGGACCCGGTCCAGGTTTACCGGCCTGTCGTCGCCGCACACGGCTCCGGTGCGCTGGTCAGTGAAACCCTGGAGCATCCGCTTGACGGTGTTCTGGGAGAAGATCCCGTCAGCGTCGACAAACATGAGGACCTCGCCCGTGGCGTGGCGGATGCCCAGGTTCAGGGCGGCCCCCTTGCCGGCATTGGCCTGGGTCAGGACCGTGATCCGGGGATCCGTCGCGGCGAGCGCGCGCATCAGCCCGGGCGTGTTGTCAGTGGAGCCGTCATCCACGAGCACCACCTCGTACCGGTCGTACAGGGTGAGCTGAATGGAGCGGACGCAGTTTTCGATGACGGTCGCCTCGTTGAAAGCCGGGACAATGATCGACACGCTGGGCCGCTCATCCAGCAGGGTGGGCGTTGCGCGGCGGCGGCGGCGCCCCGCACGGAGTTCAAACCAGACGGACAGCGGCAGCACGAGCAGCTTCACGAGCCCGAACACCAGAATCGGCAGGCCGATGAGGAGCAGGAGGTACTCGGCCCCGGGGACGGCTGATGCGGAGGCGGAACTAAACCAGGACATGGGCGTACGCTCCTGTGCTTTGCCGGAAGGAGGCCGGGTTGAAGGAGGGAAGGGCAAACGACGCCAGCACGGCGTCGAGCAGTTCCGGGGCCTGCCTGCTGTTCGCGCCGAACCGGGCGTTCACTTCAAGGACCACCGGGGTCCCGTCGGCACGCCGGCGGACGTCGACGTCGACCGGGCCCGTGAGGCCCAGCGAGCGGACGGCGGCCATCGCCAGATTTCCGACGTCCGTGGCCTCGCCTGCTTCGGCGCGGCGGGTGCTCACGGCGTTGCCCACGCTGCCCTGCGCCAGTTCGGTCTTCTCCACGACGACGACGAACGGCGCGGCCCCGTTGCGCGCCGGGGTGCCGAAGACCATCGGGCCGTATTCGGTGCCCGGGATGAACTCCTGGACAATCAGGCCTTCCGGCAGGCCGTGCCAGTCCACCTGTTTGCTGCCGTCGATGACCATCACGCCGCGTCCGCCGCGGGAGACCCGCGGCTTGAGAACTATGGGGCCGCCGAGCGCGGCCATGGCGGCACCGGCATTGGCGAAGTCCCTGGGCACGCCGAATCTCGGCACGCGGACCCCGGCGGTCTGCAGCTGCCAGGCCGTGAAGAGCTTGTCGTTGGCGAGAGCCACCGGACCGGGATCGCCGATGATGACCCGGACGTCGGTCCCGAAGGCGGCACGGTACCCCGCAAGCTGCGGGAGTTCCTCACTCACCGTGGGGATGACCAGGTTGATGCCCTCCTGGACGACAAGCCGGCGCAGAGCCGAGACCATGTCCGGGTCCGAGGCTGGAGGCACCGGGACGACGGTAAGGCCCGCCCCGGCGGGCAGTTCGCGGATGTCCGTGCCCAGGACGGGAACGCCACGGGACTTCAGCTGGGCCGCTACGGCGCGGCCCGCGGGGCCTCCGGCGCCGGTGACCAGCACGCGGGGCATCACAGCTTTTCCATTTCCGTGCTCAGGAGACGGACGGGTTCGTAGGCTTCGGCGACCCGGCGCCTCGCCTGCCCGCCGCGGAACGAGGCGATGCCGCGGACCCGCTCGGGCGTCATATACGGCTTGGCGAGCTGGTCGCTGTGCATCCTCACGGCCTGGACCTTGGCGTCAAGGTAGTCGTCGATGTCAATGAAGACGCTCGGGCTGAAGTCCCGCGTTGCCGACGGGCTTTCATAGCAGAGGATTGAGTGGTGCTGGCGGGCGGCCCGCAGCGTCGCCATGTGGACGGCCTGATGGTCCTGGTGCTGGTCGTGGTTGGAATGCGTGAGGATGATGTCCGGGTTGTAGCGGGCGATGGCGGCTTCAATGACACCCACCATTTCCTGGCTGTGCCGGAACAGGTCCGTGTCTGTGAAGTTGTAGTGGGTCATTCCGGTCAGGCCCATGAACGCCGCGCCGCGCCGCGCGTCGAGGGAGCGTTCCAGGGGATCCCCTCCACGGGTGCCATCGCTCATGACGAGCCCCTGCACCTCGTGTCCGGAGTCTACGAACTTCGCCAGGGTACCGCCGCAAGCAAGTTCAAGGTCGTCGGGGTGGGCGCCGATGGCCAGAACTCTGCGCGGCTGGGGGGCCGGGGCCCCCCCGGTGCGAAGGGCCGTCAAAGCAACGCCCAGGGACGCGAGCCCGCCAAGGGTAAACGTGAGGTCGGCAGTCCGCCACAACTCGGGCGCATCGAGGAAAACGCTGGCCAGATTTGCCACCAGCAGCGTTGAGCCGGCAAGAAGGCAAATCCTGCGAAGCAGTTCGGGACGGCGCAGGCGGCGGTGGAACCAGGACCGGCCAAGGGCGGCGGCGGCCACAAAAGTAATCAGGAAAACGATGAGCAAGACATAAATCGAGACCATATGAATTCAATTCCTATGTTGTTCGGCACCCCAGTGCCGGGCCGGATTTGATCTTCAGGGCCGGGCGCATAAGCGAACCTGGCTTTGGGAAGTGGGAGGGGCAATTTTCTGAATCGGTTCGCGGCACCCTTGGCAGGGTGCCGCGTCGGCGAAAGGTGCAGCCACTGCGGGCTGTGCGAGCATTGCGGGACGTTGACCAGCGCATATGTGGCACAGCACAACCGCCCCCCGGCGTGTTACGTGACATTGTGAGACCTTCTGGAAACCTTCGGAAAACCTTGAACTTGCTCTTCCAGTAAAGGCGAGTGGCCTATCAGGGCGCCCGAGTAGGCAATACCCGAACCTCAGTGAATGGAATTAATGGCGGTCACAGGTAGTACTCATATTTCTTGTTTCGACTACCCGGATCAGGCTTTCGCAAGGCGAACGGGGGCGTGCCGCCCTGCCGGGAACGGTTAACTGAAAAGGGCTGGGCGGCAATCATTAAACAACCGTGATTCCCTATCAGCATTCGGCAATAAATGCGGCGCCTCTTCGGCCGTATTTTCTTTTGGCGTCCCGCACCCGCAGCTGTTGCGGGCTCCCGGTCAGGCCGGCCGCAACCGGCCCAGGACCGAACGATTGTCTGCCGGCCCCTCGGTGACGGGCCCCTGGGTGGTCAGTTCGATGGCCCGCTCGACGACGGCGGGCAGGCCGCCGGCCCGGAACGGGCCGCGCTGCAGCTGGGAACCGGTGCCCTCTGCAAGAATCCGTTCGACGCCCTCGCGCGCCAGTTCCAGCTCGCCCTGCTCCTCAAGCACCGGGGCCACGAAGTCCACGAGCGCCCTGACCACGTCCGCGGCCGGGGCCGGGGTGAAGGTTCCGAAGTCCAGGAGCTCCCCGCGCAGTCCGCAATTGCTGGCCTGCCAGGCGGCCATCCGCAGCAGCAGCGTGGGCACCGGGGCGGGATCGACGCCGTCGTTCCATTCCCGCGCGGCCGACTCCACGAGGGCGCGCACCAGCACGGCAATCAGGGCAGCATCCTCGGCCCGCAGGCAGACATCCGCGACCCGGATCTCCACGGTGGGATGCTGCCGGGCCAGCCGTGCGTCGAAATAGACCATCCCCTCATCCATCAGGACGCCGCTTTCGACCAGCCGGGTGACCACGCGGCGGTAGACGGGCAGGCTGCCGAAGATCATCGTGGGACCCGAGCCCGGCCAGCGGTTCCAGGCCTGGGTGCGGTAGCTTTCGAATCCGGTCTCGGCCCCGTTCCAGTACGGGGAATTCGCGCTGAGTGCTATCAGCACGGCCAGCTTGTCGCGGATCCGGTCCATTACCGCCACGCCCTCCTCCGGGGACTCCACAAAGGTGTGGACGTGGAGGCCGCAGGTCAGCTGGTTCCGGACGGTGAGCCCGAAGCGCTGCTGCATGGTCATATAGCGCGGATTCGGGGTCAGGTGGGTGGCTGAGCCTTGGGGCGACGTGGCGATGGCCGCGACGCGCCCGCCGTGCGCCCGGGCGGCCTGGTCCGCAAGGGACCGGCCACGCCTGAGCTGCCGGAGCAGTTCCGTGTATTCCAGGCACGGATGCGTCTGGGTCTCGATCTGTTCGAGCTTGAGCTCGTAGCTGAAGTCGGCGCCTTCGTGGACCGGTTTCTGTGCCGGGAGAACCCTGGCGGCTTCCTGCTGCGGCGGCACCAGACTCGGCAGCATGAGGTCAGCGAGGGCAAGCAGCATCCCCGATTCGGGGTCCACTATCAGCAGTTCTTCCTCCACGCCGAAGGTGCGCATGAATCTATTGTGCGTCAGGATCCGCCGAAACGCCCCACACCAACGCGGGGCTCAGTCTTGGAAATACTCGATCTTCGCCCCGATGGTGTTCAGCCGTTCGGCCAGGTCCTCATAGCCGCGTTCAATGACATAGATGTTCCGCAGCTCCGAGACGCCACGGGCCGCCAGCATGGCCAGCAGCAGGCAGGCGGCGGGGCGGAGGGCAGGCGGGCAGCCCACCTCGGCCGCCCGCCACTTGCTGGGCCCGTTGACGTAAATGCGGTGCGGATCGAGCAGCTGGACCTGGGCGCCGAGCTTGTTGAGCTCGGTCAGGTAGATGGCCCGGTTCTCGTAGACCCAGTCATGGATCATGGTCTGGCCGTGGGCGTTGGCGGCGATCACCGCGAAGAAGGGCAGGTTGTCGATGTTCAGCCCGGGGAAGGGCATGGGGTGGATCTTGTCCTCCGGCGCCCGCAGCTCCGAAGGCTTGGTGGTGACGTCCACCAGGCGGGTTCGGCCGTTGCGGGCAAAGTACTCCCCGGAAACCTCGAGCCGCTGGCCCATCTGCTCGAGCGTGGCGAGTTCGATTTCCATGAATTCGATCGGGACGCGGCGGATGGTGACTTCCGAGTTCGTCACGATGCCGGCGGTGATGAGGCTCATCGCCTCGATGGGGTCCTCGGACGGGAAGTATTCGATGTCGGCGTCGATCGACGGCCGGCCGGTGATCTTCAGCGTGGTGGTGCCAACCCCGGCGATGTCCACGCCGAGCATCTGCAAGTAGAAGCACAGGTCCTGCACCATGTAGTTCGGGCTGGCATTGCGGATGATGGTGGTGCCACGGCGGTGGGCTGCGGCCATGATGGCGTTCTCGGTGACGGTGTCGCCGCGTTCGCTGAGCACGAAGGAGCGGTCGTGACCGTCCGACGGCGGCGCCTGCACCGCGTAGAACCCGGACTTCGCCTCCACGCTAAGGCCGAACTGGTGCAGTGCCTGCATGTGCGGCTGCACGGTGCGGGTGCCGAGGTCGCAGCCGCCGGCGTAGGGCAGCCGGTAGGTGTCGGCCTCGTCCAGCAGCGGGCCCAGGAGCATGATGACGCTGCGGGTCCGGCGGGCCGCCTCCACATCCATGGAGGCCAGGTCCAGGACGGCGGGGCGGCGGATCTGGAGGTCGTTCGCGTTGAGCCAGGTGCATTCGACGCCGATGCTGGTCAGCACCTCCACGATCCGGTTGACTTCCTCGATCCGGGCAAGCCTGCGCAGCGTGGTGGTGCCGCGGTTGATGAGGCTGGCGCACAACAGCGCGACGCCGGCATTCTTGCTGCTGTTGACGTCCACCGCGCCGGCGAGGGTGCGGCCGCCCTCGACGCGCAGGTGGGTCATCTGGGGCCGGCCCACCTTGACGATGCTGTGCCCGACGATCGCCTCCAGACGCTGGATCATCTTCAGGCTCAGGTTCTGCTTGCCCTGTTCCATCCGGGCGATGGCGCTCTGGCTGGTGCCCAGCTCGGCGGCGAGTTGCCCCTGGGTCCAGCCCTTGGCGCCGCGCGCCTCGCGGAGCAGGATGCCTACGTGTTCAGCAGTCGGTTGAGTCATGCTCCCGAAAATATCACGCATGATTTATAAACCACGGCAATTCCGGCCGGAATGGCGTCAATCTCACACGGATACCCACGCCATGCGATAACCGGCGGCGCCGGTCTACTGGCGGGTGAGGAAGACGAGGTTCCAGGTGCCCGCGCCGAGGGCCGCGGCGACGGCGGCGGCCGCGATGCCGAGCCCGCCCAGCAGCACCCAGGCATCGAGTCCGCTGAACGTGGAGGGCCGGGCCCAGGTCCGGGCGGCACCGCCGAACCCGCGGGCCTCCATGGTCACCGCGAGCCGCGAGGCGCTCCGGATCGCCTGCACCAGCAGGCCGAAACTCTGGCCCAGCGTGGCTCGGAACCGCTGATAGGGGTTGCCGCTCGAGCCCACGCCGCGGGCCCGCCGGGCCATGCCGATGGTCTGCCATTGCTCGGCCATGATTCCGACGAGCCGCATCGCGGCCAGGGTGCCCAGGACGAACCGGTGCGGCAGTTTCGCGTTCTGGGCCAGGGCGTCGGCCAGGTCCGTGGGGTCGGTGCAGCTCATCAGCAGCACCGCGGGCAAGGCGATCGCGAGCCCGCGGAGCATGAAGCCGATCCCCAGCTGCAGGGAACCGGCGCTGATGGACCAGATCCCCGCATCGAGCAGGACGGGTCCGGAATCGGGCGCCAGGATGGCCGTGCTCCAGCCGCCCAGCGCCGCGGCGAGGATCAGCGGCCAGCCGCGCTGCCACAGCAAGGCCACAGTCAGGCCCGCCAGCGGCAGGAGCAGCAGTTCGAACGCCAGCGCCACCGACGCCGACACCCAGTCAATGGAGAGCGCCAGGACCAGGGTGATCAGGGTGACCGCCGTGAACTTGGCGAGCGGGTTGGCTCGGGTCAGCAGCGCATGGTTGCCGCGCAGGCTCAGTGCGTCCCTCATGGCGAGGCCCCCTCCGGCAGCTGAAGATCCGGGCCGGGAGCGTCCGCGGCTCCGGTTTCCCGTGGCCGGAGGCGGAGTTCGGCGCCACCGAGGACGGCGCTGAATTCGGCGTCGTGCGTCACGGACACGACGGCGGTGCCGGCGTCGAGGAGCTCGGAGAGGAACGAGGCGAGTTCGGCCCAGGTATTGGCATCCTGGCCGAAGGTGGGCTCGTCCAGGACCAGCACCTGGGGGTGCGCCGCCAGCACAGTGGCTACCGAAAGGCGCCGCTTCTCGCCGCCGGAGAGCGTGTAGGGGTTGGCGTCCACAAGCTCCGTCAGCCGCAGCCGCTCCAGCAGTTCGTCCACGCGGTCTTCGCCGTAGCCGAGGTGGCGCGGCCCGAACATGAGCTCGTCGAGGACCTTGCCGGTGACGAACTGGTGCTCGGGTTCCTGGAAGACGGTTCCGATCCTGGCGATCAGCTGCTGGGCCTTCCACCGGTAGGGATCGGGTCCGGCGCTGTCGCGTACGCGGCCACTGGAGCGACCACTGGAGTGACCGGTGGCGGGACTGCTCAGCTCCGCCGTGGCCGAGACTGTTCCCGCGACGGGCCGCAGGAGACCGGCCAGTGTCAGCGCCAGGGTGGACTTTCCCGTGCCGTTCTGGCCGGTGATGGTCAGCGCCTCGCCGGCGCGGACCCGGACGGAGAGCCCGGACTGGACCGGACGCGGCGCGATGGTGCGGAAGCCGTCGCGCAGCCCGGCCCGCCGCGGCCGTTCGCGGGACACCGCGAGCGCGTCGGCCGTGAGCAGAGTCTGTCCCGCGCCCCGCGCCGGTGTCCGCATCCGCGTCGCCGGGACGTAGCCCGGCACCCAGACGCCGGCACCGATGAGCATATCCCGCGCCTCGGCCAGGACCCGGTCCGGCGGTCCGTCAATCAAGACCGCCGAGTCCGTGGCGGACCCTGGCTGCAGCACCACGATCCTATCCACCAGGTCTTTCCAGACCCCCACCCGGTGCTCCACAACCACCAGAGTGGCGCCCGTCTTGTCCAGGCAGCGGCCCACGGCGTCGCGGACCTCCAGGACGCCCGCGGGGTCGAGGTTGGCGGTCGGCTCGTCGAGCAGCAGCAGCCCTGGCCGCATCGCGAGGATCCCGGCGAGCGCGAGCCGTTGCTTTTGTCCGCCGGAGAGGGCCGCCGTCGGGTGGTCCAGCGGCAGCCGTCCCAGCCCGACGTCGTCGAGGGCCTCGCGCACGCGCGGCCAGATCTCCGCCGCCGGGACGGCGAGGTTCTCCGCCCCGAAGGCGACGTCGTCGCCGAGGCGGGAGAGCACCACCTGCGTTTCCGGGTCCTGCTGCACCAGCCCGGCGCGGCCGCGCTGCGCCCGTGGCGCGGCGCCGTCGATCAGGAGGCTGCCGGTCTCGTCTGTGTTCTCGGCGTCGCCGGGGTCGCCGGAGGCGCCGGAGCCGCCGGGGTCGCCGGAGGCGCCGTCGCCCAGCACGCCGGCCAGGGCGTGGAGCAGCGTCGACTTGCCGGCGCCGGAGGGCCCCAGCAGGAGCACGCGCTCCCCCGGCCGGATGTCCAGGTCAAGGCCGCTGACCGCGGGCCTGGTCCGTCCGGCATGCCGCCAGCCCCAGCCGCGGGCCGTGACGGCGGCCGGCCGGACGCCCGGTGAAGATCTCATGATTCTCTGCAGGATTCAGCGACGGGGCTCAGGAAAAGACGGGCTCCGTGGCGGCCTTGCGGGAGGCAAAGGAGCCCAGCACTCCGGTCTTCGCCAGGCCGCGGGTGGCGAGCCAGGCCAGTCCGCCGGCAATCACTGCGCCGGAGATCGTGGTGAAGAGGATGTAGGCGAGCTTGTCGCCGGCTTCGTAGGCGATGTTCCAGCCCCACGGCAGGAAGGAATCGTTCAAGCCGCAGAAGAGGCCCGCGCCGGCGCCGGCCAGCACGGAGACGGGCAGGTTGAACTTCCTGTAGAGGAAGGCCGCGAAGACCAGTTCGGCGCCGAGGCCCTGCAGGATGCCGGAGATCAGCACCGTGGTGCCGTACTGCGAACCCATGATGAGCTCGCCGGTGGCCGCGACGGTTTCGCAGAAGAGCGCGGCGCCCGGCTTGCGGATGATGAGCATGCCCAGCACCGCCGGGATCATCCAGCCGCCGGCGTAGAGTCCGCTCAACGGCGGGTAGACCGCGTTGACCGGAGTCGAGATCAGGTTCGCGCCCTGGGACCAGGCCCAGAAAATGACGCCGCCGGCAACGGCGATCAACGCGGCCACCACAATGTCCACCACGCGCCAGCTGTAGTTGCGCCGGGCGGATGAACGGCTGGCGGAACCATGCTGTGCTGAAATATCTGTCATGTCGTCCTCCTGAGGAACAGGAGGGGAGGGTGCGCCGGCCGGTCTCGGCTTCCGCCGCCCTCCGCGCACCCTGAGAACTCGACTCCCTTGCGCCGGTACTAACCGGATCAGGTTCGAGGGTCTGCGGCTGTCCGCACTCTCAGCGCCCACCAAAGGTTTCCCCGGATTGTTCCGGCGATGCCCGACGGCGGCGCTCCCCTGTCGTAATTATTTTCGCCCTTGTGGGCTGGCTTAGTTTACACCCGAACGGCCGGGTTTTCAGTGGTGTGCCGTCACAATCGCGGAGCGGACGGCGGCAGTCCCGGCGGCCCGGAAAACCCTCTTGGTAGAGTCGTCGTGCCGGACCCCCGGACCCGCCAGCGGGCGGCCTCGTCACCCACCGGAAAGCTGGAATATTTTGTCGCACACACCGGTCACCCAAGATCCCTCCGGGGAATACGATCCCGACTCCAGTGAGCCGCAGCCGCACGGCTCCCTGGCGGCGCTCATCGGCCGCGTGCTGGCCGAGATAGAGGCGCTCCAGTTCGCGTCGTTCAGCAAGGATGACGCCCTGGACCTCGGGCTCCTCCTTGTCGAGCTGGGCAGGCAACGCTCGCTGCCGATCGCCGTCGACATCACCAAAGGCGAGCAGGTGCTCTTCCACGCCGCACTGAACGGCGCCACACCGGACAATGAGCGCTGGATCAACGCCAAGAAGCGCACCGCCATGCGGTACGAGGTCCCGTCCCTGCTGGTGGGCCTCCGGGCCCGCGCCGCCGGCGGAAGGATCGAGGACAACGCCTGGTGGGATCAGTCGGAGTTCGCCGCCCACGGCGGGGCGTTCCCCATTTACGTGCGCGGCACGGGCGCCGTCGCCGTCGTCACCGTCTCCGGCCTGCCCCAGAAGGCGGATCACGAACTCGTGGTCGAGGCCCTGCGGATGGTCCTCACCCCGGAACGCTAGGCTAGGGGAAAACCGTTCCCGTCCCAAGGAGACCGAAGAATGAACATCCTCATCAAGCTGCTCGGCACCGGCGTCAGCCTCCTGGCCGGCTTTGCCGGCACCAAGCTGGTGGACACCTTGTGGGAAAAGTCCACGGGCAACAAACCGCCCAAGGGCCAGGAGGACGACGTCCCCACCACCCTGCGCTCGGCCCTGACGTTCGCCCTGATCTCCGCATCGGTCAGCGCCATCATCCAGGTGCTCGCCAACCGCGGCACCCAGCGCGCGATCACCCGCTTCGCCAAGACCCAGGACGTCGTCTGACCCGACCTGCCGCGGCGCCCGCCGCGGCAGTCGAAGGCCCCGGCCGCGTCCGTCGACGTGCCGGCCGGGTCCGCCGGGCCCGGTCGGGGGCTCAGCGGTCGTCGCCGTCCGCTCCGTGCGTGGCCGCCTGCTGGGCGGCCTTCTGGACTACCGCCTCGAGTTCGTCGGAGCTCAGCAGCTCCGGGTGCAGGTGCTTGGTCCGGTAGCCGGCCCGGCCCACCATGTGGGCGGACACGGGGACGGTGAGCAGTTGGAAGAGCCAGGCCACCAGCAGGACGGGCCACACCGACCAGGTGCGCATCTGCAGGCCGAGGGCCGCCAGCAGCAGGAACAGGCCGAGCACCTGCGGTTTGGTGGCCGCGTGCATCCTGCTCATGAGGTCCGGGAAGCGCAGCAGCCCGATGGCGGCCGCGAGGGACATCAGGGCTCCGGTCACCATGAACACGGCGGAGACGGCGTCGATCACTGTGTCAGGATTCACGGACGCCCTCCCGCCTGTCGGCCACGAACCGGGCCACGGTGACCGAGCCGACGAAGCCGATCAGGGAAATCGCAACGAGCAGCATCAGGTTGTTCAGGTGCCGGTTGGCGGCCATGTCGATGCACAGGGCCGCGCCGAAGATGGCCAGCAGCACGTCGGCGGCCAGAACCCGGTCCAGCAGCGAGGGCCCCCGCGCGATCCGGACGATCGCCCCCGCGGCGGCCAGGGACAGTACGACGGCGGTCACCGTCAGGACGGTCTGCATCATGCGGCAGTCTCCAGTGTCAGGGCGGAAAGTTCGGCTTTGGTCCCCATGATCCGGATCAGCCCGGCCTCGGTGTCCCGGACCTCTTTGCGCAGCTTGGCCGCGTCCTCGGTATTGCGGACGTTGATGCCGTGGATGTAGAGCGTGGACGTCGACCTGTCCACCTCCACCACGAGGGACCCTGGAATCAGCGAGATCACGTGCCCGGTGGCCGTGACCAGGAGGTCCGAATGGCTGCGGAGCGGCACGGCTACGACCGCGCTGACCACGTTGGGGCCGCGGACCACGGCCAGGTACAGGACCTGGAAGCTTGCCGCGACGACTTTTCCGAGGAAGATGAGGGCGAACGGCACGGCGCGGAGCACGTTGAAGCGGCCGCCGAGTTCCACCGGGGGCAGATAGAAAATGCGCGCCACGAGCACCGCGATGAGGGCGCCGAAGAGGAGATTGCCCGGGCTGAAGTTCTGCCAGAGCGCGCCCCAGACAAAGACGAGCCAGACCAGCAGCGGCAGTTCCTGGCGCAGCGAGATTCTTTTCCGGTTCATTTCCCGCCGCCCTCCCGGACCTGCGCCGGATGGAGCGACGGAGGCACCGGCGGCACGGGCGCGTCCGGGCCGAGCACGGCCTGGATATAGGAGGTCCGGTCCAGCATCTCCTGGGCGGACTGGTCGGCCACCCTGAACAGCGGCCCGGCAAAGACCGTCAGGGCCACGCCAAAGACCACCAGGCCCAGGGTGGAGCCCACCATGGTGCGGGGCAGCAGGGTCACATTCGTCTTGCCGGCCCGGTCACCCGTGGCGGAGTCGGCCGGCGCTGCCAGGAGCACCGGATCCGGGTGTTCGGCGTCCCCGGGCTTGCGCCAGAACGCCCGGTTCCAGACCCTCGCGATCGCCAGCAGGGTCAGCAGGCTCGTCAGCACGCCGCCGATCACCAGGGCGTAGGCCAGCGGCGTCCCCAGTTCCACGCCTGCCTGAAGCAGCCCCAGCTTGCCCAGGAAACCCGAGAACGGCGGGATTCCGGCGAGGTTCATGGCGGGAATGAAGAACAGGACCCCCAAGACCGGGGAGAGCTTGGCCAGTCCCGCCACACGGTCCATGGACGAGCTGCCGCCACGGCGTTCAATCAGGCCGGTCACCAGGAACAGGCTGGTCTGGACAGTGATGTGGTGGGCCACGTAGAACACCGCGGCGCCCAGGCCGGCCACGGTGGACATGGCCAGGCCGAACACCATGTAGCCAATATGGCTGACCAGGGTGAAGGACAGGAGCCTCTTGATGTCACTTTGGGCCAGGGCGCCGAGGATGCCCACCACCATGGTCAGCAGCGCCGCGACCATGAGCGGGGCGTTGAGCGCATCCCCCGGGAAAAGCAGCGTTTCCGTGCGGACCATCGCATAGACGCCCACCTTGGTCAGCAGCCCGGCAAACACCGCGGTGACCGGGGCCGGGGCGGTGGGGTAGGAGTCAGGGAGCCAAAAGGACAGCGGGAAGACGGCAGCCTTGATGCCGAAGGCCACCAGCAGCATGACGTGCAGCAGCGTCCGGGTGCCCTGGTCGAGGTCGCCGAGCTTGATGGCGAGGTCCGCCATGTTGATGGTTCCGGTGGCGCCGTAGATCATCGCGATCGCGATCAGGAACAGCACCGAGGACACGACGGAGACCACCACGTAGGTCACGCCGGCCCGGATGCGCGGGCCTGTCCCGCCGAGGGTGATGAGCACGTAGCTGGCCGTCAGCAGGATCTCGAAGCCGACGTAGAGGTTGAAGAGGTCTCCGGTGAGGAAGGCGTTGGACACCCCGGCCACGAGGATCAGGTAGGTCGGGTGGAAGATCGAGACCGGCGCGTCGCGGTCGCCGTCGGCCATGCCCTGTCCCGTTGCGTAGATCAGCACCGCAAGGCTCACGGCCGAGGACACCACGAGCATGAGGGAGGAGAACTGGTCCACCACCAGCACGACGCCCCAGGGCGGCAGCCAGCCGCCGATGTTCACCGCGGCCGTCCCGCCATCCCAGACGGAGGCCAGCAGCCAGCATTCCAGCAGCAGTGTCAGCGTCAGCACGGCGATGCTGACCGCGCGCTGGACCCGGGGGTGATGGATGAGCAGGAAGGTCAGGGCGGCGCCCAGGATGGGGAGTACGACGGCGAGCGGGGCAAGGCTGGTGATGTTCACTCTCCGCCTCCTTCCGGGCTGGGGTCAACGTTGAGGGAGCCGGGCTGTTCTTCAGAGGCGGCCTTGTCGGCCCGCACGGGGCGGTCACCGGACATGACCGTGGCCAGCGGGAACTCCGACGTCTCGACCGGGATCACGGAGTCATCCTCGGCATCGAAGCTTGGCGTTTCCGCGACGCGGCGGTCCTCGGCGTCGTCCTGGATTTCATCCTGGCGGGCCAGGACCCAGGTGCGGTAGATGATGCCCAGCATGAACGCCGTGACGGCGAAGGAGATCACGATCGAGGTCAGGATCAGGGCCTGCGGCAGGGGGTCGTTGTAGTCTCCCGCCGCGGTGTCCTTGTCGAAGAGCGGCGCCAGCCCGGCGTAGCCGCCGGTGGCGAGGATCAGCAGGTTCGTGGCGTTGGCCAGCAGCATGAGGCCCAGCAGGACCCGGGTGAGGCTGCGTTCGAGGAGCAGGTAGATGCCACAGGCGTAAAGGGCGCCCATGACCGTCAGCAGGGTCAGGTTGACGCTCATGTTCTCCCCTTGGCAGTGGTTTCCGCGTCGGCGGACTCGTCGGCGGACCCGGCGGGGACACCGCCCGGGAATCCTCCGCTGCCCTGGTCTTCGGCGGCCCCCTCTTCGGTCGTCTCGGGTTGCTCTTCGAAGTGCTCGTCGATCTCCGCGCCGAGGCTGCGCAGCACATCCAGGGCCAGTCCGACGACCACGACGTAGACACCGATGTCGAAAATGGTCGAGGTGACGAACTTGATGTCGCCGAAGACGGGCAGCCACAGCTCCACGATGGCGCTCTGGAACACTTCGCCGCCCAGCAGCAGCGGCGTCATTCCGGCGGCAGCCGCCGTGGCCAGTCCGATCCCCAGCAGGGTGCCGGCGCCGACGGGTGTCGCCTCGCGCAGTTCGAAGCGGCCGCCGGCCAGATAGCGGATGGTGAGGGCGAGGCCGGCGGTGAGGCCGCCGGCGAAGCCGCCGCCGGGCAGGTTGTGGCCGGCAAGGAGCAGATAGATGGAGAACACGATCATCGAGTGGAAGATGAGGCGGGTGACCACCTCGAAAATGATCGAGCGGCGTTCGGGTGCCAGGGTCCGGCCGGCCACCAGCCAGGCGTCGCGAGTGGCGGCAGCGAACCGCCGGTTCATCGCCAGGGCGGCGTCTTCCCTGGTGCTGCCCCTGGCCCCGGTGCGCCGGCCCACTGTCCCTTCCGCGACGCTCGCGGATGTCCGGATGCGGTCACCGCGGCCGCGGACGAAGATGAGGCTTGCGACGCCGGTGGCGGCCAGGGCCAGGACCGAGATCTCGCCGAAGGTGTCCCAGGCCCGGATGTCCACCAGGGTCACGTTGACGACGTTGAGTCCGCCGCCGCCCTCATAGGCCAGTTGCGGGAACTGCAGGGAGACCGGCGGCGCCACCCGGGCGCCGAGGGCGTGGATGGCCACGAAAATCATGGTGACGCCGAATGCCAGGCCGATCACCACGCGGATGACCCTGTACTTGCCGCCGGTGCGGTCCCGCAGCCCCGGCGGAAGGCTCCGCATGGCCAGCACGAACGCCACCAGGATCATGGTTTCGACCAGCATCTGGGTCAGGGCGAGGTCCGGGGCTCCCTGCAGGGCGAACATCATGGCAATCCCGTAGCCGGTGACGGACACCATCAGGACGGCCAGGAACCGTTTGTTGGCGCGCACCGCGGCCAGCGCCCCGATCACGATTCCGGCGCCGGCCACCAACTGCAGCGGCGAGCCGGGATCGATGACATAGAGACCGGGCGGCAGCGGTTTGTTGGCCAGCAGCAGCGCCGTCAGCGGCAGGACGAACGCCACGGTCAGGATGACGGACAGGTAGAAGAAGAGCGAACCTCGCTGGGTCCGGCCGGTGATCCATACCGCGGTGTCGTCCAGGGCGCCGATCGTCAGCTGGTAGGCACGGTCGCTGTCGATCCAGCCCGGCACCAGCGCCTGCAGCCGGGCCACGGCGTTGCGGCCGTAGAACATGGCCAGGCCCAGGACGAACGTCACTGCGGTCAGGCCGAGGGCCGGGGTGATGCCGTGCCACAGCGCCAGGTGCCCGGGCGGGGCCTCGGAGCCGTGCACAAAAAGCTCCGCGTAGGGCTGGATCCAGGCGTCAACGGGGGCAGGCCACAGCCCGTAAAGGATTGTGAGGAGGCTCAGGATCGCCGGTGCGGCGAGGAACGCCGGTTTGACCGGCTTGAAGGCCGTGGGCTCCACGCCGGGTTTGAGGGCGAAGGCTCCCCACATGAACCGGGCGCTGTAGGCGAAGGTCAGGATGGAGCCCAGGACCACACCGGCCAGGAGCCAGGGTCCGGTCCCGGTCTCCGACTTGTACTGGAGGAAGGCCTCGAACACCGATTCCTTGGCGACGAAGCCGGCCAGCGGGGGCACGCCCGCCATCGAGGCCGCGCCGATCGCCGCGACGACCGCCAGTGCCCTGGCCGATCCGTAGACGCCGGAGAGCTCGCGGATGTCCCGCGTCCCGGACTGGTGGTCGATGATGCCCACCACCAGGAAGAGCGTGGCTTTGAAAAGCCCGTGCGCCAGGAGCAGGGCTATTCCGGCGAGTGCCGCGTCGGGGGTGCCGAGGCCCACCACCATGGTCATGAAGCCCAGCTGGCTCACGGTGCCGTAGGCGAGGATGAGCTTGATATCTGTCTGCCGGAGGGCCCGGTAGCCGCCCACCAGCATGGTGGCCAGGCCCAGGCCGAGCACGATCGGCAGCCACGCCGCGGTGTCCGCGAATCCGGGGGCCAGCCGGGCCACAAGGTAGATCCCGGCCTTCACCATGGCCGCGGCGTGCAGGTAGGCGCTCACGGGGGTGGGGGCAGCCATTGCGCCGGGGAGCCAGAAGTGGAACGGCACCAGGGCGGATTTGGTGATCGCACCGATCAGGATGAGGACGACGGCGGCGTTCACGACCCCGCCTGCGGGGCCGGCGACCAGGGTGGGAGCCAGATCCATGATGGCCTGGATCCGGTAGGTTCCGGCCGTTGAACCGAGCATGATGAGCCCCACGAGCATGGCCAGGCCGCCGGCGGTGGTCACCACGAGTGCCTGCAACGCCGAGCGCCGCGCGGACAGCCGGGTGCGGGCGTAGCCGATCAGCAGGTAGGACAGCACTGTGGTCAGTTCCCAGAAGATGAACAGCAGCAGAAGGTCATCAGCGGTAACGAGGCCGAACATCGCCCCGGCAAAGGCCAGGAGCTGGGCGCCGAAACCGCCGAGGTAGTCGTCCTTGTCCTTGAAGTAGCGGGCGCAATAGACCAGCACCAGCGCACCCACCCCCAGCACCAGCAGGGACATGATCCAGGCCAGGGCATCCATCCGGAACGCGAGTTCGAGCTGCAAGCCGGGAATCCAGGGGATGACTTCGGTGATCGCCCCGTCAGAACCTGAATAGACTGTGCCTGAATAGACTTCGTCGTGCTGCAGCAGCAGCCAGATAAAGGAGGCCGCGGGGACCGCGGCCAGGGCAAAGAACGAATTCCTGCCAAACTTTCGGAACAGCAGCGGGGCCACAGCAGCCACCGCAAAGTGCACGGCAAGGACTGTGATCACTGGTATCTCCGCAACGTCAGAAAGTCGATTGTCAGCAAGTTGGAGCAGGCGGGTCATTTGTTAGGTTCGGTGCCGTCAGTTTACCAAGCGTGTACAAATTCTTTTGGCCGGGTCACCGGCCGCTGAACAATTCGACGCAAATGTGAAGCCGGGGTTAAACCCCGGCTGGCAAAACCCCCTCCCGCTCCCCCTCGGAGGACGCCCTGGGCGGCTACGATTCTGGCTATGAACACTGCCGCCGCCCCAGAGGCCATGCGCCCCTCGGAACTGGAATCGGGAAGTCCCGTCCCGCACCGGGGCCGGATCCTCGCGTGGGCCTCGTGGGACTGGGGTTCGTCAGCCTTCAACGCCGTCATGACAACATTCGTTTTCACCGTCTACCTGACCTCCAGGGCATTCGGCGGGGAGGACCAGGCCTCGGCAGTCCTGGGCGCCGCGCTGGCCGTCGCCGGCGTGGCCGTTGCCCTCCTGGCCCCGGTCACCGGGCAGCGCTCGGACACGGGCGGCCGGCGGAAGCTGTGGCTGGGGGTCAACACGGCCGCCGTCGTCGTCCTGACCGGGCTCTGCTTCTTTGTCTTCCCGCGGCCGGACTACCTGATCCTGGGCGTCACGCTCATAGCGCTGGGCAACGTCTTCTTCGAGTTTGCCGGGGTCAACTACAACGCCATGCTCACCCAGATCTCCACCCCGCGGAACATCGGCAAAGTGAGCGGCTTCGGCTGGGGCATGGGGTATCTCGGCGGCATCGTCGCGCTGCTGGTTGTGCTCCAGCTTTTTGTCCAGCCCAGCGTGAACTGGTTTGGCGCCTCCACCGCGGACAGCCTGAACATCCGGCTGGTGGCGGTGTTTTCGGCCCTGTGGTTCCTCGTCTTTGCCCTGCCCGTGCTGTTCGCGGTCCCGGAGCTGCCGCGCTCGGACCGGGGCGCCGGACTGGGGTTCCTCGCCTCCTACGGCCTGCTCGTCCGGCGCATCAAGGCGATCTACCGGACCAGCCCGCACACTATCTACTTCCTCCTCGCGAGCGCCATCTTCCGGGACGGGCTGGCAGCTGTCTTCACCTTCGGCGGGGTGATCGCGGCCGGCACCTTTGGCTTCGAGCTCAAGGACGTCATCTTCTTCGCGATCTTCGGAAATGTCGTGGCGGCCGGCGGCGCCATCCTCGGCGGCTTCCTGGATGACAGGATCGGGCCGAAGACTGTGATTATCGCGTCCCTCGCCGGCCTGCTGGTCGCGGGTACCGCGATCCTGGTCCTCGGCAACGGCAGTTACACGTTCTTTGGCATGGCCTGGGCCGGGACCACCACGTTCTGGGTCTTCGGCCTGCTGCTGTGCCTCTTCGTGGGGCCGGCCCAGTCGTCCTCCCGCGCCTACCTCGCCAGGCTCGCCCCGCACGGCGAATCCGGCGAGCTCTTCGGCCTCTACGCCACCACGGGCCGGGCCGTAAGCTTCCTCGCCCCCGCCCTCTTCACGCTGTGCATCGCCGTCGCCGCACCCTTCGTAGCGGAGGGCCAGGCCCAGCGCTGGGGCATCCTCGGCATCATGGTGGTGCTGCTCGTGGGCCTGCTCGTGCTCCTGCCGGTCAAGGCCCCCGACCAGACCGAAATCGCGGTGGTCCCCGAGTCCTGAGGCGGCCGAATCACCGGTTCGCGCACTAGGCTGAGGGTATGAACGTGGATGAGACGGACCTCCCCGGCCTCGGCCGGCGCAAGGACTTCATGACTGCCTCCGGACGCCGGATCGGCGTTGTCGAATACCGCGAGGGCCAGACGGAACTCATCGTCTCGACCTGGGACGATCCTGACACCTGCCAGGCCTCTGTCCCGCTGACTGCGGATGAGGCCGCCGCCCTGGGCAACCTCCTGGGCGGCCAGCGCATCGCCATGCAGCTCTCGGAAGCGCACCGGGAAATCCCGGGTATTGTCACGCGCCAGTTTTCGATCAGCGCTGAGTCACCCTTCCAGAACCAGCCGATGGGGAAGGCGTGCATCCGGACCCGCAGCGGGGTCTCGATCGTGGCCATCATGCGCGAAGGCGAGGTCCTGCCCTCCCCGGGACCCGACGTCGTCCTTCACCCCGGTGACCTCCTCGTTGCGGTGGGCACGCAAGAAGGCCTGGACACGGCGGCCGGCATCCTCCGCAACGGATAAGCCGGATGGATCCGCTCGCGCTGACCCTGATCGAGCTGGGGGCCGTCGTCTTCTGCCTCGGCCTGCTGGCCAGATTGGCCGGGCGGATCGGCATGTCCCCCATCCCGCTCTATCTGGTGGGCGGGCTGTTCTTCGGGGCCGGGGGCCTGGTCAAGCTCGAAGGCATGCACGAGTTCGCGCACCTTTCCGGCGAGATCGGCGTGATTCTCCTGCTGCTTATGCTTGGGCTGGAATATACGGCGTCCGAGCTCGTCACCGGCCTGCGGCGGTCCTGGCAGGCCGGCGTCCTGGACCTGCTGCTCAATTTCCTGCCCGGTGCCGGGCTCGCGGTGATGCTGGGATGGGGCGTCGTGGGGGCCATGGTGATGGGCGGCGTCACCTACATTTCATCCTCCGGGATCGCCGCCAAGGTCATCACGGATCTTGGCCGCATCGGCAACCGGGAAACCCCGGTGGTCCTGTCCATCCTGGTGTTCGAGGACCTCGCCATGGCCGTGTACCTGCCGGTCCTGACCGCCACGCTGGCCGGCGTCAGCATCCTGCTGGGGCTGCAGACGGTGGGGATCTCCCTGGCCGTCGTCAGCCTGGTCCTGGTGGTGGCCCTGCGGCACGGACACCACGTGTCCAAGGCCGTGCACAGCGAAAACTCCGAGGTTTTCCTGCTCAACCTGCTGGGCGCGGCACTTCTGGTCGCGGGGCTCGCGGCCGCCATGCAGGTTTCCGCGGCAGTGGGCGCCTTCATGCTCGGCATCGCGATTTCCGGCGCCACGGCCCACAGCGCCACCCGCGTCCTGGAACCGCTCCGTGATCTCTTCGCGGCCATCTTCTTTGTTGTTTTTGGCCTCAACACCGACCCCCGGTCCATCCCCCCGGTCCTGGGCTGGGCCCTGCTGCTGGCCCTGGTGACGGCAGCCACCAAGGTGGTCACCGGGTACTGGGCGGCCAAGCGGGCCGGGATTGGCATTCCCGGCCGCTACCGCGCGGGCGCGGCCCTGATCGCACGCGGCGAGTTCTCGATTGTCATCGCCGGCCTGGCCGTTGCCTCCGGCGTGGTGCCCGCCGATCTGGCAGCCCTCGCCACCGCCTACGTTCTGATCATGGCGATCGTGGGGCCGCTGGCCGCCCGCTTTGTGGAGCCGCTGGTCCGGCTCCTGCGCCGTCCCGCACGGCGCCCCGCGTTCCGGACCTCGGGCCCGGCGTAACGCTGCCGCCCTGCGACACGGCGCTTGCTGCGTGGCCGGGAGGCTGGCTTGGCTGCCTGGCGCGGCCGTCCGGCCTGGATGGCAGCCGTCCCGCCTAGATGTTGGTGAGGTGGAAATTCAGGTGGCTGCGGCTGGCCGTGGGCCCGCGCTGGCCCTGGTAGCGGTTGCCGTATTCCCCCGAACCGTACGGGTGCTCCGCGGCCGAGGTCAGCCGGAAGAAGCACAGCTGGCCGATCTTCATGCCGGGCCAGAGCTTGATGGGCAGCGTGGCCATGTTGGACAGTTCCAGCGTGACGTGGCCGGAGAATCCGGGATCGATGAAACCCGCCGTCGAGTGCGTCAGCAGGCCGAGCCGGCCGAGCGAAGACTTGCCCTCGAGGCGGGCCGCGATGTCATCCGGCAGCGTCACGGTCTCGTACGTGGAGCCAAGGACGAACTCCCCCGGGTGCAGGATGAACGGCTCGCCGGACTCAACTTCCACCAGGCGGGTCAGCTCGGGCTGCTCCTCGGCCGGGTCAATGTGGGCGTATTTGTGGTTATCGAACAGCCGGAAGAACTTGTCGATCCTGACGTCCACCGAGGACGGCTGGACCATGTCGGGGTCGAAGGGTTCGAGGACAATCCGCTGGGAGTCAATTTCGGTTCGAATGTCGCGGTCAGAGATCAGCACAGGTTCAAAAATACCGCACTCACTACGGTCCGCCTGGCCGGAGGCCTGTATTACACCCTGGGCGCCGGTCGGATAACAGCGCCCAGGGCTCGTGAACCGGCTACGGGGCCGCCGCCGTCACATTGTCCAGCAGCACAGTGATCGGCGCATTGTTAGCACTGCTGGAAAGATACGTGAATAACCCGATGCCGCCCGCCGCCTGCAGAGCCGCCGTCGTGTCAGTCACGGAGCGCTGCCAGCTGACCGGTTCGGCCGTCCCCACTTTCCAGACTTTGGCGCGGATGGTGGTGGTCCCCGTGCCCGTGACCTGCAGGCGCATTGCCAATCGATCGCCGACGGCATAGTTCAGGCCACCGATCGTGAGGCCACTCTGGATCGTGGTTTCGGTGCCGCTGGCCGATGTCCTTATCAATGACAGGTTCACAGCGCCCGTGGATGTCACTTGGGCCTTAGCCCGGTATTCTCCGGATCCCGCAATCCTTCGTCCGACTGCCGAGAAATACAGGCCGGAACCCGAGGCGGGTTTGTCGGTCGCAAGCTCGAGGTAGAGGTCGGTGGCCGAGGAACTGACAGAACCCAGATAGGCGTAGTTGGCGACGCCCGCAGAGGCGATGCGCAGGCGTCCTGTCCCGCTGGCCACGGAGTAATCGCTCGTGCTACCCGTCACGGACCAGGGGCCACCCGTTTCCGCGGTGCCGAGACCATTAGTGACCGCCCGGTTGAATGCGTCTTGGGCAAACGGTGCTGTGCCAGCTGTTGTTGTGACTGTCTGGGTTGCCGCGCCCGTGGCACCGCCGTTGTCAGTGACCGTCAGGGTGACGTTGTAGCTGCTGGGGGTGGCGTAGGGGTGCGACGGCGAAGGGCCGGTGCCGCTGGTGCCGTCGCCGAAGTCCCAGGCATAGCTTGCTATGGTGCCGTCCGGATCTGTGGATGCCGACGCGTCGAATGCACAGGTGAGATTGGAGCAGGACGAGCTGAAGGACGCCGTTGGAGGCACATTGCTCCCCGACGAAGCGACGCTGAAGGCATCCGTGAACGCGCCGTCGGTGGCGACAAATCGGGCGTCCAAGGTGGTGGCGGTGAACTTCATGTCCAGCAGGCCGTGACTGGGGTTCAGGTTGAGGCCGGAATAGGCGGCGAAGTACGGTGCTTCTGGATCGGCGGTATTGACATCGCGCAGGCCCACGCCACCCGTCCCGACGGTTGTAAAGACGGAGCCGGCTCCCTTGGCCAGGGAATTGTCCCCGTCACGCACGCAGGATGGGTTGTAGACGCCAGGCTGGAGCCCCGCGCATCCGGCTGCTACTGAAAGCTGCTTGCTGCGCTGATAGTGATGTTCATGGCCGTTCAGGACGACGTCCACTTTCTTGCTGAGAAGCAGGTTAGTAATGTCGGTGCCTGCAACGCAGTCGTATATGCCGATCGAGATGCAAGGTGTGTGCATGGCCACCACGACCCAGGGTATGGACGCGGACCGGGCTCCGTCGATTGCTGCTGCTGTCCAGTTATAACGAGGGCTGCCGACGGAGTAGTCAGGGGTTCCGCCCGTAAAAGGTATTCCCGGAGTGATAAATACAAAACGTGCCAATGGATTCTGCTGCGGGACATCGACGTAGTATTGCCGGCCGTAGGTCCCCACCGCCCCGGGAAGCTGGTTGGGCAAGCAAGCAGAAAAATCATTAATGTTTCCGTTCTGTCCGTTGCTTTCGTGGTTGCCCGACACCAGCTCGACCGGGAAGCCCGCGCCTGTGCGGGCTGTGACGAAATCGCACCAGGACTGCTCTGCTCCGGTGGCACCGTAGGAAAGGTCACCCAGGGCCAGGTGCAGGTCCGGTTTGAGCTGTCCGACTCGGGAGAGGACACCGGCAGCGGCGGCTGAAGTGGAATAATCGCCCGCCGCTGTGACGCGAAGTTCCCCCGGAACGGCGGGGACGACGGCGGCTTCGGCAGCCTCCGTTCTCCCGGGCAGCAGTTGGGCCATCGCGGGACTCCAGGCCACTGATCCGGCGAAGACAAGGGCAGCGCTCGTAACCGACACCGTGACGAGATGCCAAAACGTGGCGACACGGAGCGTTAATCGCCTCTTCGTTGCGCTCGCGGCACGCTTATCCGTGCGCCGGTTCCGAACAGGGACCCACTTCTTACCCGTCATCGGCTGCGGAGGCCCGCTGTGATGGCCATGGTTGGCATCGGGCGGCTGGGGCGGCGACGGTGCACACTCCGTTGATGAACCGCTGTTTTCAACGCTCATGC
Source organism: Arthrobacter sp. P1_D4 (assembly GCF_056406115.1). Taxonomy (NCBI): domain Bacteria; kingdom Bacillati; phylum Actinomycetota; class Actinomycetes; order Micrococcales; family Micrococcaceae; genus Arthrobacter; species Arthrobacter sp. P1_D4. The sequence goes on along the minus strand of NZ_JBFUAU010000011.1, from coordinate 68,304 downwards.
TGCCCCCTCATGAATTTGCTTCGAACGGCATCGCTGGTGATGTGCTGGGCCGGCACTTCAGCGATACATTCCGCTCAACCCAGCACACCACTTGTGTGCTGGGTTGAACGGTAAGCTGACCCCCCTTCGGGTCCCCGAGTATGCGGTACTCGACTTTTTCGCCGTTTCGTCGGCCCTACTCGCATTTGTACTTGCCTCTGCCTTGAGCAATGCATGCTCCATCAGGGCGCAACAGATCCGCAGGGTTTGCCTCGGGGCATATCGAACCGACGGTAATGCGAAGAGTCGGCCAACTATTTTTCGGCTGCCTATTACTTTCCAGAGTCCGCTGTTTCGAGCGAACCAGCCGCTTTGGGCTGTCGGTTGACATATGGAACACGAGTCTGCAGCCAGGCCGTCACTGGCAGTTCCACAAACCGATAAATTAGCGTGGTTGCAATCAGTGCCGCCGCGATCGACAGCAGGACAGAAACGACGCCGTTCGTGACTCCCAGCCGAACCAGCACTTCGGGTATTGCTGGCGCAATTAACGGATGAAACAGGTACAGGGAGTAGGACGCGGCTCCCAGAAACGTCGCGAACTTTGGGATCCCTCGTCCAATGAGCGGCTCAAGCCAGGCCACTGCCAAGACGATTGCGCTTACCGCGAGCATTTCGAAGACACGATTGTTCAACGAACCATCTATATCGGGGTGGATCACCATGTATAAAATCCCGAGTACAAGTACCGCAAGGACCGCCGGCGCCAAGCGGCGGCGCGTTCGGGGGTTGAGAGTCAACTTTGCAATGAGCATGCCCACAAGGAAATAGAGAACGATCGGATCAAAGTAGACGGCCCAGGCAGGCCAGTTGGCTCCGCGGAACAGAGATCCGCAAGCAACAAGGACTAGCACGCCCCCAGTCAGGTAGATGACGTTCGCCCTGACGAGCAGCGTAAGGGCAAAGACTGCGTAAAAGAACATCTCGAACACCAAAGTCCAGCCAACACCCAAGAGTGGTTCCACGGCTCCGTCCGCGTTACGGGAGGGCAGGAACAAGTATGAAAGGACAACCTTGCCGGGATCAAGCGCTGAATGAAGAACCGCCGCAGGCAGTACCAACATCGTTAGTAATTTGACCGTGGTGGCCATCCAGTACATCGGAACAATGCGGATTATTCTCCGCATTGAAAAGTACTTCCAGCCGTCCCGAGTACCGGCGAGAGAAGTCGTCGAGGCAACCATGACAAAACCGCTGATCACGAAAAACACCCGGACGCCAACCACGCCGTCATTCCAGACGGGGACCGATGACGACAGTCTTTCGTGAGCATAAAAGGTCGAGTGTGTGACCACTACCAGTAGTGCGGCGATGAAGCGAAGGGCCTGAATACCCTGGTACTTACCGGGTTTGGCCTGCGGCAAGTCCGTCCGCTGGGCGGCCGATTTATGTTGGTCTTTCGGCGAGCCGAGACTTGAAAATCCGATGAGTCGCATTCGTTACCTCTTCGTCCTCACAAACAAACACCAGGAGCGGAAACACGGAATTGCTCCGACCCTAGTGCATCTGCCGGCTCCGTGGGGGTTTGCGTGCGGGATTTTTTTGTCGGTAAATTTCCACAGGTTCTCCCGCCGTGCGCATCCGTGGCAGCCTGCCCTCACGGCCCTTGGGAAGGAAGCCAGGCTGGAAAATAGTTGGCCATTTGGCAGCCGACGTGACTGGGCCCAGAACTATGCACTGTCGACTTTGATCCCGCGGAAGGATATGGGGACTTTTCCCTTATAGGCCTTACAGAGGGTGAAGTAGCCGCCGCGGTGTTCCGCGGTTGTTACCGATACCTTCGCCTCTTCGGCGTCGGGCCGGGAAAACGTTATGCGGGAGCTTTCCACTGAGATCCTCAAACTGATCCATGATCCGGGCACCGGAGGAGCTGTCCTCAACACGCCCAAACTTTCGGAGGCGCCGGACTCGCGCCTGGCGTAAAGCCGAAGCTCGCCTTTGTCATCCAACAAGAGATGGTAACCGGCTGGACCAGGTTCGAGCGGTTGATAAGGGCTGTCGCTGGTGAGGCCGAATGCTAGTCCGGCCTGCACCGAAGAAGGCACCCTCGTGGGCCAGCACATCTGGAATTCGATGGAATATTCATCGCCGGCGATGGGGCACATGGAACCAAGTGAATAGCTTTGGTCCACGTCGTCGGCAAGTGTGACGGTTGCTTCCCGGGGTGAAATAAGGGGCTGGAAGGCCCAACCGAGGGTCGACGGAAGGTCCCCTGCGGCGCGGAGCCCCGTGGCGAAAGTGTCAGCGGTGGCCGCCGGAACGTCGGTCATCACGTAGGGAATGTTGGGACACATCATGCCCCGGACTCCCAGCCCAAGAAGGCTGTCCCTTCTCGAACGTGTATGAACCTCCCAACAGATCGTGGGCCGTCCGAAACCGACGAGCCGCTGTATATCCGCGTCAGCCGCCAGATGATAAATGCCTACGAAGTCATGACGGGCGGCGTACTTTTCAAATTTCTTGTCCGCTCCGTCCACAAAGTAGCCCCAGGTTTTATAGCCGCGGGCCTGTGCGTCTTCGAACGTTTTGACGCCCGCGTCCTGCTTCCAGACGAAATGGCCGGTCGAGTCCGGATAGGTATCCATGAGGTCCAGGAGCACTTTGGTGTTGGTGCCCTGCTTGTCCTCCAGGAAGACAACGTGTGTGGCGGCGCAAGCGTCCAGGACGTCCGACAATTTGGGTATCGGCTGGGGGGCCGCTGACGGCCCCAGCCATTGCCGCGCGTCGACGCGGAACTCTGCGAGTTCCGCGTACGTCATGTTCTCGATGTCCTTGTCGACGCCTGTTAGGCGCGAAAGATTAGCGTCATGATGACAGACCAGGACGCCGTCGGACGTTGAGTGGACCGAGACCTCTATAGCCCGCGCCCCCGCGGCCCTAGAGGAGTCGTAGGCGACTTTCGTGTGTTCGGTCCAGTTGTCTCCGGAGCCCCTGTGGGCGATATAGAACGGTGTCGTTCCGGTAAGGCTGTCCACCGTATGGATCGGCGCTCGCTCGGGCACGGCATCATTCGCTGAACAGGATGCGAGCACCAGGCCGGACGACGATGCGATGAGGAAGGTCCTCCTCGATACATGTTCTGGTGATTGTCTGCCAGTCCTACCCATGGGACCGGACCTTACGGACTGGGTCAGACGGCTGCCGTGCAACGTAGTTGGAACTTGCCGTCAGGGAGTTGAGGAATAGTTGGTGAATTACATTCATAGCCATCCGTCTCGGTCGTCCTTTAATTGGCATCTTGTAGTGACCCAGCAGCACTCGTCTCGCGCTGTTGGTTCTTCTTTGGCAGCATTAGTCCCAGGCCCAGTCCCATCGTGGCGACGGAAGTCAGCAGGGGACTGAAAAAGATATTCCACAGCGTGATGACAGCCAGGAAAAGAGGCAACGCGCTTCCCCGTCCGTGCGTGATTCCAACGACTATGGCGCGAAGCGCCCAAACGGCTATAACCGACGCTAGCGCGAGTGCAGGAATGCCAAACAGTGCCCACAGGTCCCCCACCACGGAGTGGACCTCGAATTGTGACCCGAACATGTATTTTTCTACGTAACCGTTGTTGGGTTCATAGTTGATGGAGGCCATGCCCGTTTTCGCTACGGTGACGTCCGTCGGCGAGGGAATGATACCGAGGCCAAATCCCAGCGGGTTTTGGGCGAACAGTCCCAGCGTTGCGGCCATTTCCGGCCGGCCTCCCAGGATGAGGGATCCTGTCATGTTGATTTGTGTCACGGAGCGGTCTTGTGCAGCAGCGCCGAGGTAACCCTCCACGAGCAGACTTGTAAGGACGTCGTACACTGCCACCGCCATGCACGCGAGCGCGAGCATGGTCTTCATCACTGACCTTCGCCCGCTCTTGCCTCGAGGCACCAGCTGCCAGAGTACGAGAATCATGACCATTCCCAGCATTCCAAACATAGATCGCGAGTCGTTTAGCTGGCACAGGACAGCCAACAACGTCAGTGTGAGGGCCTCCACTAATCCTTGCCGGCGCCTGCCCCAGCGGCCAACGCCATACGCAATGGATAAGCTGATGACAATGACGGGAACGGAGTATCCGAATTTCCAGGCGTTCTCCGCTGCGGCTCCCGACCGCGATACGCCCAAGAGCATACCGAGCCCGTAACTTAACCCGATCAACCATTCGGGCATTACTTGCTTTGCCCATAGGACCGTGCCAACGGTGAGCAGAAGACCCACGAGCAGTGTCACGTTATTTATGGCAGTGCTCGAATCCACCTGGTGATCAGGGGCATTGAGTGCCAACAGCCAGAAACCGGATAGGCAACAGGCTATTCCCAGCACAAAAAGGCTGGCCGCTCCTCGGAACTTTCCGAGAGCCCCCAGCCAAAGGGGCGCGATGACCAGCGCAGCCACATAACCTACGGTGATTGTGTGGCTCAATTGCAGGCGGGCGCCCAGAAGGACCAGGACGATGAACGCCACCCCGACAGTCGCGTGCTGCCACCGTGCGGCGTCAATGCTAGCTAGTGGTCGATCCGGCCGTCGCAACGCACTCTGGCTCACACAAGTTTCCTCAGGGCGTCGCCATCGATGGAGAGGTCATCGGCTTTTCCGCCCAGCTCCCACTCGTGCTCGGGCGCCATGGCATGTTTTGCCGCCGGCAGGGCAGCGTCGCCGTAGCTCTTCGGGATGTCCCGCCCGAGTTTGATCCGGTTCAGGATGACGCCGAGGACCCGACCCTTGACGTTTTCGACCGCGTCCGCGGCCGCCTTCAACTGGCCCCGGCGGGTGGAATTGGCCCGCGCCACGAGAAGCGCCCCGTCGGTCAGCCGGGATAGGGCGAGCGAGTCGGCCACGGGCAAGAGTGGTGCGGAATCAAAAATGACAATGTCAAATTGCTGGACCAGGGCTTCCACCGTGGCCGCCATCATGGCTGAAGTTACAAGCTGGTTCGGATTCGGGGGTACCGCACCGGACGGGAGGACCCGGATGGGACCCCAAGGTTCGATGACGTCCCCTAGTTTGGCCCTGCCGGTAAGAACGGTGGTGAGTCCGAGCGTTCCATCGATGCCGCAGTACTCCGCTATCCGGGGCCGGCGCAAATCCGCATCGACCAGGATTACCCGGTCAGATCGTTCTGCCAGGGCTAACGCCAGGTTGATTGCCGTAGAACTTTTTCCCTCCCCGGCAACTGCTGACGTGACAACCACGGACCGGACACGCGCATCTGGATCAAGAAACTCTAAATTAGCGGCGAGTTTCCGGAACGACTCGGCGGTCACACCGGTCTTTTGCGTCCGGAAGTCGGCCACCTCGGCCCCGCCCTTTCTGCGCAGACCGGGAATGGTCCCCAGGACCGGAATCTCAGTAGCCCGCTGAACGTCCTGCTCTGTTCGTAGCCGCGTGTCGATAACCTGTCGGCCCAGGGCATAAGCCGATGCCACGGCCAGGCCCAGGGCAAAACCGGTTAAAGCCATGAATCGCTTATCAGGGGCAAACGGGTTGTTGGGCGCCTGGGCCTGCTCGACCTGCTGCATCGTGATAGCAGGAGTTCCATTGTCAGCTTTAGGAGACAGTGCCTGCGCAGTGGTTGCTAGCGAAGAGGACACCGCATTTGCAATGCGGGCAGCCTGGGTGGGCGATTCATCGGTCACCGCGATCTCGATCAAGACCGTATTCAGCGGAGTATCCGCGGAAACCGCATCGGCCAACCGCTCCGGCGTGGTTTGCAGATTCAGCTTCGTGATGACCGGATCGAGGACAGACGGCATTTTTGCAAGCTTCGCATACGACTGGATCAAGTTCTGCGTGAACGTTGACCCCTGCACGAGCTCCGTGGTTGTACTCCCGCGCTGAGTCGACACGAACACGCTGCTTGAAGCCTTGTACATTTTTGGTGAGTTGAGCCCCAGGACGAAGCCGATACCCGCACCCAAAAGTGCCAGTGCGGTTATGAACAGCCACCGACGGCGCAGCGTCCCTAGGTATTCGGCAAGCTCCATCCAAGATCCCCCTTACAGCGTTTCGGCCAACCCTACCGCCTGCTGACCGGAATATGGTCCGAAATTATCACCCGTTTTACAGATGACGGGCTACACTGCGGTCATGGGATGGCGGACATGAGGACACAGTCTTGGCATCGATCCTGGTAGTCTGCACCGCTAACGTCTGCCGGTCGCCGTACGCGGAAGCGTTACTGACCGACTACGCAGCGCGAGCCGGCCGGTCCGGCGTTAAGATCCAGAGCGCCGGGACGCATGCGGCGAACGGTCAGAGCCTCTGTCGCGGCGCCTCCGCCCTTTTGCGCAAGGGTGGCGTTGAAAGTGGTGCCTCAAAGGAGCACCGCTCAAGGAAACTGGAACTTGGTCTCGTGCGCCGCGCGGAACTAATTCTAGTCGCATCGCTCGAGCATCGCTCTGAAATTGCTTATCTGGACGCAGCTGCACGACGCCGAACGTTCACCCTCAGGGAAGCCGCTGCCTACCTCGGTGAACTGGCATCTCGGGGGAGGCACGCAGGCGGGGTGCCGGTCGGCGATGCCTCCCTGTTCCAGATCGTGGAAGCGATGAACTGTCTTCGCGGTACCGTCGCTATCCCGGAAGGCTCGCCGATGGCGCTGCCGGCGCTGCTCAGTCGGGGCGGTCCAAGCGCCCAGCGGCGCCTGGATATTGCGGATGGGCACCTTCAGGGCCCACTGCACCATAAAGCGGCCCTGAATCAGGTGCGCCAAGCCGTGGGGAAGATACATCTCGGCCTCAGTGCCTTAGGCGGCTATTGATGAACCTTATGACCAACGCCGAAGAAGGGTGAGACCGTCCCAGGTTCCGCGGACGGCGGCCCATACTGGCCTGACGGGCCGCAGGAACTGCCGGCGTCCGCCGCGAAGCAGGATGCGCCAAGCGGCCGGAATGGCCGAGCCCTTCCATCGCCGTCTGTCATCCGGATTTAGGTGGATCGCTGCGAAGAGCAGCCGGTTGCGGATGTTGTAGTAGTAATAGACGGGCGATTTGGCCCTGGAACCCGGTCCGCTGCCCTGGGTGCCACCTTCATCATGAGTGGCAGTGGCCTCCTCCACCACCTCTAGGGCTCCACCGGCTGCCTCAACGCGGAAGGAGAAGTCCACATCCTCCCAGTACAAGAAGTACCGGTCATCGAAACCGCCTGCGGCTTGCCACATTTCGAGGCTTATCAGTAGGCATGCTCCTGTTAGCCAACGGCGCTCACCGGGCGGCAGCGCAGCGGATGCATGGCGTCTCCCCCTGGTTTCTCCGTCCTCCATACGAACTGTGGCCCCGGTGAACCAGATACTTCCGTCCGACCGGACGATACGGGGAGCCACGACGGCCATCGGGTTGTGTTCGACGGCGTCCCTCAGCAACTGAAGGCTGGACATGCCCAGTGTCGCATCGGGGTTGATCAGCAGGAATGCTCGTGCGCCGGCTTGGGCAGCAGCTTCGACGCCTAGGTTCATCCCGGCCCCGAATCCCAAGTTGGTCTCCGGCGCCACCAAGGTCCAGCCTCGCCGGGCAACGAGGCTCGCAACGGCGTCCCGTTCTGTTCTATTCGTGTAGTTGTCGACCACTACTACAGAAACATCCGGTGTGTGGCCGGCCACGGGCGCAATATTCGTTTCCAACAATTCATGCGAGCCGTAGTTCACGACGATAATCGCCAATTTGCGCTTCGGATTCATTGCCATGTGAGCACCATATAGCTTACTGTCCAGAAAGTACCGTCGTCAGACCCAGACGGCGGCGCGGTGTCTGACAGCGAAAAGCGGAGGTTGCCGCCCAGATTGGACTGGAGTAGAGGACCCTATGCATGCATGCGTCACGTCACCAGCGGTGCTAATGGCCCACCCGAGTTCTGAACTCTACGGCGCCGACCGGGTGATGCTCGAAACAGTAGAGGGACTGGTTGAACAGGGCTCAAGGGTCGTTGTGACGGTACCTCAAACGGGACCGCTTGTGGCAGAACTTGAGGCGCGCGGCGCCACCGTCAGCTTGTGTCCGTCGCCGGTATTGCGCAAAAGCTCAGCCAATCCGCTCGGTTTGCTCAAGCTGGCAGTCGAGGCAGCAAAAGCCTCAATCCACGGGCTGAGGCTCATCCGGAGGACTGGCCCTGACGTGATTTACGTGAGTACTCTGACCATTCCTCTGTGGCTTTTGTTGGCCCGGCTAAACCGGCTCCCCGTCCTGACGCACGTCCATGAAGCGGAGAAGTCGGCCAAGTGGCCAGTCCGCTTGGGGATTGTTGCCCCTTTGATTCTGGCGGATCGAATTATCGCCAACAGTCGATACAGTGCAGAAACCCTCACTGACACTCTTCCGGCACTCGCGAAGAGGGTGCGGGTTGTGTACAACGGAGTGGTCGGCCCGGATGCCGTGACCGCCCCCAGGGAAGCCGTCGTAGGGCCCCTGCGCATGGTCTATGTGGGCCGGCTGTCTCCACGTAAAGGCGTCGACGTTGCCGTCGCCGGGGTGGCCGGGGCTCGCCGGCGCGGGATTGACGTGAGCTTGGAGCTCGTCGGCGCGGTGTACCCAGGCTACGAATGGTACGAGGCGGAACTGCGAAGCCTGGTGACCAGCCTGCGCTTGGAAGGGCACGTCCGTTTTCTTGGTTTTTGCACCGATGTTTGGCCCAACCTGGCGCGCGCTGATGTCGCCATTGTTCCGTCAAGGCTTGACGAGCCCTTTGGAAACACGGCGGTAGAGGCGCTTCTCGCCGCACGGTTGCTGATTGTCAGCGATACGTCGGGCCTTCGGGAGGCTGCAGGAAACTATGCCGTGCCCCTATTCGTACCAGCCGATGACCCCGACGCCATAGCGGATGCCATTGAGCTACTACACCGGGACTGGCCGGACTACCGCCGTCGGGCAATTGAGGACTCCGTGGTAGCCGAAGAGCGGCATCGTCCATCTGCCTATCGAAGCCGCGTTAACCGCGAGATTAAGGAGACTGCCGCATTGAAGAGGTCCAGCAAATACGAGGCAGGACCGGACCGGGAACCGGTACGTTAATCTGCCGCGTGCCGTGATCCGATTTCCTTTGGCGGGGCCTCCCTGACCGATCTGAGAAGCACGCGAGCCGGGCATGTGTCACTGTTCGAAGGAGAGAGACTGAGTGTTTTTGCCTAAACTGAACTCCACCCGTGCCCGGCTCTATGAATCATTAAGGACGGCACACCTCGAACGTGCCCGGCAACTGGAGCCGGCTGTTATCCTCTACCGCCAGAAAAGGTACGACTTTGATGAACAGCTGACGCAGGGACTGCACCTGGTCCATGCCAACCGGCTGAAAGCAGCCTTTCTCCTCGGCCGCTCCCGGGTCCGTCAGCTGGAGATTAATGAACCCCTCATGCTCTCCAGTCTCCCCGCGACGTTCTTGGCTCTTGTTGCAGTCCGCCTGGCGGGGGCGGTACGAGGTCACCGCACCCGGATCGTGACGTATGCGATCGGCAACGCCGATCCCTTTGCAGGACCTGGCGGTCAGGGCTGGAAGTCCCGGACGCGGAAAATGGTGGAACGGCGCCTCGCCCTCTACGTCTGGCGTCATGTGGACCGGGTTGCCTTCGGAACGCTGGCCGCGCAGGAGGTTTACCGCGACGTGCTCCCGCGCCTGCAGGAGGGACAGGAAGAATGTCTAGTTCCCGCCTTGCCGGCCCCGTGCGAGTGCAATCCGAACTATCCGAAGGTCCCAGCACGCGTCGTATACCTTGGTGATCTGTCCCGACGGAAGGGATTCCCGTTGGTACTGGCGGCCTGGTCCCGCGTTGTTCAGCAAGATCCGGGAGCGGCACTTGTCATCCTGGGCAAGGGCGCCATGGTGGCAGAAGCAGAAAGCGCTGGGACCTCAAACAGCAGTGTTGAGGTCCACATCGATCCAAGCCGCGATGAGATCCATCGGGTCTTACGGCAGGCCCAGGTGCTGGTTCTGCCGTCGCAGTCCACAGCTACATGGCGGGAACAGGTCGGGCTTCCGATTGTAGAAGGGCTCGCACACGGCTGTTCCATCGTCACTACCACCGAAACGGGCCTGAGCGACTGGCTTGCCGACAACGGCCATGCGGTGGTGTCGCCGCACGCAACAGCGCAGGAGCTTGCGGATGTCATCTGCAAGGCCATAGCCTCGGGTCCCTTCGGCAACGACGTGACGGCAAGTCTTCCTGACTCTGACGGACGGTTGGCCGCCGACGAGTGGCTGTTCGAGGCCTCACCGGACGTGGCACGGTGACGCTTCGCAGGAATCCCCAGGCTGTAGGCACAGAAGCGTATCGGTCAAGCATGTGGTCCAAGCTGGGGAAAACCGCGGGCACAAAAATGATTGTCCTAGGTCTTTCAGGCCTGTGCGCCATCGTGACCAGCCGAATGATACTTTCTCACTTCGGTACGGAAGCCTATGCGCAATACGGCCTGCTTGCCTCTCTGCCGAGCCTTCTTCCCTTTGCGGACTTAGGCATTGCCGCCGTCGTCATAAATTCGATCGCCGAGGCCAAGAATCCCAGGAGCGACGAGCACGTTCGTCGGTCCCTGCTGACTGCCTTGAGGATCCTCCTCGTTTCCGGCACCGTAATCATGGCAACGTCCGCCCTGGTTTCCGTCCTGGGGCTTTGGCCTGTGTTGCTAGGCAACGGCCTTCTACCGGATGGCGGAGCTTGGGCGGCCTTTTTGTGCATGGCCGTATTCGGGATCACCCTTCCCCTCGCGGTGGGGCAACGGATCCTGGTCGGGCTTGAGCGGACAGCCACACAGGTTAAGAGCCAAATAGTCGTTGCCCCGCTCATATTGCTGGCTGTTCTACTATCGATTGGGCTTGCGGCGCCGGTTGGCAGCTATTTGGCAGTGTTTTCCTACGCCGCTGCTGCCGTCAACTCCATCATCTGCCTCATCATTGCCAGCCGTCTGATCAGTCCTCAGCTGACCTCAGCTCTCAGATCCGTTCCGCACATAAAACGCGAGCCCGGCATCAAAGCCTTCCATCTTGCCTGGCCCATGCTCCTCCAGATGGTCGCCCTTCCAATAGCTATGCAGAGCGACCGGCTGCTGCTCAGCCATTTGACCCATGGAGAGGAGCTGGCGCAGTACAACCTTGCCTCGCAACTTTTTGGCATGATTCTGCAAGTTATTGCCGCGGCAGGAATAGTTCTGTGGCCCATTTATGCCAAGGCGAGATCGGCGTCGCGCATCGAATCGCCGCTCGTTCCGACAATTTGGTTTGCCGCGGGCGGCCTATTCCTAGGCGGACTACTGGCCATCGCCACGCCATTTCTCGTTGCCTTTGTTTCCGATGGCAGAATTATTCTGGATGCGTGGCTCGTTTCCGGGTTCGCGGTTTTCGTCGCCCTCCAGGCAGCTAAATACCCAACGGGCATGTACATGACCGACAGCGCAGGCCTGCGGTTTCAGGTCCTGCCCATACTCATGCTTGTCCCGCTGAACATTGCCATATCGTGGTGGCTGATTTCGCTGCTGGGCGCGGCCGGTCCGATCATCGGCTCCGCCATCTCGGTTGCAGCCTGCCAGCTGATCCCTAATCTCTGCTACGTGACGCGCGACTTGGCCCGGCGCCGGCAGGGGCAGGGCGCCGGGGCCAACTTGTCGCCCCATGAAAGCAACACGGCCAAGCTATGAACTTCCTGCTGATGAGTCTCACTTTGGTCGCAGGCCGGGGTGGTGAGGAGAACAGGCTTTAGGCCGGATGCAGCCAGGTGAACGGCAGCGCGGCCCCCGTCGGGCCATAAACGCGGGGGGCGGACTTTTGGGCCTGGTTCCCCATGGTCCATGTCTCGACAACGAATTTTCCGGAGCCCACACTCGTCCCGTCCCACTTGGGGTTTTTCACCGTGAGCACACAGTCTGTTCCGCCGCGGGCTGCATCGGAGTTCAAGGACATGTGCAAAGTACCGCCGGTGGTCTTCCGGTCACAGATCATCACGGGATCGTTGTACGTGATACGCGTGGACTGTTCGTGGTTGAAGCAGTAGCCTGCAAGCTTGCCTGTCCCGGAGCCAATGTATTCCGAACGCACCCGGGTCACAGTTGAATCACGCGACTCGAACCAGGCAATGCCGCCGCCACCAGTAAGAGAATGGTGGAAGTAGCAGTCCTGGAATGTGATCCCCGAGCTGTTGTTCACCATTACGGGGCTGGAACTAACCCGCACACCTGCGCGGCGGCCATCCACTTCGGTGTTGGTTACCCGCACCGAAGTGCACTGGAATATGCTGATGCCCCCGGTTTCGCCCGGCGGGACGGAGTCGTAGCCGGTGATGCCATTGATATAGACGTTATCGACGACGCCGTTTGCCCGGCTCAGCCGAAGACCGTTGTACTCATGGCCCAGGCTGGTTCCCTGGATTTGGAAGTTGCGCAGTTCGACTGTGATCATCGGATCTGCGCTGGAAGCGATCGCGTGAATGAGCATGTAGGGCGAAGCTCCACCGGTCCACCTCGGCTGGCTCGAGGAGGCCATCCTAAAAATAGTGTTGCGTCCGGACCCCACCAGGCCGCGACAGCCGGCACCACCGGAACGATTCCCCAACCGCACGCCGTCTTTGTACCCGTAGCGGAAATTGGACGGAATGGTGAACACGCCTTCGGGGAAGGTCAGCACCCGATTACCGGTAACTTTGTTGATGACCGTCTGCAGGTCGTTGCCGGAGCTGTACAGGTCCTCATAGCGGACGTAGCCGGTGCCCGTCGGACGAGCGATGGCCGCTGCGGACGGTGTGGCGTTACCGAGCTGGCCTGCCGCCAGCCCGAGGGCCGCCGCGGCCCCTAATCCCAGGGCGCTCCTACGGGAAAGATGAGTCGCTTCCATTATTTGTTCCTTAGATCTGAGGGGCCGCCCAAGCTTGCGCTCTACCGCAACGTAACGACTGGATAACTTTTGCCGTTACAGCATCGGGGAAGGCGCGACGGCGTGTCAAACCAGCACCACGAGTTTGTTCCCCCTTGAGGCGCGGCGTGTCGGGCCACCTCAAGTGTGCTCCCTTTGGGGTCCCCCCGGCCAGACGCGAGTCCTGACGCGGGTGACGCCGACCACCCGCGAGTCCCGCCTCGACGGCGGAGAGCCCCCTTGAGTGTGATTAATACCACACCCAAGGGGGCTCTCCGCCGGCGTTCCCGGCCGTGTCGCGCCGGGGGTTAGGGCTCCCTGGTGGTAAGCCAGTTACGCAGGGTCACCTTCACCGGGCCGTTGAGGTTCGACCCCGACACGTAGCTGAGTATGCCGACGGAGCCAGGGACCTGGAGCGCCGACGTCGAGTCGGTCGCGGTCAGGCTCCATGCTGCCGGCTCAGCGGTGCTGGTTTTCCAGGCCTTAGCGCTCAAAGTACTGGGCGACGTTCCGGTCACGGCCATTTTGATCCGCACGGAATCTCCCACGTTGTACGTCAGCCCGAGGGTCCTGGTCGAAAGGATGGTTTCCGCCCCTGCAACCGTTTTGGTCAGGTACAGAGTCAAGGCTCCGGTCCTGGAAATCCACAGCTTGGCTCGATAGTCGTTGGAGCTGCCGGCGTTACGGCCTATGACCGAGACAAAGGTCCCGCCACCGTCTCCGATCTTGTCGAGGGATACATCGAACTGCGTCACGGCCGAGTCCGCAGAAACCGCATTCAGGAATGCGCTTCGAGTAGCTCCCGCAGCGTTGTTGATCGTTGCATTTCCATTGGCGACCGAATAGTTGCTCGCACCGGACGGGGTCGTCCAGTTGCCTCCGACATCCGCCTGCCCGAAGCCGCCGGCAACTGTCCGACCGAAGTCGTCCTTTGCCAGGGGCTGGTCGGCAGGAGCCGTTACCGTGATGGACTTGCTGACGGTACCTGTCGCTCCCTTGTCATCCGTCACCGTCAGCTTGACCTGATAGGTTCCCGCCGCTGCATATGTGTGCGACGGAGTCCGCCCTGTCCCGGCCGGCGACGAATCGCCGAAGTCCCAGGCGTAGCTGGCAACCGTGCCGTCCGGATCTGCCGACGCCGACCCGTCCAGCGTCGCGGTCAGATCCGCCACAGCCGAGCTAAAGGCAGCCACCGGAGACTGGTTGGCAGGCGTGGTGCCCGCACCCAGGGCGTAGTGAGCCGAAACGTCGGAGGAACTCAGCGCCGTGGAGTACACGGCCACCTCATCGATGGCTCCCGCGAAGTATGGCTGCGGTCCCCACGTCGTATCTGCACCCACACGCCAGTAGCCGTTGTAGGCTTGGGACCCGGCCTGCGGATTGGAACCGACCTCCTGGCCATCCACATACAGCTTCATCCCGTCCGACGACTGGGTTGCCACCATATGGTGCCACGACCCGTCGTTGTACGGCTGTGGAGTCGTAATGGTGTTGGCTTGACCCGTCCAAACGCCGAACGTCAATTGTCCGCTGTTCTCCATGTAGACGTGCCGGTCGTAGTTGCCCGAGAGTCCGGTCTGGGAACCACCGAAACCGATCAGCTTGCCGCCATTGGTGGTGGTTGTGTTGAACCACAGCTCCTCCGTGTAAACCGTGGGGTTGGAGAACTGGGCGTCGGACGAGAGCAAGCCCGATGAGCCGTCGAATTCGACGGCTGTATTAGTCACTCCTGCGAGCGCCCCTGGGCGTCCCAGACTCGTTCCGCTGACGAAGGTACCTGTATTGCCTACCGCACCGCTGTCGGCTGCCGTCGTTCCCGTAGTTTCGCCCACCCTCCAGTACAGGTCCGGGTTGAGCTGGAACACTGCCTTGCCGTAGTTGTCTACAGGCGCAGTGGGCAGGTTAAGGGTGCGGCCGGAGGCCTGGAAGTGGTTCTGGACCTGGGACAGCCCCAGTACGGTCGGGTAGATGCTTACTTCATCGATGCTTCCCTGGAAGTAGCTACTTGCGGGCTGCGACGGCCAGCCGTTGAGGTTGTCGCCACCGATTCGCCAGACCCCGGTGTAGGGCTGTCCGCTGGTCACGTCCGCGCGCTTCGCAATTCGCTTTCCGTCGACATATAGCACCATTCCGTTAGAACCAAGGCTGACGGTGACTTGGTGCCACTGCCCGTCATTGAAACCGGCGGAGCTTTGCAGGGTTTCCGTGTTTCCGGTGTAGACGCCGTAGATGATCCGTCCTGCGTTGTCCATATAGACGTGGCGGTCATAGCTGCCGGACTCTCCTGTCGGGCTATTTCCAAAGCCGAGTATCTTGCCTCCTGAAGTGCTTGTGGTCTTGAACCACGCTTCGGCCGTGAACGTGTCCGGGCCTTGGATCCGGGTCTGGGTAGCCCCGAACCCGGTATTCGTTCCGTCGAAGGTGGTTGCAGCGTTCGTGTCCCCGGTGATGGCGCCGGCGGTTCCGCGTGTTGCGCCGGTCCCTAGGCTGATATCGCTCCAGCCGGCCCAGTCTACGGCGGTCCCTCCGCTGCCTTCGCCCAACCGCCAGTAGTCAGCCGCACCGTCGTCGAGAACGCCACGGGCATAGTCACTGACGCTCCCGGCCGTGGCGGTGGTGACGCTGACGGCGTTCGATTTCGCGGTGTTGCCGAAGGCATCGGTGGCGATGATCTGATATGTGTGGGTGGATCCGGCCGCCAGTCCCGTGTCGATGTATCCCATGCCCGGCCGACGCCAGAAGTCGGACTCCTGTGTTTTGGTGTAGATCGGCGTGGCAGTCTTTCCGTCACGGATGAGCTGGTAGCTCAGGTTTTGATTGTCCTTATCCCAGTTCGCCTGCCAGCTGACCCTCGCCGTTCCGGTGGCGGTGCTGATAACGGACGGGTTGAAGGCGGCGCCTGTGACCACCGGGCCCTGCTTGTTTGGCGCAATGCCCTTGACTGCAAACCGGACCAGGCCCTGCTGGGCTTTTCCGTTTACGCTTGGGAACTCGCCGCCGGCGACGATGTATTGGTTGTTGCCGGTGATGTTCCAGGCGGCCTGGGATGCGCCGCTGAACGTGCCGACGGCGAATTCGGGGTACCACTGAAGGAGAGACGGCGAGGGATTCCCGGCAAAATTGAAGTATCCATAGGGATCATCGGTCAGAGTGCCCGTCGCTGCCTTGCTGAACGCCAGTGCATGATTGAATGTCCACTTTGGCGACGTCTGGGGAAAACCGCCGATGTTTCCGCAGTAATGGGCATGACTTACGGTGTAGACGGCTGTATCGGATGCGTAGACGCCATAGGTGTCGCCGTGGCAGTCCTCGACCCACTTGATGGCACCGTCGGACCAGTCAGCGGAGAATGTTCCCTCCAGGTTCCCGCCGTTGCCAAACACGTAGCCCGTTCCGTAAACTCTTGTTCCGTCGCTGGCGAGGCTGAGGATGGCTGCTTGTGGCCCGCCGTTCCTCACCAAGCCGTTCGCGGCCCACGGCAACAGCCCGCCGGTGTTAGTATCGACTGCCCCCAGCCCGTAGCCGGGGTTGCTCGAACCGTTGAGTGTGGTGAAGCCGCCCCCCACTACAACCTTGGAGTCATCCGGTGAAACGAGCAGCGTGTTGACGTCGCCGCCGGCCGGGACCGGGTTCCAATTCAGCAGGGTAGCGTTTGACGTCGACACTGCGGCCAGCTTGGGGCGGCTGACCGATCCGACGCCGCTGAACCACCCGCCCATGTAGACGGCGTTGTTGGATGCTGTGAGAGCCACCACACGCGAGTTAACTTTCGGCGCCCAGGACGTGATCAGCGCACCAGTCGTGGGGTTCAGCGCAGCTACATAGGGCCGTGCTACGCCGTTCACCTGCGAAAAGGCGCCCCCGACGAAGAGCTTGGATCCGTCTGGTGAAGCCGCAATGGTTTTCGCCATGCCGTTCAGGCTGGCGGTAAATGTCGTAATCAGATTTCCGGTTGTGACGTCGTAGGCCAGGATATTGTTCCGGGCGACGGTGTTTGTTCCCGGTGCGGCGCCGGCCGGCCTGGCCGTGTTGAATTGTCCTACCGCGTAGGCCACGTTGCCGATGATGACCTGCTGCCAGACGATTCCATCGATCTGCACCGTGGGCAAAGCATCCGCCGAGACGGTGACGGGTGTGGCGGGGTTGGCGGGATCAAGAGGAGCGGTGTCGGCCGTAACGGGAGGAGCCGCGACCAGGGCCATCGACATAGCAACCGCGGAAGCGAGCAGGACGGCGCCAAGCTTCCTAGGCCCGTTACCGGGCCAGCGTCGAGAGCGGTTTGTTGGAACGGGTTGGGGACTGGACGGTTCGATCATGGCTTACCTTCTGTCGGTGCGGCACCTTCGAATGCCGCAATAGGCGAATCAACCTGAAAATTCACGAGAACTCGAACCTTGTCCCGTTGGTCTACGGGAACCAGGAAAACATACGTGGCCGAGCCGGACTCCCCGGGGGCGATCGTGGGGGGAAATTCGGACACATCAGGCCCGCTGAGCGTGATGGAAGGCAGATCCTCCGCACCTGCGCTGACGTTCACTACGACGTCCGCCGTCGTAAGGGGGCGGTCCGTGCTGTTGTGGAGAGTGACGGTGAACCGGAGGGATGGGCCAGCGACCTCACCGGCTTTTTGAGCCTGTCCCTGGACGCTCTCAAACTCGGTGATCTCGGCGGTGATGCCTTCCCGTATGGATGCTGGTTGATCCAGCGGGACCGGCGGCGCGACAGGCTGGTCCACGTTGGCAAGCTGCGCGTCGCTGCCGGTCGCGGGCGCAGGAGCCGGGCTGGCCGCCGTCGGCTCCGGGGCCGGCGCGGAAGCCGGCGAGGCCGGGGCAGTTGTGCCGCCCGGCAAGGATTGCATTGCCGTCTCCGTCGGCGTCGCTGTCGGTGTCGGCGTCGCAACAACCCCGGTTGAGGAGCCAGCTAGACCCGCGGGACGGTGGTTGGAGGACTGGCTGGTCCCCCAGATGATGGCTCCTATCAGGAACACGGTCAGGATAAATCCGATCACCAGGAACTGGACTCTCCGCCGGCTGTCCAGGGGACGGCCCTCTGCAGTATTCGTGCTGTTATTCATGATTCGCTCCGAGTTGAGACCAATTTGGATGTTGAGAGGCTTCTCATATCGCCAAACCACCGGGTCGAAGCCACTGCCAGATGCATTGCGTTGAGCGCGAAGAACAAGCTGTAAACCGTGAAGAAGGCAAGCGGGGCCCCCAGCAGCAGGAACACCAAACACAGCACTCCGTAGTCAGTGGGGACTAAAAGCGCAGATTTGAGCGCTGACGACTTCCTGGGGATGGCAGCGCGGCCGGACTTCAGCAGCACCACTGCCTTGAGCTGATCGTTCAAGATCATTGCAAAGAACGACACGGTTCCGACGATGGCGTAGCCAATCGGAACCAGGAGCCATCCATCCGAGGGAAGCTGGAAATGGCGGAAGGCCGCGATGAGAACGGCAAGGTGCAGGCTGACGATCTTCGTACTGTCCACGACGTGGTCCAGCCATTCTCCGGCCACGGAGCCACTCCCTTGGAGCCGCGCCAACTGCCCGTCTGCGGAGTCAAAGATGTATCCCAGCGCCAGCGCTGCCCAGACGAGTGCCCCGACCCACCCAGCCGGGGCGGTCGTGGCCAGCAGGATTATCCCGCCAAAGGTGAAGGTTGCACTGACCGCGGTGACCTGGTTAGGGGACATGCCGGCGCGATACGCTGCTGCCGCGACGAATCTGCCGGCCCGCCGGTTGACGAGTATGGAATATGGCGGGGCCCCGGCCGCTACTGGTTTCTGGGCGGATCCCAGCGCTGCGAGCGTTCCCTTGAAGCCGGTCCGCGGCGGTGACGTCCGAGCATGCTGTGCTCCTACCCTGCTCACGATGCCACCCGGCTTTCGTCCTGCGCCCGTCCGGCGGCAGGGGGTTCGCTGTTTTGAGCGTGGGTCAGGGCACCGGAGTCCAGCCCGTAGCACAGCGTTTCGTAAAGATCTGCCACCAGGTCCCAGTCGTACTTCGCCGCAATTTCCCGGGCTTGGCTCCCTCTCGATCTGGTTCCGGCGAGACGCGCCTCAGAGTCCTCGGCCAACCGTGCGACGTCGGCCGGGTCCCGGAAGTATTCGCCGGCTGACTCCAACACCTCGCGGTTGAAGTTGACGTCAAAAGCGTTGGTCGCCGTACCCGCACCGATCGCCCGGAGCAGGGAAGGATTGGTGCCCCCGACAGAATGGCCGTGCCAGTAGACCAAGGCGTTGGCGTACAGCTCATCCAGCAACTCCTGGTCCCAAACCCCGCCAAGGAATCGCACTCTCGAGTCTGCGGAATCCTGTACCTTTTGGCTGTACTCCTGGCCGTAAGGCGTGGTTCCCACGACGACTAAGGGGAGCTTGGCGGCGCTCCGGACATAGCCTTCAACGATCATATGAACGTGGTTTTCCGGCTCCAGCCGGGCCACCACGAGATGGTACTGCCCGGAGGACAGGCCGATGCCCGCGAGACGTTCCGGCTCCCGGGGCGCAAGTAAGGGTGCGCCGTACGAAATCAGCTGGGTGGCGGCATTGAAGGTGGCGCGGTAGTAGTCACGAATCCCGGCTGCATCTGCAATAAGGGCATTGGAAAACCGGACGGAAAATCTCTCTGCCCAGCGGTAGTACCGTTTCCCGAGGGTCCCCCACTTGGCCCGCTTCCATTCCAGGCCGTCCATGTGGGTGGCCACGGGAATGCGCGCCAACCGGAGAAGGGGAAGCCAAGGAGCGTTCGCTGCGTTGAAAACGATTGTGGCGTCAGCCCTGCGGAACAGCAGATGAGCCACCGACAATCCGGTGTGGCTCAAAGTCTCGAGTGAGCGTCGGCGGAGTGCCGGCAGATGCACAAGCTGCATCCCCTCGTATTCCTTGACGCGGGTGTCTATGCCGTTTCCGGAGCGGCAGTAGACCGTTACCAGATGGCCGCGCTCAGCTAGCCTGCGCCCCACTTCCTCGACACAGGTTTCGAAGCCGCCGTAATGTGCGGGCACACCCCGTGTCCCGACCAGTGCAATACGTAATCCGGCACGCCGAACAGCTTTATGTTTCATTTTCCCCCCCGGGGACTTTGTGGTTTTAGAGAGACCTGCTGGCTGGCCCCGTGGGGCCCGAACGTTTTGAATTAGGGGATGCCTTGCAGGGGCACCCACCCCTGAGCGTCGGAGTTTAGGAGCTCAAGGGTCCGGCGAATGGCTGTGCTCGACGTGTGCACGGTGTAGGGAAAATAGACAACGTCCACGCCCACTGCCGCGAAATCTCGTTCAAGCTCCAAGCCCTTGGGCGTGCCCCTCCAGTCGTCCCCTTTGAAAAGAACGTCGAAGGGATTGGAACGCCAGGTGTCGATCTTGCGCGGGAGGTGTTCAGAAATCGCATCATCTACAAATCGGATATTGCGAACGATTTCCAAACGTTCTGCCAGCGGAATTATCGGCGGCTGGCCCTTGGTCTTGACCAGGAGCTCATCGGTGACAACGCCGGCAACCAGGAAGTCGCATTCCGCTTTGGCCTGCCGCAGCAAATTCAGGTGGCCTACATGAAATAGATCAAAGGCGCCCGCTGCATAGCCGATTCGGGGGGTCATAGCATCTCCTTCAGTACGCACCGACGGGACTGCGCATGGCTCTAAAGGTTCTCCACAGGATGACGAGGTCGCCCGTGAGCGACCAATTCTCCACGTAATAGAGATCCAGTCGGACGCTCTCCTCCCAGGGGAGGGTGGAACGGCCGTTGATCTGCCACAACCCAGTTATCCCGGGCTTAATCAGCAGCCGGCGGTGGGTGAATTTCTCATAGCTCTGGACTTCGAGAGGCAGCGGGGGCCGGGGACCGACCAGGCTCATTTCGCCGGTCAGCACATTCCAGAACTGGGGCAGCTCATCGAGGGAGAACTTACGCATCCATTGCCCGCATTTTGTAATTCGTGGATCATTTCGGATCTTGAAGAGCGGGCCGGCACCCTCGTTCAGGTCTCGCAGGGAGTCGATGTCGGTTTCAGCGGCCTGAACCATCGTCCGGAACTTCAACATGTGGAAGGGAACGCCGTTCTTGCCCGCACGTACCTGGCGGAAGATGACTGGACCCGCGCTGTCGCGCTTGACGATGACGGCCAGGATCAGCATTAGGGGCGACAAAACCACCAGCGCCGCTGAGGCAGCCACGACATCTACTACGCGTTTCAGTACGTGCTTGCCGCCGGCATACTGAGGGAGCTCCACATGCACCAGCGGCAATCCGTCTACAGGGCGCCAGTGGATTCGCGGACCGGCAACGTTTGTGAGGCGTGACGCCAGGACGAGTTCCGTTCCGGTAGCCTCGAGCTTCCATCCCAGTTCCCGGATGTACTTGCTGCCTCCAGGGAGCGGGCCCGCAACGATGACGGCATCCGCGCCTGCGACTTTGACCATCCGTGAAATCTCAGCCAGTGTCGAGAGAACCGGAATGCGGTACCAGGGAGGCCGCAGCTCCAGGGACTTATCCAGGGTGGACAAAGCCACACCGGAAATCTGATAACCGGCGGCCGGATTCAGTTCGATCTGGTTGATCACGTACTCGACGTCCGGCGTATCTCCGATCACGATGACTCGGGAGAGGTACTCGCCCCGGCTCCGCTGCTGGTTCAGCCACTTCCGCCAAAGCCACCGGCTTCCGGTGAGCAGCACAAGCCCTAGGGGCAGGGCAATCGCAAAGTAGCCCCGTGCGACATCGAAACGGACAAAGACCATTGCTATTGCCAGGACACCGAATAGCTTGAGCGTGGCTTGAACTACCCTCTTGTATTCAGTTGCGCCTGCACCAAACGTCCGGCTATCTCGGGTGGAGTAAATCTCCAGAACTGCAATCCAGGTGACCAGGATCAGCATTGATACCACGATGTAGCTGGTTTCAAAGTCCCACTCGGCCGCCGCCGGCACCTCGGCGCCGAAGCGGAAAAGGTAAGCCGAGGCGACCGAAATGAAAATCGCTGTCGCATCAGTGATTCGGAGATGATTGGAGAATTTTTTCCACCGGCGGGTGGCTGCACTCCGGGGAACGGCGATATCGGCAGGGGATTCGTCATCCCATACCGAGTGCTGAGGCCTCGTTGAAATTTTTGCCGGGGCCTGGGTTCGGATAGTGTTCGTGGGGCGTACCCCCGCATGGAGTAGCCGGCGGTGCTTGACGTCACTCATGCCCGCCGCCGATTTCCTTGAGCCGATTAGACGACCCGCAACTATTCGCAGCAGTGAGCGCTGCGAACGGGGGCAAAGTGTGGCGCCGGGTCAGGAGGGCGGCGGCTGGCGTCTGCCGGTGCGAGAGCGTCATTTCCCGTGCGCTCTGCCGGTGAGGCTCATCCATTAGGAACAAACCGGGGGGGACCCACTGAAGCTGTTGGTCATACATGCTGAGACCTTCTAATGACTCGGTCGGCTTTGGTCCCCCTAGTCAAGGGGATGGACCTGCCCTGCACACGAGTGGGGTCTACCCCTATTCATCCGGGTAACCACTTGTAGGATTTATTTAGATTGGCTGAGTACCTGCACCGAATACCCACAAGCGATAGTGAAATACCCGTACGTCGCAGGGACGCAAGCGGTCGATTCGGCCCGGTTAGGGCCGTTCCTCATGGGCTTGGCCGGAACTGCGGGGACGAGTGTGGATCAGCTGCGTGCAGTCGGCAAGATCCCGAACCGGGCAGGTGCCTGCGACTGTTGGTCTCGGACGCAGACGCGACGGCGCAGACGCAGCGGCGTCCCACGGGAGCCCTAAGGGGCCCGTGGGACGCGGCAGTTATTCGGGAGGTCGTTCAAAGCCCTGTAGAGGCTAGGCGTTCCCTTGCACTCATGGAGTGACTGGAGTGCGACCGGAATCGACGTAGTGTTTCTGGACCTGCGCCGGGCTCAATACGCTGGGGTAAATCGAGACTTCGTCAATGACACCCTGGAAGAAGTTGCTCGACCGGACGCCGGGCCAATTAGCGGTGCTGTCCCCGCCTATTCTCCAGTAGCCTGCAAAGTCCTGCCCGCGTGTCACATCAGTCCGCTGAACGACCCGTACGCCGTCGATGTAGAGGGCCATCCCGCTCGATCCCAGGCTTGCCACGATCTGATGCCAGTTGCCGTCGTTATAGCTTCTTGCGGTACTCAGCGTCCTGCGCACGCCGTTGTTTACGCCAAAGTAGATTTTGCCCGAATTGTCCATGTAGACGTGCCTGTCATATTTAATGGATGTTCCCGTTGATCTGTCGCCAAAGCCTAGAACCTTGCCGCCGGCCGTGGTGGTCGTCTTGATCCAGGTTTCCGCGCTGAACACGCTGGGCCCGGGGATTGACGTCTGCGTGGATGCGAATCCGCTTGCGATTCCGCTAAACGTCGTCGCAGTGTTCGCATCCCCCACAATTGCGCCCGGCGTGCCCCTGGTAACGCCTGGGCCGACGACGGCGTCTGCCCATCCGGCCCAGTCGGCGAAAGTGTTACCGCTTGCCTCTCCGAGCCTCCAGAAACTCCCGGCACCATCCGTGAGTACGCCTTGGGCATACGCGCTCAGACTTGCCGAGGCCACAGTCACGTTGACATTGTCTGACCTGGTCACGTTGCCTAGCGGGTCCGTGATCTTGATGCGGTAGTTGTGGGTGGATCCTGGCACGAGGCCCGAGTCCACGACCCCCATTGCCGGCCGATTCCAGAAGGTCGACGCTTGGGTTTTGGTGTAGATGGGCGTGGCCTCATTGCCGTCGCGGATGACTTCATACTTCAGGTTCTCGTTGTCCTGGTCCCAGTCGGCCCGCCAACCCACACGAGCGGTTCCGGGTTTCGTAGAGAGCAGGGTCGGGTTCATGGCACTGCCGGTCAGTACGGGCCCTCGTTTGTTCGGGGCAAGGCTCTTGACCGCGAACCTGACCAGTCCCTGCTGAGGGATTCCGTTGACCTTGGGAAACTCTCCGCCCAAAATGACGTACTGCGAATTTCCAGTCACAGTCCAAGCGCCCTGGCTGGCGCCGGTAAATGTTCCGGCGTCAATGTCCGGGAACCAGGGCAGGAGGGATGGCCGGGGGGTGCCAGCAAAGTTAAAGTAGCTGGTGCTCGGTTCAGTCGTTATGGTGCCTGTTCGGGCCTTACTGAAGGAAAGGGCGCGGTGATGGGTTCGAGGGGAGGTCTCGGGGAAGCCTCCGATATTGCCGCAGTAATGGGGGTGGCCCACGACGTAGACCGCTGTGTCCGAGGGGTAAACACCATAAGAGTCTCCGTGGCAGTCTTCCACCCAGTTGACCACCCCTCCGTTCCAGGTGGCGGAGAATGCACCTTCGAGGTTGCCCCCCGAGCCGAACACATAGCCGGTGCCGTAAACGCTCGTTCCGTCCGTGGCAAGGCTATAGATTGAGGCGTTGACCCCACCGTTGCGTGCCACGCCGTTGACGGCCCACGGCAATAGGTCCCCCGTCAAAGTGTTCAGGGCCGCCATGCCGTAACCCGGGTTGCTCGATCCGTTCACACTTGTGAAGCTCCCGCCCGCGACCAACTTTGTGCCATCTGGAGAGATCACCATGTTGTTGACGTCTCCACCCGCGACCACAGGATTCCAGCTCAGCAGCGCAGCATCTGAGGCGCGGACCGCAGCTAGGCGGGACCGGCTGACAGAACCGACGCCGCTGAACCAGCCGCCCATGAAGACGGAAGTGTTCGTGGCTGCCAGGGCGTACACGCGCGAATTCACTTTCGGGGCAAAACTCGTGATCAGGGCTCCCGTGGCCGGATTCAGCGCCGCCACGTAGGGCTGCGACACGCCGTTGACCTGGGTGAAAGCGCCGGCGACATAGATCCGGGAACCATCGGGGGCTGCGGTGATGGCCTTTGCCTGGGCATTCAGGCTCGGCGCGAACGTCGTATTGAGATTTCCTGTCGTTATGTCATAAGCCAGAATGTTGTTCCGAACCACTGTGTTGGTCCCGGGAGCCGAACCGGCCGGTCGCGCGGTCGTGAAACTACCCACCACATAAACAGTGTTGCCCACGACGAGTTGCTGCCACGCCACACCATCTATCTGCACTGTCGGCAACCCGTCCGCAGAGACCGTGGGTGGCGTGGCCGGGTTGGCGGGATCTGACGGCGCGGTGTCGGCCAAGGCACCGGGACCCGGCAACAACGCGAGCGCGAGGATCATGGCGACAGCCACAGCCCCGACAACCACCCCTTGGGTGGCGCGCAGGACGGAGTGCGTCGACAACGCCTGCCTCGTTGAGCGCGGTAGGTGCCCCTCGTCCCCGCACGGCCGCGCGGGATTCTTCCCGAATACCTCGACGATACTCATGACTTTCCTCCTGATGTGGCACCGGTAGAGGCATTTGCAGTTGAAGAAACGAGGCACGCCCGGGGGTCGAACCTGGACCGCCCCGCTCTGGGGCGGCAGGAAAGACCCCATGGACGACGACAAAACATATTGATGCCTCCTAGCAACTCGGTCGGCTGTGGTCTTCCTAGTAGATTGGATTGCCCTCCAGTGCACACGAGTGACAACTACCCTGTTGGATGGGCGGACCACTCGAAGGAAGCACGTGGAGTCAGCCGTTACGGTGCGTCCCTTTACCCGCATCGGGGGCAAAATTACCTATCCTGCTTTGCCTGAATGCCAACACCCCGCCGTCGCGGGACAAAGACCAGCTGCGATGTCAGTGCACGGTGCCACAGGATGCCGGGCACGCCGGATACCTCCGGTTTCTGCGCGCAGCCAGGACTGGTGTATTCGGCTGGCGCGCCAGACTGGGGTAATGTAAATCTCGTTGTTTCATCGGGGCAATGTCCACAACTGTGGCCGGCCCCTCTGCGGCTGTAGCTCAATGGTAGAGCGCTAGCTTCCCAAGCTTGATACGCGGGTTCGATTCCCGTCAGCCGCTCCACATGCCCCCACAGGATCCCGGGCTCTTATTAGGTTGCTACCTGTATCGTCGGAAGTCAGGAACCTCTTCGGTTCCGCTACAGGAGCAATCATGGCTGACAAATCCCCCCGTCAAGCAGCATCCAAAAAATCCGGCAAATCCATTAAGGAAAAGCGCGCTGACAAGAGGGCCGCTTCAGCGCCGGCCAGCTCCCTCGATAAAGTGACCGCCGCAAAGACGGCGAGCCCCAAAAAGAAGTGACCCCTTCACCGAATTACCTCACGCTCGGCATCCTCGCCGGCACACGCAAACCGGACGAGCGGCGCCTCCCGATCCACCCCCTGCACCTGGACCGCATCGCGCCGGAGATCCGGGACCGGTTGATCCTCGAGGAAGGCTACGGCGAGCGCTTCGGCCGGTCCGACGCCGAGCTCGCACCCCTCGTGGGGCGCATCGCGCCCCGACAGCAACTGCTGGCGGAAGCCGACGTCGTCCTCCTGCCCAAGCCGCAGCCCGAGGACCTGGCCGAACTCCGGGACGGGCAGGTCCTTTGGGGCTGGCCGCACTGCGTCCAGGACCGGGCCATCACCCAGCTGGCGATCGACAAGAAACTCACGCTGATCGCCTTCGAGGCCATGAACCACTGGGCCAGCGACGGCGGCTTCGGCCTGCATGTCTTCCACAAGAACAACGAGCTCGCCGGCTACTGTTCCGTGCTGCATGCCCTGGCGCTGACCGGTTCCACCGGAGACTACGGCCGCCGGCTGAGCGCCGTCGTGATCGGCTTCGGGGCCACCGCCCGCGGCGCCGTGACGGCGCTGAATGCCCACGGTGTCCACGACGTGCAGGTGCTGACCAACCGCGGTGTTGCCGCCGTTGGCTCTCCCATCCACTCGGTCCGCATCGCGCAGTTCGACCATGACAGCGAGGCGCCGTTCCTGAGCGAGGTCATCACCGAGCGCGGGCGCGTGCCGCTGGCGCCGTTCCTGGCCGCGAGCGACATCGTGGTCAACTGCACGCTGCAGGACCCCAACGCGCCGCTGACCTACCTGCGCACCGGGGACCTGGCCGCCTTCCGGCCCGGCAGCCTGATCGTGGACGTTTCCTGCGACGAGGGCATGGGCTTCAGCTGGGCGAAAACCACCACCTTCGCCGAGCCGATGTTCAAAGTGGGTGACCACATCGACTACTACGCCGTGGACCACAGCCCGTCCTATCTGTGGAATTCCGCCAGCTGGGAAATCAGCGAGGCGCTGCTGCCGTTCCTCGAGACCGTGGTGTCCGGCCCCGAGGCCTGGGCGGGAAACGAGACCATCCGCCGCGCGATCGAAATCCGCGACGGCGTAGTCCTGAACCCGGATGTGCTGCAGTTCCAGCAGCGGGAGGCCGAGTTCCCGCACCGCCCCTTGGCGCTCTAAGGGGTTTCCGCGACGAATTAGGACGGCCGCTGCGTGGATCCACGTAGCGGCTGTCCTTTTTCGATGCGGAAATCGGTCCGGACGATCCGCAGCAGCCGGCGCCGGTCCTTCAGGTCCACCTTGAGCATGAGCTGCCCGCGCCGGGCGAGGACGACGGCGACGGTCGCGGCAGCCAGCACCGGGACGCCGCCGGAGACGAGGACGGCGGTGTGCGGGTCCGCGTGCTCGGCCAGCCAGCCCATCATCGGGCCGCCGATCGCCTGGCCGCCGATCAGCACCATGATGTACAGGCTCATGACCCGCCCGCGGATGGCCAGGTTCGCGCTGACCTGGACCAGCTGGTTCGCGGCGGTCAGGAACATCAGGCACCAGAATCCGGCCAGCACCATGGCGACGCCGAACCAGGCCATGGACGGCGCCAGGGAAGCCAGGCACAGCATGAGCCCGTACATCCCGGCGCCCAGCACCACGGAGCGCAACCGCAGGGCGCGCCGCCGGGCCGAGGTGATCGCGCCGGCCAGGGCACCGAGGGCCACGAGCGTGTTGAGCAGCCCATAGCCGCCGGCACCGGCGTCGTACACGTGGTCCGCGAACGCGGCCAGCAGCACCGGCAGACTCATCGCGAACACCGCGATGAACCCGGCCATCAGCCAGGGCCAGTAGATGGTGGGCTTGCTGAGCGCATAGTCCAGCCCTTCCCGCAGCATGCCCGGGCGCTTGGCGGCCGGGGTGCTGACATGCAGCTGGTCCTTGCGCAGGCTCAGGAGCATGGCCACCGTGAAGCAGCACGCCACCGCATTGGCGGCAAAGGCCCAGCCGGCCCCCACGGCGGTCAGCAGGATCCCGGCGATCGCAGGACCGATCAGCCCGCCCAGCTGGAAAATCGTGGAGTTCACGCTGATCGCGTTTCGCAGATAGCCGGGGCCCACGAGCTCGTTGACGAACACCTGGCGGGCCGGCTGGTCCAGCACGGTCACGAGGCCCAGAACCAGCGCGATCGCGTAGACGTGCCCCACCTCAATCCGGTGGCTGAGCGCCAGGACGGCAAGGACCGCGGCCAACGCGGCGGCCACCGACTGGCACAGCATGAGGATCTTCCGCTTCGCGAAGCGGTCCGCCATCATGCCGGCCCACGGGCCGAGGAACAGGGACGGCAGGAACTGCAGGGCCACGGTGATGCCGACGGCGGTGACGGAACCGGAGAGCTGGAGCACCAGCCAGTCCTGGGCGATCCGCTGCATCCAGAGCGCGATGACGGCGACGAAGTGCCCGATCGCGAAGACGCGGAAGTTGCGGACCTTGAGCGACATGAAAGTGTGGCGCCAAGGCAGAGGCTCGTTGACGACGGCGAGTGGTTGGGTGATGGTGTCCGGCAGGGAAGCTGCGTTCGCCTCTAGCGGCGGGGGGGGTGCCACGGAAAAGTCCTCAAAAGAGCGGGTGAGTGGGATGGACTTAACGCTAGGCTGGCCCCAAGAGATTATGGAAGCCTATTCCACGCATAACTCGCATTACAAAACGCAATGCAGGGTATGCGGCACCGATCCGGAGACCGCCATGTTCGAACCCGCCCAGCTCCGCTCGTTCCTGGCCGTGGCCGAAACCTTGAGTTTCACCAAGGCCGCCGAGCGCCTCGGCCTGGCCCAACCCACCGTCAGCCAGCACGTCCGCAAGCTGGAGACCGCCGCCAAGCGGGTGCTGATTGCCCGGGATACCCGGGATGTACGCCTGACCGACAACGGCGATGCCATGGCCGGGTTCGCCCGCAGCATCCTCGCCGCGCACGACTCCGCCGCCCGCTATTTCTCCGGCTCCGCCATGCGCGGCCGCCTGCGCTTCGGCACGGCCGATGATCTCGCCATCACCGGGCTGCCACGCATCCTCCGGGAGTTCCGGCAGATCTATCCCCAGATCAACCTCGAGCTGACGGTGGGGCAGAGCGACCAGCTCTACAAGCGCCTGAATGCCGGGCAGCTGGATCTGGTCTTTGTGAAATGGGTGGCCGGCGCCAAGGACGGGACCGTGGTCCAGCAGGACGCCTTCGCCTGGGTCGGTCTGGAGCAGACCGTGCTGGAACCGGCTGATCCTGTCCCGCTGATCGCCTACCCCTCCCCCAGCCTGAGCCGGAAGCTTGCGATCGACGCCCTGGAGGCCACCGGGCGCACCTGGCGGATCACCTGCACCACACGCCAAATCAGCGGCGTACTGGCCGCCGTCCGGGCCGGCATCGGTGTGGCGGTGATGCCTTCCTCCCTGGTGCCGGAGGACCTGAAAATCATCACCCGCCGCTTCGATCTGCCGCAGGTGGGCGACGTCGATTTCACGCTCATCCGCAATCCGCTGGCCAATACCGAGGTGATCGATGCCCTCACGCAGGCGATCGTGGGCCGGACCCTGAAGCGACCGTCCTGACGCGCGGGCGGTCCCGCAGCCAGCGCTGATCCTGCCACGGTACCTACGGGGCGGACTACCCGGACCCGGGCAGTACTTACTTGACCATTGAACGGTGCACGTACTTCATCTATCCTGACACTACTTAAGATTCACCGTTCGAGGTCAAGCAGTGGCCCACGACAACGATTCGAATAACGAACGCTGTCCGTCGCTGACGCCCTGTGGCTGGCGTCGGAGCGTTCGGGATAGGCCGCCATTGATGCCAGCCATTAATCACCCCCGATTGCCCGCCCCCGCCGCCCACGCGACAAAATCCTCCCGTCAGGTAACCGCGCCGGCCCACCCCGCAGCGGCCATGCACCACTCGACCGCCGGAATGCAGCACTCGGCCGCGGTCCAGCACGCGGCCACCCCGGGCCAACGGGGAATCCGCCCGACTACCCTCGCAGAGTCCGATTATGTGGCCAGCCCGTACTGCGAACGCTGCGGCACGGACGAGTTCATTTACCTTGAGACCTTCGTCCCGGCCACGCACCGCAGGGACGGCTCGGTCAGCAAGCTCGGCGAGGTCACCTACTTCTGCTCGGGCTGCGACGATTTCTCCGCCCACGCGGTCCCCGCTTCCTGGGTCCCGCCGGGCTGGTACTTCGGCTAGCCCCGACTCCGCTTAGCGCCTTCGCCGTTAAACGCCGCCGCCGTGCCGCACCATATGGTGCCTGCACGGCGGCGGCGTTTTTTGGGTTTCAGGGTTCCAGCACGCCCGAGCCGGGGTTTTAGCAGCCCCGGGCTAGATCAGGGCGTCCGAGATGTGGTTGGGCGTGCCAAAGCGGTGCGCCGTGATGCTGATGGCCTGCTCGTGCAGGAACGGCAGCAGTTCCACGCGTCCGGCCTCCGTGACGGGGTGGACATACACCGCCAGGTCCGGGCGTCCGCCCGTGGCCTCGGCCAGCGCCTTGGCGTCCCCGCCAATCAGCCGGATCCGGGCGCCGGAAAGCTTGCCCGCCGCCGCGAGGGTGCCGGCGGAAGCGAGCCATTCGGCGTCGTTCTCAACAGTCGCGGCGATGCCAAGCCCGGACAGGACGGCGCGCAGCTGGGCGGGCAGTTCGACGGCGGTGGAGACCGTCAGGGCCGACCCGGCCAGGACGCCGGCGGCGACGGTCCGGACGAGGCCGGCAAGCGGCTCGCCTTCCGCGAGGCGGACAGTGACGGGCAGAGCACGGTAGCGGAAGACGTTGCGTTCCGCACTCAGGCCGGAGACGTCCCTCGCGGTGCCGAACTCTTCGGCCCAGGCGCGGGCGTCGGAGGCGAGCGCGCGCTGCAGCGGCGCGAGTTCGTCGGCGGTCAGGAAGCCCTTTGCGGCATCCTCGATCCGGCGGACGCCGGCGTGGGCGGGAGCAGCGCCCGGGGTGCCGGCGGCGGTGCTGGGCTTGCTGACCCATTCGCCGAGGCCGACGAGGTAGTTCGGGCCGCCGGCCTTGGTGCCGGCGCCGACGGCGGATTTCTTCCAGCCGCCGAAGGGCTGGCGCTGGACAATCGCGCCGGTGATGCCGCGGTTGACGTAGAGGTTGCCGGCCTGGATGGTGTCCAGCCAGATCCCCAGCTCCTCGCTGTTCAGCGAGTGCAGGCCCGCGGTGAGGCCGTATTCGATCTGGTTCTGGATCGCGATAGCCTCCTCGAGGGTCTCTGCAGTCATAACGCCCAGGACCGGGCCGAAGAACTCGGTGAGGTGGAAGTAGGATCCGCGGCGGACACCAGAGCGCACGCCGGGGCTCCAGAGCTTGCCCGAATCATCGAGCTTCCGCGGCTCGACGGCCCAGGTCTCGCCCTCGCCGAGGGTGGTGAGGGCGTTCAGGAGCTTGCCGTTGGCGGGCTCGATGATCGGGCCCATCTGGCTCGCCGGGTCCTGGGGGTAGCCGACCTTGAGCGAGGTGACGGCGTCGATCAGCTGGTTGTGGAAGCGCTTCGACTTCGCCACGGAACCGACGAGGATCACCAGCGAGGCGGCGGAGCACTTCTGGCCGGCGTGGCCGAACGCGGAGTACGCGACGTCCTTGGCCGCGAGGTCCAGGTCCGCGCTCGGGGTGACGATGATGGCGTTCTTGCCGCTGGTCTCGGCCAGCAGGGGCAGGTCCTTGCGGAACGAGCGGAACAGCTCGGCGGTCTCGTAGCCGCCGGTCAGGATGACGCGGTCCACGGCCGGGTGGGAAATGAGCTGCTGGCCGAGTTCCCGCTCGCCCAACTGGACCATGGTGAGCACGTCGCGCGGAACGCCGGCCTCCCAGAGGGCCTCGATCATGACGGCGCCGCTGCGGCGGGCCTGCTTGGCGGGCTTGACCACGACGGCGGAGCCGGCGGCGAGGGCCGCAAGGGTGGAGCCGGCCGGGATGGCGACCGGGAAGTTCCACGGCGGCGTCACGACGGTGAGCCTGGCCGGGACGAAGGTGGCGCCGTCGACGTCGTCGAGCTTGCGGGCGGACTCTGCGTAGTAGTGCGCGAAGTCGACCGCCTCGCTGATCTCCGGATCGCCCTGGTCGATCGTCTTGCCGGTCTCGGAGGCCATAACCTCAAGAAGGTCCGCGCGGCGGGCCTCGAGGACGTCGCCGGCGCGGTGCAGGATTTCGGCGCGCTCGGCGCCGGAGAGTGCACCCCAGGCCTTGCCCTTCTCGACGGCGGTACCGATCACGGCATTCAGGGTCGCGGCATCGTTGATCGTGGCGGCCTCGACGGAGGCGTTGCCCAGTGTCGACGTCGTCACGCGGCCCAGGATGGCGCGGCCCCAGTCGCGGTTCGCGGGCAGCGACGGATCCGTGTCGGCAGTGTTCTCGAACGAATCGTGCGGCAGCGGCGTGGCCGGAAGGGCACGGTTCTGCAGCCGGTTCGGGCCCGGGACCTCGTCGTCGAGCTTGGCGAGCGAGGCGAGGAAGCGCTGCTTCTCGCGCTCAAACAACGTTTCGTTTTCACTGAGTTCGAACACGGCGGACATGAAGTTGTCCTGGCTGGCGCCCTCTTCGAGGCGGCGGATCAGGTAGGCGATCGCGACGTCGAACTCGGCAGGGTGGACCACGGGCGTGTAGAGCAGGAGGGAGCCGACATCTTGTCTGACGGCTTCGGCCTGGCCCTGTGCCATGCCGAGCAGCATCTCGAATTCGATACTCTGCTGTGCGCTATCCGCGATGCCGCGCTGCTTGGCCAGGAGCCAGGCGAAGGCGATGTCGAAGAGGTTGTGGCCGGCGACGCCGATCCGGATGTTGCGGATCCGGTCCGGGTGCAGCGAGTAGTTGATGACCCGCTTGTAGTTGGTGTCCGAGTCCTGCTTGGTGCCCCAGGTGGCGAGCGGCCAGTCATGCAGGGAAGCCTCGACCTGCTCCATCGGCAGGTTGGCGCCCTTGACGACGCGGACCTTGATGGCGGCGCCGCCTTCGGCGCGGCGGGCGGCGGCCCAGTCCTGCAGGCGGATCATGGCGGACAGGGCATCCGGGAGGTAGGCCTGGAGCACGATGCCGGCCTCCAGGTTCTTGAACTCGGGCTTGTCCAGGATCCGGGTGAAGACCGCGATGGTCATGTCCAGGTCCTTGTATTCCTCCATGTCCAGGTTGATGAACTTGGCCTTCTGGCCAGTGGACGCATAGGAGGCGGCACGGGCGAAGAGCGGGGTGAGCTTCTCCACGACATGCTCCACGGCCTCGTCGAAGGCCCAGGCGGAGTGCGGGGCCACCGTGGAGGAGACTTTGATCGAGACGTAGTCGACGTCGGGCCGGGACAGCAGGGTGTGCGTGCCCTCGAGCCGGCGGGTGGCCTCGTGTTCGCCGAGCACGGCCTCGCCGAGGAGGTTGACGTTGAGCTTGATGCCGTCTTTGCGGATCTTGGCGATGGCCGGGCCGAGCTTGGCGTCGGTGGCGTCGACAATGAGGTGGCCGACCATTTCACGCAGCACCCGGCGGGCGACGGGGATGACCACCTGGGGCAGGACCGGGGCCATGGTGCCGCCGAGGCGGACCGCGCTGCGCATGTACCAGGGCAGGAAGGCCGGGACCTTGGGGGCCAGTGCGGCGAGGTTGCGGGCGGCGACCTGCAGGTCTTCGGGACGGACGACGCCGTCGACGAACCCGACCGTGAAGTCCAGGCCGTTGGGGTCCTTCAGGACCCCGGCGAGCTGCTCGGCCGAGGCGTCGACGGGCACCTTTGCGGCCTCGGTGAGCCAGTGGCGCACCAGCGCGATGGTGTCCTCGGCGAGGGCTGCGGCCTCAAGGACCGTGGAGCCTTCCGAAACGGCGGCGTGCGTGGCGTCGTTGCCTGCGGCGTTTCCGGTGGTGGCGCCGGGCTCCGTGGAGATGTTGGTCATGGCTGAAACACGTTCTTTCTCAAAATGTGGACCTCTTACGAAACAGTATGCGACCGGATTTTCATAAGATAAAGCGAAGTTTTCTGAGCAATACCAGTTAGAAGAACCGATGCTTCCGGTCCCCGTCCGAACGTTCGGCAACCGCCCCGACCCTCCCGCACTTCTGGCACTTATTCAAGCGACGCTCCCGCACTGCCCGCACCGAACCGGCGAACCCTCTCCCAAGAGGTGAGAGAGGGTTCGCCGATATTGCACAGGACCTGAGGGAGCGTCCGAATATTTTCTGCGGGAAGTGAGGGAGCGTTGGGTGGGGGCGGGGTAGTTAGGTCAGGGGGCGGTGCATCTCCACGATCTCCTCGTGCCGCGGGCTGTCCGGGTTCATCAGCGAGTGCCTGCGGCCGTACGTGAAGTAGATGATCAGGCCGACGATGAGCCAGACGACGAACCGCAGCCAGGTCTCCCAGTGCAGCTGGAACATCAGGAAGAGCGAGGCAAACACGCCGAACGCCGGAACCAGGGGCATCAGCGGCAGGCGGAACGTCCGCGGGGCGTCCGGCTTCTTGTAGCGGAACACGATCACCGACACACAGACGACGACGAACGCGGCCAGGATGCCGATGTTGGTCAGGTCCGCGACGGCCTTGATCGGGAGGACGCCGGCCAGGATTGCGGCCCCGACGCCGGCGATCCAGGTCACGCGCTGGGGCGTGCCGTGCCGGTCCGTCTTTGAGAACCAGCCGGGCAGCAGGCCGTCGCGGCTCATCGAGAACCAGACGCGGGTGACGCCGAGGAGGAAGGTCAGCATCACGGTAAGGATGGACAGGACGGCGAACACGGAGATGATCGTCGCGATCACCGGAAGGCCAACGCTGTTGAAGGCGGAGGCGAAGCCGGCCTTGGGGTCGATCTCCGTGAAGTTCTGCATGCCGGTGAGCACCAGGGTGGCGGCAACATAGAGCAGCATGGCGATGACCAGCGAGAGGATGATCGCCTTGGGCATGTGCTTCTTGCCGTCGGTGGCTTCCTCCGCCGCGGTACTCATGGCGTCGTAGCCGAACACCGCGAAGAACACCGTAGCGGAGCCGGCCACCACGGGCCCGAAACCGCTGGGGAAGAACGGGTTGTAGTTGTTGGTGTTCACGTAGAAAATGCCCAAGCCGATGATGAACAGGATCAGCAGCACCTTGATGCCGACGGCGATCAGTTCGAAGCGGCCGAAGGTCTTGGTGCCGCGGGAGAGGATCCAGGTCACGAGCAGGCAGACGAGGATCGCGGGAAGGTTGATGATGCCGCCGGTGCCTTCATCCGGCGTCGCGGTCATCCAGGCGGGCATATGGATGCCGATACCGGAGAGGAAAGCGTCGAAGTAGCCCGAGATGCCGATGGCCACCACGGCGACGATGGCGATGTACTCCAGCAGCAGGTCCCACCCGATGAACCAGCCGATGATCTCGCCGAGGGCGACGTAGCCGTAGGTGTAGGCCGAGCCTGCCCGCGGGATCATTCCTGCGAACTCCGCGTAGGACAGCGCCGCGGCGGCGGATGCCAGGCCGGCGATCAGGAAGGAGACGAGCACGGCCGGCCCGACTCCGGGCTCGGACTCGCTGCCGTGGGCCACAAGGCCCGCCAGGGAGAAGATGCCGACGCCGATAATGCCGCCGACGCCGATGGCCGTCAACTGCCAGAGCCCCAGGCTCCTGTGCAGACCGCTGTGTTTGTTTTCTTCCTCGATGTCGTCGATGGGCTTGCGCCGCATGATCGACTGTGACAAATCCCGTGTAGCCATGAGGGCCTCCTGCTTAGGTGCGGTGCCCATCACTCCACCCTGTGATGGGGCATATCGAGTGAGAACAGTATGCAAGCCCGGTTGCATTAGATAAAGTGAATTCTCTTAATGAATAACCGTCAGGATTCACAAAGGAATAGCGATGCTCGACGTCCGGCGTTTGCGACTGTTGCGCGAACTGAAGATCCGGGGCACTTTGGCCGAAGTGGCCGAAGCGCTTCAGTACAGCCCGTCGTCAGTTTCGCAGCAACTGGCCCTCCTTGAGAAGGAGGCCGGGGTGGAGCTCCTCCGCAAGACCGGGCGCCGGGTGCAGCTGACCCCGCAGGCCGAAGTCCTGGTGGCCCACACCTCCCAGCTACTGGAGACCCTCGAGCAGGCGGAGGCGGACCTGGCCGCGTCGCTGACCACGGTCACCGGCACCGTGCGGATTGCGGTGTTCCAGTCTGCCGCGCTGGCGCTCATGCCGGACACCCTGACCAGAATGACCGCCAGCTACCCGGAAGTCAGGGTCGAAATGACCCAGCGGGAACCGGAGACGGCCCTTCACGAGACGTGGGCACGCGACTTCGACCTCGTGATCGCCGAGCAGTACCCGGGCCACGCCGCCCCGCACTACGCCGAACTGGACCGCGTGGCCCTGACCCGCGACGCCATCCGACTCGCCGTTCCGCCGCCCTCGCCCGACCGCGACCCCATTAGGACGCTGGCCGATACCGCGGGGCTGGCCTGGGTGATGGAACCCCGCGGAGCGGCCTCCCGGCACTGGGCCGAGCAGGCCTGCCGGAGCGCCGGGTTTGAGCCCGACGTCCGCTTTGAGACCGCCGACCTGCAGGCCCAGATCCGGCTGATCGAATCCGGAAATGCAGTGGCCCTGATGCCCGACCTCGTGTGGACCGGCCGCGGCACCAGCGCGCAACTCCTGGACCTGCCCGGGGATCCGCACCGTACGGTGTTCACCTCGGTGCGGCGCTCGAGCGCCAGGCGGCCCGCGCTGCTGGCGGCCCGGGAAATCCTGGCGGTGACGGCGGCATCCATCGTGCCGGCGGCGGCCGCGGGCGTCCTCGGTCCGGCCCCCGTGGACCGGCCCGCGTGACTTCCGGCATGTGTGGTGTGGAACGGCGCGTAACGGCCCCCGGCATGTGCAGTGGGCCACAGCGCGGGCGGTGGCCCCGCGTTAGACTGATGTCGTTATGAATCGCACAATATTCAAATCCAAGATCCACCGCGCGACGGTCACGCACGCGGACCTTCACTATGTCGGATCCGTCACCGTGGACCT
Organism: Arthrobacter sp. P1_D4; assembly: GCF_056406115.1. Classification (NCBI taxonomy): domain Bacteria; kingdom Bacillati; phylum Actinomycetota; class Actinomycetes; order Micrococcales; family Micrococcaceae; genus Arthrobacter; species Arthrobacter sp. P1_D4. The sequence goes on along the minus strand of NZ_JBFUAU010000011.1, from coordinate 31,391 downwards.
GGATCTGCTGGAGGCGGCCGACATCCTGCCCGGGGAGCTCGTGGCGATTGTCGACGTCACGAACGGCGCCCGGCTCGAGACCTACACGATTGCCGGCGAACGCGGTTCCGGCGTGATCGGCATCAACGGCGCCGCCGCCCACCTGATGCACGAGAACGACATCGTCATCCTCATCACCTACGCCCAGATGACCACGGAAGAGGCCAAGGCGTACAACCCCAAGGTGGTCCACGTTGACCAGGACAACAAGATTGTCCAGATCGGCAACGACCCCGCCGAGGGCATGACACCCGGGCTCATGCGTCCGCCGCACTCGCTGAACAACGCCGCGCTCAACTAGCGGCAGCGCGCCGTCGGGCGTAATAGGACGGCGCGTGGAATAAAGCTGATTACTCTGGACGGGTGACTCTTACCCGCCGCCCACCCGCCCCGCTGCGGAGAGCCGCGTGCTAGGGGTACTGGCGGGATTCTTCGTCGTCTGGGCCATCATCCTGGTCGGCATGTTCGTGGGCCGGCGCAATATCCTGGGCGAGAACGCCCGCCCCGTCCTGAGCGCCCTGACGTTTTTTGTGGCCAGCCCCGCCCTGCTGTTCGAGACCCTCAGCAAGGCGAAACTCCACGACGTCTTTGCCGCACCGCTGCTCGTGACGGCAGTCGGGGCGGTGACCACAGCGGTCCTGTTCTTTGGCATCGTGCGCTTCGCGCTCAAGCGGTCCCTGCCGGAAGCCCTCATCTCCTCCATGAGCTCGTCGCTGGCCAACTCGGCCAACCTCGGCATTCCCATCGCCGTCTTCGTGCTCGGCGATGCCAGCTATGTGGCACCTCTGCTCATCTTCCAGCTGGCTTTCTTCACCCCCATGTTCCTCATGGCGTTGGACGCCACCACCAGCTCGCACCGCACCACGCCCTTGAGTTTCGTGCTCATGATCCTGCGCAACCCGATGATCGTGGGCACCGGACTCGGGCTCCTGGTGGCCGCCACCGGCTGGACGGTGCCGCCGCTGATCCTGGAGCCCATCCATTTGATTGGCGGGGCCGCGATCCCGGCCATGCTGATCGCCTTCGGCATGAGCCTGAACGGTTCCAAGCCGCTGCAGGCGGCCGCAGGACGCCGGCTGGACGCCCTGCTGGCGAGCTTCTTCAAGCTCGTTGTCCACCCGCTGGTGGCCTACCTCTTTGCCCATTTTGTCCTCGGCATGCAGGAACAGGCGCTCTTTGCCGCCGTCGTCACGGCCGCCCTGCCCACCGCCCAAAACGTGTTTGTCGCGGCCAGCCGTTACCGCACCGGCGTAACGGTTGCCCGGGACACCGTGCTGATCACTACGGTGGTAGCTGTGCCCGCCATGATCGGCGTGGCCCTGCTGCTGGCCTGACCTCGCCGGGCAGCCGGGGTCGGCTGAACGGGATCGGCGGACCGGCACCAAACCCGGAGGAGGACCCTTGAAAACAACCCTGGACACCGTGGTCATCGGCGGCGGCGCGATGGGCTCGGCCGCCGCGTGGGCGCTGGCCCGGCGCGGCCGGGAGGTGACCCTGCTCGAGCAGTTCGGGCCCGGCCACCGCAACGGCGCCTCCCACGGCACAACCCGGAACTTCAATCCCGGCTACGCGGATCCGGACTACGTCGCCATGCTGGCAGAGGCGGCCAGGCTGTGGCGCGAGCTCGAAACGGACGCCGGCGAGCGCCTGCTGGCGCGCACCGGCGTCGTAAACCACGGCCCCGATCCGCGGTTGCCCGAGGTCCGGAACGCTCTGCTTGCGGCCGGGCTCCGGGCGGAGTTCCTCTCCGCCGGGGAAGCCGCCGAGCGCTGGCGGGGCATCCGTTTCGATACGCGCGTGCTGCACATGGCGGATGGCGGCCAGTTGAACCCCGACGTCGCACTGCCGGCGCTGCAGCGGCTCGCCGCCGGACTCGGCGCCGAGATCCGCCATCATGTGAAGGTCCTCGAGTTGAAAGTCCTCGACGACGGCGTCCGGCTCACACTCGAGGCCGGCGGCCGCACCGAGGTCCTCGACGCCAGGCAGGCAGTGGTCACCGCCGGCGGCTGGACCACTAAACTGCTCGCCGGGGTGGCGCCCCTGCCCCGGCTGACGGTCACCCAGGAACAACCCGCACACTTCGCCATCACCGATGAGGGCGCCCAGTGGCCGGGGTTCAACCACATGCCCGGCCACGGCGACGCGTACGCGTACTGGCGTTCGCCGGTGTACGGCATGCAAACACCGGGCGAGGGGATCAAGGCCGGATGGCACGGGGTGGGCCCGGTGGTGGACCCGGACCGGCGGAGCTTCGCGGCGGAGCCCGAACAGCGGGCGGCCCTGCAGCGCTACGCCCGGGACTGGCTGCCCGGGGTCGACGCCGACTCCCTCACCGACATCAGTTGCACCTACACGACCACCGTGGATGAAAACTTTGTCCTGGACCGGATCGGGCCGGTTGTCATCGGCGCCGGCTTCTCCGGGCACGGCTTCAAGTTCACGCCGGTCGTGGGCAGGATCCTGGCCGACCTCGCGACGGGCGAGCGCCGAGCGCCGGCCATCTTCTCGGCCTCCCGCCCCGGGGTCCGCTGACTCCGTCGGAGCAACGCTGTGTGGGCCGGTAGGCTGGGGCCGGTCTTAAGCGCCCGCGGAACCCGGGGCGCCAGCATGAGGTGGGGGAAAATTGCTCAGCACGCGGTCAGGCAGCATCCAGTCCAGCGACATCCAGTCCAGCAGCGCCCAAGCAATGGGTGCCCGCAGCCCGAGGATCGGTGCGGTCGACTGGATCGTGCGCGGGGTGGCGGGCCTGCTGCTGGTGGCGACGTCAGCGTGCTCCGGCCCGGGTGCTGTTCCCCCGGCCGGCGGACCCGGCGTCCTCCCCGTCGTCACCGCTGCCCCCGCCACTGCGTCAGCCGGCACGGACAGCGCTCCGCTGGATCCGGACGCCACCCGTGGCGTCGAAGTTCCCGGCGTCGAAGTTCCCAGTGTCGAAGTTGCCGGCGCCGATGTTGCGGCCGCCGCGACCCGGCAGCCGGCCTCGGCGGGCAAGGCCCTCGCGGTACTGGCCACGCTGCCCGTCAAGGGCCGCGCCCCCAAGACGGGCTATTCCCGCGACCAGTTCGGCCCGGCCTGGTCCGACGTTGATCACAACGGCTGCGATACCCGCAACGACGTGCTCCGCCGCGACCTCACTTCCGTCGCGTTCCGGCCCGGGACTCGGGACTGCGTGGTGCTCTCCGGCGTCCTGGCCGACCCCTACACGGCCGCCGCCATCCACTTCCTGCGCGGCAATGCCACCAGCACAGCCGTCCAGATCGACCACGTCGTGGCCCTCAGCGACGCCTGGCAGAAGGGCGCGCAACAGCTCAGCCCGGCACGGCGGCTGGCCTTCGCCAACGATCCCCTGAACCTGCTGGCGGTGGACGGCCCGGCCAACCAGAGCAAGAGCGACGGCGACGCCGCCACCTGGCTGCCGCCGAACAAGTCCTACCGCTGCAACTACGTCGCCCGGCAGATTTCGGTGAAATCCAGCTATGGGCTCTGGGTGACCCAAGCCGAGCACGACGCCATGGCCCGGGTCCTGTCGAACTGCCCCGACGCCCTGGCCCCCGCCACCCAGCCGGCCGCCGCTCCAGCCCAAGCCGCGCCGGCACCCGCGCGCGCTCCTGCGCCTGCACCCGCTCCTGCGCCAGCACCGGCCCCCGTGCCAGCACCGGCGGCGGTGGCGTACGCGAACTGCGCCGCGGTCCGTGCGGCCGGCGCGGCGCCCATCCGCGTCGGCCAGCCCGGGTACAGCCGCAGGCTGGACCGGGACGGGGACGGCGTCGGCTGCGAGTAACGGCGGCCGGCCTGTCCGCGGGCCGGGTGGTCAGTTCTTCTGGTGCTCATGCAGGAGCCGGGCGCAGCGGATGAAGCCCAGGTGCGAATACGCCTGGGGATGGTTGCCCAGGTGAGTTTCCGTGCCGGGGTCGTATTCCTCGGGCAGCAGCCCCGTGGGACCGAACAGGTTCACCAGCTGGTCAAAGAGGTCCCAGGCCTCCTCGATCCGGCCGACGGCGATATAGGCCTCGATCAGCCAGGTGGTGCAGATGTGGAACCCGCCCTCCAGGCCCGGCAGGCCGTCGTCGTACCTGTAGCGGAAAACCGTGGGCCCCACCCGCAGTTCCCGCTCCACCGCCGTGACGGTGGCCAGGAACCGGGGGTCGTTGACGTCCAGCAGGCCGGACAGACCGATGTGCAGCACGGCTGCGTCCAGGTCCGGACTGTCGTACGCCACGGCGTAGGAGGACGCCGACTCGTCCCAGCCCTCGCGCAGGACTTCCTCCCGGATCTTCGCCGCCGTGGGCTCCCAGGCCGGCAGCGGTTCCCGGCCATGCCGGACGGCCGTGCGCAGCGCCCGGTCGAGCGCCACCCAGCACATCACCTTCGTGTAGACATGGTGCCGCGGCGCCCGCCTGGCCTCCCAGATTCCATGGTCGGCCTCCTGCCAGCGGGCCAGCACGGCTGCGGCCATCTGGACCAGCAGGTCCCAGTGCCCGTCGGAGAGCATGCCCTGGCGGGCGCTGAGGGCGTGGATCAGCTCGGCGATCGGGCCGAACACGTCCAGTTGCACCTGGTGGTCGGCGGCGTTCCCGATCCGCACCGGGCGGGATCCCGCGTAGCCGGGCAGGCTCTCGATGATGGCCTCGGTGGACAGCGGCGCCCCGGTCACGGAGTAGAGCGGATGGAGCCACTCCGGACCCGGGGCGTGGGTCAGGATCCGGCCCAGCCAGGCCAGGAAGCCCTCAGCCTCGGCCGTGGAGCCCAGGTCCACGAGCGCGTTGACGGTCATGGACCCGTCCCGCAGCCAGCAGTACCGGTAGTCCCAGTTGCGGGTGCCGCCGATTCCCTCCGGCAGTGAGGTGGTGGGTGCGGCCAGCACAGCGCCGGTGGGTTCGTGGACCAGCGCCCGGAGCACCAGCGCGGACCGGCGGACCAGCGACGGCTTCACGCCGGGCAGCTGCAGTTCGTGGACCCAGCGCCGGGAGTGATGGGCGACGGCGGCGCGGCGTCGGGCCTCATCATCAGTCTCGTCCCCGGGCACCGCGGGCTGCGGTTCCGTGTCGCCGCAGCGCAGGTTGAGGACCACCGGCCCGTCCCGCAAGTCGACCTCGCCGGTGGCGGTGCCGTGCCGGCCGTCCGAGGTGATGGAAAAGGCCACTCCGGGCGCCCGAAGTATGATGGGGTCCGCGGTTCCCACGACGTGCAGTTCCGTTCCGCGCGCCTCCATGCTGAACGGCGCATTCGCGTAGTCCGGCCGCGGAGCGAAGACGATTCTCGCCGTGCCGGTGCCGGACAGCACCCGGACCAGGCTGGTGATGCCGTCCGGGGCCGGCTCCAGGTAGTCCGTCACGGTGACGTCGGCCCAGCGGGTTTCAACGATCATGGTGCTGTCCACGTAGCGCTGGCCCAGGACCTGCGAGGACTTCGCCGGTTCCACGGAGAAGTGCCCCGCCGCATCGCCGCCGAGCAGATGGGCAAACAGCGACCCGCTGTCCGGCAGCGGGTGGCTCATCCAACAGATCTTCGCGTCCGGGGTGATCAGGGCGGTGGACGAGCCGTTGCCGATCATGGAGTGCCGCTCAAGCCCCACGGCGTCCTCGCCGAACAGCCACGCCCGCCGCAGTTCGAACAGGATCGCCAGGACGCGGGCGAACGACTCCGGGTCCCGGAGCGTGTGGGCCGCCACGCTGGGCCCCTCCCCCACGCGCAGCGCCATGTCCGGCCCGCGCAGCGTCGCCATGGCCAGCTCATCGCTGAAGGCGTCGCCGGCGTAAAGGGCGGCGCTCACGCCGAGCATGGAGCGCAGGTGCTCCAACGCGGAGGCCTTGGACGGTTCCACCACGGAGAGATCCAGCACCGAGCCGTCCACAATGAAGTGCAACCCGTGCTCCCGGGCGATCTCCTCCGCCTTCGTGGTGGCCAGTGCGACGACGTCGGGGGCGGCCGGGCGGGTGTGCACCGACACTGCGACCGGCTTGCGCTCAATGCTGATGCCCCGGTAGGCGCCCACGGTTTCGGCGAGTGCCTGGCTGGCCTGCTGCAGCACTGATTCGGTGGCGAGGGACAGCCCGTGGGCGTAGCCCATGTCGAACTCCGCGCCGTGCGAGCCGACCAGGTGCACCTCCGCCGGGAGCCGTGAGACGGCGGCCAGATCCCGCAGCGACCGCCCGGAGATGACGGCCGCGTGGGTGTTCGGGAGGGCTGCCAGCGCCCTCAGCGCGATCGCCGCGCTGCCCAGCGGCAGGGTCTCGGTGGAAATGCCTTCTGCCGCGCACAGCGTGCCGCCGTAGTTGCAGGCCACGAGCAGCCCGGGAGTGCGGGCCAGGATCTTGAGCTCAGCCAGCAGTTGCGGCGTGAGCCCGTCGTCGGCCGCGTTGGTCTGCACGAAAGCGCGGAGCAGGCCCAGCGGGAGGGATTTGGTGAGAAGCGCAGAGTCGGCCAGGGCCTGGTTGAGCGGTGTGGGCATCGGCGCGGTCCTTCGAGTAGTCCCCAATGCCTGCATGCGAAGCGTCCCCGGGAGGACGCACTTCAAGTATCGTCCCGGGACGATTTCGCATGGGTGTCCCTGCAGTTGCAACTATGTAACATCCGCCGGGCCGCCCGGACACCTTGGGACCAGCGATGGCACCAGGTGCTGGTTCCTTGCTGCGCCGCCATGCCGTTGCGTTTCAGCAGCCGGCCGGCCTGTATTCGTAGGTCCCGGCATCGGCCGCGCCGCCGCCCTGGCAGTCGCCCTTCTGGTTGGCCGGCCGCCCGTCCAGATCCAAGGGGAAGGGGCTGACCCCGGCCCGGTCAATGGCCGGGCTCGCGCCGGAGAGGTGGAGATCGGCGGGTGCGTTGACAAAGTCGGCCGGTTCAGTAGTGGAGGTGGCATCGGGAATGATGTTCGTGGGGCCGTTGAGGACGTTTTCCCGCTCGGTCCAGCCGGCGCCGTCCATCCACAGCGCATTGCGGGCGGCCACCAGGATGTTTCCCCTGACGACGGTGGAGGCCGGGCACGACGCGTGGCAGACCAGAGCCTGGGAGTCCGCGCCGTCCAGCCACACGGTGTTGTATTCGAACGTGGTGCCGTTGGTTGGGCCGAAGGAGGACGTCCTGCCGCGCGCGATCAGCCCCATGGCCTGGGAGCAGTTGGGGCCGCAGGTGGACCGGACCAGGTTGTAGCTGTACGTGTTGCCGTCGGCAGTTCCGCCCTTCCCGCGCCCCAGTTCGGAGAAGACGTTGTTATCCACGGCCACGTTGTGGTGGATCCTGTTCCGGTTGCCGTTGAAGATTTCGAACGCGCTGCCGTCGTGGCCAAAGTCGTAGGACACCGCGGTGGAGCCGGTGACGGTGTTGCCGGCGAACTCGTTGTCGCTGCCGTTGATCAGGAAGCCAAAGGCGCCCGAGTCGTCATCGCACTTCAGGGACGTGGCGGTGCCGCACAGCTCCCCCGGCGTATTGACGTTCATGATGTTGTTGTCGGCAAGCGTGTTGTTGGTGTAGGTGCCGAAGTCGGAGCCCTCGCTCACTTTGATGCCCGCAGCATTGTTCCTGGCGGCGGAGTTCCGCACGGAGCCGTGGTCGCCGTTGATGCTGAAGCCCGCATAGCCGCACGACTCCGCCCGCAGGCCGTCAACGGCGATGTAGTCGCCGTCGAGCCTGACGCACGTACCTGCCAGTCCGCCCGTAACGGCGGGCGGATCGCCGCTTCCGTAGGCATTCAGCGTGACCTTGAGCCGGCTGGTGCCGCTCTGGCCGACCACGAGGCCGCCGGAGAAGATGTCTCCGCGGCGAAAGCTGACCGAGTCCCCGGGCCGCAGCGCAGTGGCATTGACCTTGTCGAGCGTCGCCCAGGCCGATTGCGGCGACGTCCCGTCGTTGGCGTCACTGCCGTCGGCGCTCACGTAATACGTGGCGCCCTCGGACGACGCCGGCGCGGACGCGGACGGGCCGCCGAGCAATCCTCCCAGGAACAGCAGGACGAGCAGCGTGGCGGCGGCTGTGGACTTGATCTTCATGGGTGCACCTGGGTTTTCGCCATGTATCCGCGGTTCCGGGCGCCACCGCCAGCCGGCGGACCACATCGGCACCCTGAGGGGCTTAACGCTAAGAGCGGCCCCGCCCTAAGTCAACGGACAAGTCCGGCCACACGCATCAAAATGTTCTTTTTTGCTACTTGACGTTCCTTATTGTGCGATTATGATAGCTAATGATGTGAGCTGCTTCACTCCACCCGCGTTATTTCAAAGGAGAAATTATGACCATGCATGAAGACGCACTGCTACGGGCCTCCAGCCGAGGCGGGTGGGACCGGAGGACGCTGCTGAAGACCTTCGGCGCCGGAGCAGTCGCGATGGCCGGCATCCCCCTGCTCTCGGCCTGCACGGGCGGCAGCGCACCTGCCAGCGGCGGCGCCAAGACGGCCACGTTCGGTTCCGGGTCCTCCGACGAGGTCCCCAAGGCTGCCTACAAGGCCGTGACCGACGCTTTCCAGAAGAAGTCCGGCATCGCGGTCACCACCAACGTGGTGGCGCACAACGACTTCCAGAACAAGATCAACACCTACCTCCAGGGCAGCCCCGACGATTCGTTCACCTGGTTCGCCGGGTACCGCATGCAGTACTACGCCGGTAAGGGGCTGCTCGCCCCGATCGATGACGTCTGGGAAAAGGTCGGCGGAAACTACTCCGATGCCCTGAAAAAGGCCTCGACCGGAGCCGACGGCAAGATGTACCTGATCCCGAACTACAACTACCCCTGGGGCTTCTTCTACCGCAAGAGCCTCTGGACGGAAAAGGGGTACACCGTCCCCACGACGTTCGATGAGCTGAAGGCCCTCGCCACCAAGATGAAGGCCGACGGCCTGATCCCGATTGAATTCGCGGACAAGGACGGCTGGCCCGCCATGGGCACATTCGACTACCTGAACATGCGCCTGAACGGCTACCAGTTCCACATGGACCTCACCGCGCACCGGGAAAGCTGGGACCAGAAGAAGGTCAGCGACGTCTTCGACACCTGGAAGGCCCTGCTCCCGTTCCAGAACCCGAACGCCCTGGGCATGACCTGGCAGGACTCGGCGAAGTCCCTCGCGGACAAGAAATCCGGCATGTACCTGCTCGGCTCCTTCCTCACCCAGCAGTACACGGACAAGGCAATCGCCGACGACATCGACTTCTTCCCGTTCCCCGAGATCGCGGTGGAAGGCCAGGACGCCATCGAGGCACCCATCGACGGCCTGCTGCTCTCCAAGAAGGGCGGCCAGAACCAGGCCGCCCGGGACTTCCTGGCCTACGTCGGCACCCCGGAAGGACAGGATGTGTACGCCTCGGTCGACTCGTCCAACATCGCCACCGCCAAGGGCGCCGATACCTCCAAGTTCACTCCGCTGAACAAGAAGCTGGCCGAAGCCATCAGCGGCGCCAAGAACATCAGCCAGTTCTTCGACCGCGATGCCCTGCCCGCCATGGCCAACAACGTGATGATCCCGGCGCTTCAGTCATTCATCAAGGACGGCAACGTCCCGCGCGGGTGACCGCGCGGTCAGCACGGCTCTTTTCCTCTGCATTTCACTCTGCATTTCACAAGGCAAGGAATCTCCATGAGTGTCTCTACCAACCCGTCGGCGCGGGGGCGCAAAGCAGCCGCAGCCCCCGCGCGGCGGGTTCGGCGGCTGTCCGGCCGCGACAAAGTGGTGCTCGGCTTGATGGTGGGCATCCCCACGCTGATCCAGCTCGTACTGGTCTGGATCCCCACCCTCATGTCGGTCGGACTGTCCTTCACCCGCTGGAACGGGCTGGAGCTGACCGACATCAAGCCCGCCGGCGTCGAGAACTACCAGTTCATCGCCCAGGATTACCCGCCGTTTTGGCCGGCCATGCAGCACAACGTGCTGTGGCTGGCGTTCCTGGCACTCGTCGCCACCCCGCTGGGGCTGCTCCTGGCCGTGCTCCTGGACCAGAACATCCGCGGCACGCGGATCTACCAGAGCATCTTCTTCGCCCCGGTAATGCTCTCCCTTGCCCTGATCGGGATCATCTGGCAGCTGTTCTACAACCGGGACAGCGGCCTCCTGAACTTCCTGCTTGGCACCGCCGGCACGCCCCAGGCCGTCGACTGGTTCGGGGATTCCAGCGTCAACATCTGGGCAGCCCTCTTCGCCGCCACCTGGCGGCACGCCGGCTACGTCATGATCCTGTACCTGGCCGGGCTCAAGGGCGTGGATCCGACCCTGCGCGAGGCGGCCCAGATCGACGGCGCCAACGCGGTCCAGACCTTCTTCCAGGTGGTATTCCCGGCCATGCGCCCGGTGAACGTCATCATCATCGTCATCACCGTCATCGAATCCCTCCGGGCGTTCGACATCGTCTACGTGATCAACCGCGGCACCAACGGGCTGGAACTGATCAGCGCCCTGGTCATCCAGAACCTGGTGGGCGAAGGGCAGGTGATCGGCATCGGCTCGGCGCTGGCCGTCATCCTGCTCGTCATCTCGCTGATCCCCATCACGTTTTATCTCTCCCGCGCATTCGGAAAGGACAAAGAGGCATGAGCATCGCCCATCCAACCGATGCCGCCGCGGCCGGCAGCCCGGCAGACGCCCGGCAGCGCAGCTCCGGCCCAGGAAGGACCGGCCCCCGCCCCGGCCGCCCGGCCAACAACAAGCAGGGCAAGAAGCACTACGGCACCCACGTCTTCCTCATCGTCATGGCGGCGATCTGGCTCGTACCCCTGGCCTGGGCCATTTTCACTGCCCTGCGGCCCAAAGCTGACACCGACAAATACGGCTACTTCAGCACCGGCGGCGCCTTCAACTTCGACAACTTCGCCCAGGCCTGGACACAGGGCGGCTTTTCCCAGCTGTTCTGGAACTCCGTGCTCATCACGGTCCCCTCGGTGTTCCTGATCCTCTTCTTCGCCTCCATGATGGCGTTCGCCGTGAGCCGGGTGAGCTGGAAGTTCAACATCACCTTGCTGATCATGTTCACCGCCGGAAACCTGTTGCCGCCGCAGGTGCTCGCGGCGCCGCTCTTTGAAATGTTCAAGCACTTCGAGCTTCCCTACGCCGTCAGCGATTCAGGGAACCTGCTCAACACCTACATCAGCGTGATCGCCGTGGACACCGCCTTCCAGATCGGCTTCGTGACGTTCGTCCTCTCGAACTACATGAAGGCCCTGTCCCCCGAGCTGACCGAGGCGGCCCTGGTTGACGGTGCCGGCGTCTGGCGCCAGTACTGGGACATCATCCTGCCGCTGTGCCGCCCGGCCCTGGCCGCCATGGGCACGCTCGAGGTGATCTTCATTTACAACGACTTCTTCTGGCCCCTGCTCTTCATCCAAAGCGGAGACCGGCTTCCGGTCACCACCGCGATCAACAACCTCCAGGGCCAGTTCCTCTCCAACTACAACCTGATCGCCGCCGGCGCCATGATCACGGCTGTTCCGGCCCTGATCATCTACCTGCTCCTGCAGCGCCACTTCGTGGCGGGCCTGACCCTCGGCTCCAGCAAAGGATAAACGTGGACAACAGCTCCAACCAGAACAACGCCATGGACTACATCACCGCCCGCCTCGGCTCCGAAGGCTCCCCGATGCTGGCATTCGGCGGAGACTACAACCCGGAGCAGTGGCCCGAGGAGACCTGGGACGAGGACGTCCGGCTGATGCGCGAGGCCGGCGTCAACCTGGTCAGCGTGGGCATCTTCAGCTGGGCCCTGCTTGAGCCGTCCGAGGGCGTCTACGAGTTCGGCTGGCTGGACCGGGTCCTGGACCTGCTGCACGCCAACGGCATCCGGGTGGACCTGGCGAACGCCACGGCGTCGCCGCCGCCCTGGTTCAGCCACAAGTACCCCGAGTCCCTGCCCGTGACGGCCGACGGCGTGCGGCACAGCTACGGTTCCCGGCAGGCCTTCGCGGCCTCGAGTGCCGAATACCGCCGGGCCGCCGCGGCCCTGACCGAGCAGATCGCCACCCGGTACAAGGACCACCCCGCCGTCGTGATGTGGCATGTCCACAACGAGTACGGCTGCCACAACCAGCCTGATTTCTCGGACGGTGCCGCCGCAGGTTTCCGGCGCTGGCTCGAACGCCGGTACGGCAGCCTGGAGGCCCTCAATGCCGCGTGGGGCACCGCCTTCTGGTCCCAGCGCTACTCGGCCTGGGAGCAGATCCTGCCGCCGCGCACCTCCGGGACCTGGGTGAACCCGACCCAGCAGCTGGACTTCGCCCGCTACTCCTCCGATGAGCTGCTCGAATGCTACAAGGCCGAGGCCGCGATCATCCGCACGCACTCGGGACATCCCGTGACCACCAACTTCATGGGTTTCAACATGGGCCTGCACCAGCCCGTGGACTACTGGCGCTGGTCCGAAGAGATGGATGTGGTCTCCAACGACCACTACCTGATTGCCGAGGATCCGCGGAACTTCCAGGAACTGGCGGCAACCGCGGACCTCACCCGCGGCTGGGCCAAGGGCAAGCCGTGGCTGCTCATGGAGCATTCGACCTCTGCCGTGAACTGGCAGCCGCGCAACATCGCCAAAGCGCCCGGCGAGATGCTGCGCAATTCCCTGCAGCATGTAGCCCGCGGCGCCGACGGCGCGCTCTTCTTCCAGTGGCGGGCCTCGCGGGCCGGCGCCGAAAAGTTCCATTCCGGGCTGCTGCCGCACGCCGGCACGGACACCAAGGTTTGGCGCGAAGTGGTGCAGCTGGGCCAGGCGCTGCGCAGCCTGGCCGAAGTCAGCGGCTCGGTAGTTACGGGCGCGTCCGGCCGGGTGGACGTCGCGATCCTCCACGACACTGACGCCCGCTGGGCCTCGGAACTGGACTCGCACCCGAGCGTGGACGCCTCCAACATCGCCGAAACCAGGCGCTGGCACGATGCCTTCTACCGCTCCGGCATCCCCACCGACTTCCGCCAAAGTACCGATGACCTGTCCGGCTACCGGCTCGTCGTCGCGCCGATGCAGTACCTCGTGAGCGATGCCGGGGCCACGAAACTTGACGCGTACGTGCGCTCCGGCGGCCACCTCGTGGTGACCTATTTCTCCGGTATCGTGGACGAAAATGACCACATCAGGCTTGGCAGCTATCCCGGCGCGTTCAGCGGACTGCTGGGCGTGAAGATGGAAGAGTTTTTCCCGCTGCGCGGCGGCGAAAGTATCCGGCTCAGCAGCTTCGGGGCGGGTACCTGCTGGAACGAATTGGGTCATGCCACCACCGCCGAGGTCCTCGCGGCCGTGGAAGAGGGACCGGCCGCCGGTTCTCCCGCCGTGACCCGTAACCGTGCCGGAAGCGGCCGCTCCTACTATGTCGCCACGTCACTCGCGCCGGAAGGCTTGGGCGAGCTGCTCGCCGTCGTCTGCGCCGATGCCAGGGTGCAGCCGCTCGTCCCGGACCTGCCGGCCGACGTCGAAGTGGTCCGGCGCAGCAAGGACGGGACGGACTGGACGTTCTGCATCAACCACGGCGCCCACGACGTCCGGCTGCCGCTGGAAGGCGTGGACCTGCTCACCGGCGCCGAACTCGACGGCGGACTCGGCCTCGCGGCCGGCAGTGTCGCCGTCGTCCGTTCGGCTGCCGCCCGATTGGTCGGCACCTCCGCCAGCCACTCAAACCACTCAAACCTGTAAGGACTCCACATGCTAGCCGCAGCCCGCCATTCCGCCATCCTCGCGGAGGTCCAGCGTGAGCGGATCGTCCGTGTCGCGGACCTCGCCAAGATGCTCGGCGTCTCGCTGATGACCGTGCGGCGGGACATCGAGGCCCTCGACGCGGCGGGCGCCGTGGAGAAGATCCACGGCGGGGCCAAGTTGCCCGGCGGCGCCGGCACCCACGAGCCAGGCTTCGAGCTGAAGGTGACCCAGCTCAAGGACGAGAAGATGGCGATTGCGCAGGAGGCGGCCGCACAGGTGCGCGAGGGCATGGCGGTGGGGCTCAGCGCCGGCACCACCACGTGGGCGCTGGCCCAGCTGCTGTCCGCCGGCCCGCGGATCACGGTGGTCACCAACTCCGTGCGGATCGCGGATGTCTTCCACCAGAGCGCCTCCCCGTCCACCGTGATCCTGACCGGCGGCGAGCGCACACCCTCGGACGCCCTCGTCGGGCCTTTGGCCACTTCCTCGCTCAAACAGCTGCATCTGGACGTATTGTTCCTCGGCGTCCACGGTGTCGACGCCGATGCCGGGTTCACCACCCCCAACGTGCTCGAGGCCGAAACCGACAGGGCCTTCGTCACCGCGGCCCGGCGGGTGGTGGTGCTGGCGGACCACACCAAGTGGGGCACCCTCGGCATCAGCACGATTGCCGGCCTGGAGGACGCTGACGAACTCATCAGCGATGACCTTCTGGGCAGCGAGGCCCGGCGCATCCTCGGCGAGCGCGTCGGCCGGCTCCGCCTGGCCCATACCGGCGACGCCCGGAGCATCAGCGCAGCCAGCCCCGCAGCAGCCACAGGCTGACCGCCCGGCCCCCGCCCACCCAAACCACTACGCCTGGAGCTGCCGTGAACAACCCGGACCTCACCCTTGCCGCCGAGACCCGCTCCCCCGTGGGCGTCCCGGACCTGTCGCCGCAGAATCTGGAGCCGTTGTACCTGCGCCGCTCCGGAACGTCCCTGCTGATCGACTTCAGCACGGGCGAGGCCGCCATGCTGCACTTCGGCGCCGACCTCGGCCCGGCCCTGCCGGATCTTTCGCTGCTGGGCCAGGCCGTGCCGCACTCGGCCCTCGACGTCCCGGTGACGCTGGGCGTGATCCCGCAGGCGTCCTCCGGCTGGCGCGGGCGCCCCGGCCTTCGCGGCCACCGGAACGGCCAGGCGTTCTCGGCCCGTCTGCGTGTTGTCAGTGTTGAACGATCCAGTGCTGAGCTGTCCAGCGCCGGGCGGTCCCGCGGGGCGGACTGCTCGGCCGTCATCACCCAGGCCGACCCCGAGGCCGGTGTCAGCGTCCGCACGGAGATCAGGATCAACGACGGCGGCCTGCTCCAGCTCCGGCACCGGCTCGACAACGACGGCGCCGGCCCGTACAGCCTCGACGAACTCGCAGCCGTGCTGCCCGTGGGCCGCGCCGCCACAGAAATCCTGGACCTGACCGGCCGCTGGTGCCGGGAGTCCCACCCCCAGCGCCTGCCGCTGCGCCAAGGCACATGGGTCCGCTCGGGCCGGCACGGCCGGACCGGCCACGACGCCTCGCTCCTGCTGGCGGCCGGCACCCCCGGATTCGGGAACCGCCACGGGCAGGTCTGGGCCGTGCATCTGGGCTGGAGCGGCAACCACGAGAGCTTCGTTGACGCCGCCGCGGACGGCCGGACCGTCCTGGGCGCTTCGGAACTGCTCGGCACCGGCGAGATCAGCGTGGCAGCGAACGCCAGCTACGAGACCCCGTGGCTGTACGCTGCCTACTCCGCCGCGGGCCTGGACGGCATCAGCGATGCCTTCTACAGCTGGTTCCGCGGGCGCCCGCACCATCCCGGCGTGCGGTCCGGCAAGGCCCGTCCCGTGGTGCTCAACGTCTGGGAAGCGGTGTACTTCGACCACCGCCTCGAGCCCCTGCTCGAACTCGCCGAAGCGGCCGCCGGGCTCGGCGTGGAACGGTTCGTCCTCGACGACGGCTGGTTCCGCGGCCGCCGCGACGATCACGCCGGCCTTGGCGACTGGTACGTCGACGAGGACCTGTGGCCCGAGGGCCTCACGCCGCTGATCGACGCGGTCACAGGCCACGGCATGGAATTCGGGCTCTGGGTCGAACCCGAAATGGTCAACCTGGACTCGGACCTGGCCCGCGCCCATCCGGACTGGATCGCCGGCCCCGCACCCCGGAGCCCCGGGGGGAACCAGTCCGCCGGGGGCAACCCGCCCGACGACGGCGGCCCGGCCGGCCGGCTGACTGGCCGGCTGCCCATGCAATGGCGGCACCAGCAGGTCCTTGACCTGGTCAATCCGGCGGCCTGGCAATACATCTTCGACAGGCTCGATGCCCTGTTGAGCGAATACCGGATCAGTTACCTCAAATGGGACCAGAACCGGGACCTGGCCGAGATGGGCCACGCCGGCCGCCCGTCCGTGCACGCCCAGACTCAGGCCGTCTACCGGCTCCTGGACGAGCTCCGCAAGGCCCACCCCGGCGTCGAGATTGAAAGCTGCTCCTCCGGCGGGGCCCGCGTGGATCTCGGCATCCTGGAGCGCACCGACCGGATCTGGGCCTCGGACTGCAACGATGCCCTGGAACGGCAGACCATCCAGCGCTGGACCGGCGTGGTGGTGCCGCCGGAGCTCGTCGGATCGCACATTGGCCCCACCACGAGCCACACCACGGCGCGAACGCACGATCTCTCGTTCCGGGCGATCACCGCGATGTTCGGCCACTTCGGCCTCGAATGGGATGTCCGGCGCCTCGACGATGCCGAACGTACCGAGCTTGCCCGAGCCATCGCGCTGTTCAAGCAGTACCGGCCGCTCCTCCACAGCGGGCGCATGGTGCGGGCCGACGAGCCCGATCCGGCCCTCCGGCTGCACGGCGTCGTGTCCCACGACGGTGGGGAGGCCCTCTACGCCCTGGTCTCGGTGGCGACCTCGTTCGCCGAAGTCCCGGGGAAGGTCTGCCTGCCCGGGCTGCTCCCGGACACCGCGTACCGGGTGGAAGCGGTCTACCCGGCGGCCGAGGACCGGCGGGCGTTCCTGCAGGCGGCGCCACCGGCGTGGCTTGCGGGCGGCGTCGAGGCGTCGGGACGCTTCCTGGCCGAATCCGGGCTCCCAATGCCGGTCCTGAACCCGGAACACGGGCTGCTCCTGGCAGTCCGCCGTACCACCGCCGGCGCTCCGGCCGCCGATCCAGCCGCAAACAGCGCACACCCCGTGAGGAACCCCTAGCATGGGCCAGATTACGAAACGCTCCCACAAGCTCTCCGACGGCCGGGACATCATCTACTTCGATGATGCCGATACCGTCCTGCCCCCGCACCGGGGCGAGGATCTCCGCGCGCCGGCGGTCCGGCCGCCCACGGCCACCATGCGCCAGGACGTCCTGACCGGGGAGTGGATCTCGATTGCGGCCGCCCGGCAGAACCGGGTGGTCCTGCCGCCCTCGCACCTGGACCCACTGGCCCCGGCGTCGCCGGAGAATCCCTCGGAGATTCCGAGCCTCTACGACGTCGCCGTCTTCGAAAACAAGTCTCCCTCCTTCGGGCCGGACCTGGCGGGGGCCGCCGCGCCGGAAGGCCTGGATGACCTCGCCCGGGTAGGGCTGGGGCGCAGCCGGCAGTCCGTGGGCCGGTGCGAAGTGGTGTGCTTCTCCCCGGAACACACCGGCTCCCTGGCGGGCCTGCCCCTGTCCCGGATGCGCACAGTGGTGGAAGCCTGGGCGGACCGGACGGCCGCGCTGTCCGCGCTGCCCGGCGTCGAACAGGTCTTTCCGTTCGAGAACCGCGGCGAAGCGATCGGCGTGACGCTGCACCACCCGCACGGACAGATCTACGCCTACCCGTACATCACGCCGCGCACGGCCCAGTTGGTCCGCACGATCGAAAGTTACGGCGGCTCGCTGTTCGAGGACATCCTCAGCTTCGAGCAGAAATCCGAGCGGGTGCTGCTCCAGGGCGAGCACTGGACGGCGTTTGTCCCGTTTGCGGCGCGCTGGCCGCTGGAAGTGCATATCCTCCCGCACCGGCACGTCCCGGACCTCGCCGCCACGACCGACGAGGAACGCGATGAGTTCTCCCTGCTGTACCGCCAGCTCCTGCGTGGCGTCGATGCCCTCTACGACAGCCCCACGCCTTACATTTCGGCGTGGCACCAGGCTCCCGTCCACGCCCACCGGGACGACATCCGGCTCATGCTGCAACTGACCTCGCCCCGCCGGGAGGAGGACAAGCTCAAGTACCTGGCAGGGTCGGAAGCCGCGATGGGGGCATTCATCGCGGACATCCCGCCGGAAACGGCCGCCGCCCGGCTCCGCGACGCCATGGAGGCAGCATCGCGGCCACCGCGTACAGCAGGGCTCGAGCCATTCCGTACAGAACTCCCGGCAACAGAACAGGAAGCAGCCCAGCCATGAACGAGGTCCTTGAACGGGAAAGTGGGTACTTTTCCAGTGAGTTTGGGGGCGCGCCGGACGGCTTGTGGTCGGCGCCCGGGCGGGTCAACCTGATCGGTGAGCACACGGATTACAACGAGGGCTTCGCGTTTCCGATCGCGATCGACAAGCGCACCACGGTGGCGGCCCGCGTCCGCGCAGACCGTCTGCTCCGGGTCACCAGCAGCTCTTTCCCCGGCGTCATAGAGGTAAGCCTCGACCGCCTGGAGCCGGATAGCCTCACCGGCTGGGCCGCGTACCCCCTCGGCGTGGCCTGGGCGATGTCCCGGGCGGCAGCCGGCGGCGCCGGTTCCGACGTCGCGTCCGGTTCCGCAGCCGGTTCCGGCGTCCCGTCCGGGATGTCCGGCCTGGACCTGGCGCTGACCTCGGATGTCCCGGCCGGCGCCGGGCTGTCCTCCTCCGCCGCCATCGAATGCGCGGTGGCCCTGGCCCTGAACGATCTCTGGGGCTTGGGGCTGGGCAGGCCCGAACTGGCACGGATCGGCCAGCTGGCCGAGAACCGGGTGGTCGGCGCGCCCACCGGCATCATGGACCAGTCGGCCTCGCTCCTGGGTGAGCCCGATCATGGCATCCTGCTCGATTGCCAGAACCTGTCGACCGAGGCGGTTGCCCTCGGCTTCGCCGGTGCCGGGGTGGGTCTGCTCGTGATCGACACCCGCACCAGCCATTCCCATGCCGACGGCGGCTACGCCAGCCGCCGTCGTTCCTGCGAGGACGGCGCCCGACGCCTGGGCGTCGGCAGCCTGCGGGCGCTGGGCCCGGCCGATCTACCCCGCGCCGCAGCACAGCTCGACGGACAGACCTACCGCCGGGTCCGCCACATCATCACGGAAAACCAGCGGGTGCTCGACACCGTGACGGCACTGCGGACCTCCGGCCCCGCCGCGATCGGGCCGTTCCTCAACGAATCGCACGAGTCCATGCGCGACGACTTCGAGATCTCCACCCCTGAGCTCGACCTCGCCGTGGCCAGCGCGCAGGGATTGGGCGCCATCGGCGCGCGGATGACCGGCGGCGGTTTCGGTGGCGCAGCCATCGCTCTGGTCCGCAACGACGGCGCCGCAACGGTGGCCGCGGGAGTTACCCGCGACTTCGCCCGGGCCGGGTACGCGGCCCCGCACATCTTCACCGTCACCGCCTCCGAGGGCGCCCGCCGGGAACTGTAGCCCGGAAGGCCCCCAGATCGTTATGCCCGCACGAGGCGGGCGGCGTCGGCCAGAAGTTCCACGGAACGGAGCCGGGGTTCGGTCCCGGTGCTCTGGTGCGCCACGATCAGTTCGTCGGCGTCGGCGTGCGCCGTGAACTCCTCGAGGTACGCAAGAACGGCCTCGGGGGTGCCCACCGCGGAGTACTTCATCATCTGCGCCATCTGCTGGCCCTGGGGCGAGTCCAGGATCATGTCCGCCTCGTCGTCGCTAAACACGCGGCCATTGCCGAAGAACAAGGAAACCCTGGCCCGCTTGGTGGCCTGGAACATCGCCTGCGCCTCAGCGGCGGAATCGGCGGCAATGACATTGACTCCGGCGATCACGTGCGGCGCCTCGAGCTGCGCGGAGGGCCGGAATTCGCGGCGGTAGACCGCCACCGCATCCTGCAGCGCGTTGGGCGCGAAGTGCGAGGCGAACGCATAGGGCAGGCCCAGCTGGGCGGCCAGCCTGGCGCCGAACAGGGAGGAACCCAGGATGTACAGCGGCACGTTGGTGCCCTTGCCCGGGGTGGCCTCGACGCCCTGGATGCGGGTGGGGCCGCTCAGGTAGCCCTGGAGCTCCAGGACGTCCTGCGGGAAGCTGTCCGCCGACATCGGATCGCGGCGCAGGGCGCGCATGGTGTTCTGGTCGCTGCCCGGCGCCCGGCCCAGGCCGAGGTCGATCCTGCCCGGGTGCAGGGTCTCAAGCGTGCCGAACTGTTCCGCGATGGTCAAAGGGGAGTGGTTGGGCAGCATCACGCCGCCGGCGCCGAGCCGGATGCTGGAAGTGTGGGCCGCGACGTGGGCGATCAGCACACTCGTGGCGGACGAGGCGATCGCGGACATGTTGTGGTGCTCGGCGTACCAGATCCGCCGGTAACCCCGGTCCTCGGCGAGCTGCGCCATGGCCACGCTGCCGGCGAAGCTATCCGCCGCCGTCTGGCCCGGGCCGATGGTAGCGAGATCAAGAATGGAAAGCGGAACAGTCACGGAAAAGCCGGCCTTTCGTAGCGGAGCAGTGTGCGGGCCGGAGTTTGGACTGCGGTCCTGGGTGGCACCGGGTTTCCGGCGCGGGCACACTGGGGTCAACGACGGCGGCCCCCGGGATATTTCTGCGGGCGGCTCAGGGGCACGAGTAGTTGTAGTCAAGGCCCCCCGAGATGTACTGCGTCATCGAGACGCGGCTGTTCGAGGTGAGTCCGGGGCGGGCGCAGTTCGCCTTGGCCCCGGCCGCCGATCCCGCTCCAGCGAGCCAGCTCGGCAGTCCTGCCAGCGGGCTGGTGAACTTCACGCTTCCGGCGATCTCCCCCCACTGGTAGGCGGTGGAGTAGAGGCCCACGCGGGCGCCGATCTTCTTGAAGTAGGCGGCCATGCCTTCCAGGACGGCGACGTTGGCGGCTTTGTCTTCCTGCCAAGTGTTTTCCGTTTCCACATCCAGCCACCAGAGGTAGGACTGCGGGTTGCTGACCCCGCGGCGCTTGGCGTCGTCGGACGCCTTGGCCCACCCATACATATAGGAGCAGGCTTTGAGCGACCCCAAGGCGCAGTTGCCGTAGGGGTTTGTGACCTTCACCCCGTTGTAGGTGTTCAACATCGGCCACCAGGACCCCTGCCGGGCGGGGTTGGCCGTGTTGACGTACAACGCCACCCTCGGCTGCGCCGTGGCTGCCGGGGACTTTGCGGTCTTGGCCCAGGCCAGCTGGCTTGCCAGGCACGGGTTCGTGTTGTTGGCCAGGCCATGGTTGACGCCGACGATCGCGAAGGCCGGCTGCTTTGGGAGGGTCTTCCCGCATTGCGGCCAGGACACATCGATTCCGGGTCCCGAGGTACTGGCCGTAGCGGCCGATGCGGGGCTTCCGCCCAGCAGGACAAGGCCGAGGGTCACGACAAAGGCCAGCACGATGCGCGGGAGCGAGTTGGGCATGCCACAGTCTAAGGCATAATTTCCAATCGTTAGCGTAAATCCGAAGGGCGCATATCCTCGGACCGGACGGCCGCTGCTCACGGCCCCGCATCGCCGGCGCGGGGACGCCCCGTTAGGAAACCTTGGAATAGTCAGCAGGCTGAGGATGTTCTCTTCCCTATGAGCCATGACAAAGCACAGCATCCGGAAAAATCCGCCACGATCGCCCTAAAGGACCTGGCAACCGTCCGCCGGCTGGGCTTTGGCGCCATGCGGATCGTCGGCGACGGCGTCTGGGGCGAGCCGGCAGACCGCGCCGCGGCGGTCGCCGTGGTACGCCGCGCCGTGGAGCTTGGCGTCGACTTCATTGACACCGCCGACTCGTACGGCCCCAACATCAGCGAGGAAATCCTCGCCGAGGCGTTGCACCCCTACCGGGACGGCGTCAAGATTGCGACGAAGGTGGGATTCACCCGCACCGGACCCAACGCCTGGGTTCCGGTCGGCCGGCCCGAATACCTGCGCCAGCAGACGGAACTGAGCCTGCGCAAGCTCAAGGTCGACGCCCTCGACCTCCTGCAGCTGCACCGGATCGACCCCAAGGTGGACCGCGAGGAGCAGTTCGCCGTGCTGCGCGATCTGCAAAAGGAAGGCAAGGTCAAGGCCCTCGGCCTCTCCCAGGTCAGCGTGGAGGAACTGGAGGAAGCCGGGAGGTACTTCACGGTCTCTACGGTGCAGAACCGCTACAACCTCACCGACCGCAGCTCCGAGGACGTCCTCGAGTACGCCGAGGAGAACGGCATCGGCTTCATTCCGTGGGCGCCGATCTCCGCCGGCGAGCTGGCCCGGCCGGGCGGACCGCTCGACGAGGCTGCGAAGCGGCTGGGCGCCACGACTTCCCAGGTGGCCCTGGCCTGGCTTCTGCGCCGGTCCCCCGTCATGATGCCGATCCCCGGCACCGGCTCCGTCAAGCACCTTGAAGAGAACCTGGCCGCCGCCGGCGTCGTCCTCGACGACGCCACCTATGCGGAACTCAAAGCGACCCGCTGAACCGCGCCGCTTCCCATATTCACCTCATCCACCGTCCGCCGGCCCTGCCGGCAGAACAGGAGCAACACCATGGCTAAAAATATTCTGATGGTTGTCTCGGCAGCAGATTCCCTGACAATGCGCGACGGCAGCGACCACCCCACCGGGTACTGGGCCGAGGAGCTCGTCGTCTCCCACCGGACCCTTCTCGACGCGGGCCACACCGTGCACATCGCCACGCCGGGCGGCAAGAAGCCGACGGTGGATGAGGTGAGCCTCGCGGCTGAGTCCGCCGGCGGGCAGGACCGTGCGGATAGCTTCCGCCGCTACATCGATTCCCTCGACGCCGAACTGTCCAACCCGCTGGTGCTGGCCGACGTCGACGCCTCCGCCTACGACGCCGTCGTGATGCCGGGCGGACACGGGCCCATGGCCGACCTCTACCAGGATGCAGATCTTGGCCGTCTGCTGACGGCCGTCAACACGGCCGGCAAGATCATCGCGCCGTTCTGCCACGGCCCGGCCGGGCTGTTGAGCGCCACGGACGACGACGGCGCGTTCACCTTCGCCGGACGCCGCCTCACCGTTTTCACCAATGAGGAGGAGCTGGGTGGCGGCACGGGACCCAATACACCGTGGTTCGTGGAGGACGTCCTGGAGGAGAAGGGCGCGGTAGTGGAGAACGGCGCGGCCTGGACGTCTCATGTTGTGCGGGACGGAAACCTCATCACCGGGCAGAACCCGCAGTCCAGCGAGGACGTGGCCAAGGAGGTCCTCAAGGCCCTCGCCGAATAAGCCACGCTTAGCCGGGTCCGGGAACCCCGGACCCGGCTAAGCTAACCGCATGGCCATCAAATCCACTGCAGACAAAGTCGCCACGATCGTCCAGGGCTACACCCTGGACGGCCCGACGATCGAGCTCGGCGCGGCGATCGTCGACGGCGAACTCCACAAGGAAGCCTCCGTCCGGCTGCCGCTCGCGATGATGAACCGGCACGGCCTCGTGGCCGGTGCGACAGGCACGGGCAAGACCGTCACGCTGCACATGATGGCCGAACAGCTTTCCACCGCGGGTGTGCCGGTGTTCCTGGCCGACATCAAGGGCGACCTCTCGGGTCTGGCCACCGCCGCCACGGGCACAGAAAAACTCCTGGCCCGCACGGAGAGCATCGGCCAGCCCTGGTCCGGCAAGACTTTTCCGGTGGAGTTCCTGGCCCTCGGCGGCGACGGCAAGGGCATACCGGTCCGCGCCACCATCACCTCCTTCGGCCCCATCCTGCTCTCCCGCATCATGGACCTGAACGAGACCCAGGAATCCAGCCTGCAGCTCGTCTTCCATTTCGCGGACAAGAAAGACCTGGAGCTGATCGACCTCAAGGACCTGCGGGCCGTGATCCAATTCCTGACGTCGGCCGAGGGCAAGGACGAACTTGAGGAACTAGGCGGCCTCTCCAAGGCAACCGCCGGCGTGATCCTGCGCGAACTGATCACGCTCGAGGCGCAGGGTATGGAGAAGTTCTTCGGCGAACCCGAGTTCGACACCGCGGAACTGCTGCGTACCGCGCCGGACGGCCGCGGTGTGGTGAGCTGTCTGGAGCTTCCGACGCTGCAGACCAAGCCCATGCTCTTCTCGACGTTCCTCATGTGGCTGCTGGCCGACCTCTTCGAGGACCTGCCCGAGGCCGGGGACCTCGACAAGCCCAAGCTCGTGTTCTTCCTCGATGAGGCCCACTTGCTGTTCAACGGCGCCTCGAAAGCCTTCCTTGATGCGATCACCACCACCGTCCGGCTCATCAGGTCCAAAGGCGTCGGAATTTTCTTCGTGACGCAGACCCCCAAGGACGTCCCCGCCGACGTCCTCGGCCAGCTGGCAAACCGCGTGCAGCACGCCCTCCGCGCCTATACTCCGGAGGACGCCAAGGCCCTCAGGGCCACCGTCTCCACCTTCCCGACCAGCGACTACGACCTCGAGGAGACCCTCACTACCGCCGGCATCGGCGAGGCCGTCATCACAGTCCTGAATGAGAAGGGCGCGCCGACCCCGGTGGCGCTGACCCGGCTCCGCGCCCCGGAGTCCGTGATGGGTCCCAGCACCGACGAGCTGATCTCCAGCACCGTCGCCGCCTCCGCCCTGCTGCCCAAGTACGGCACCGCCGTCGACAACATCTCGGCGTACGAGAAGATCGCCGCCGCAGGCGGCGACCGCACAGGCGCCGCCCCCACCGGGCCGGCGGCCGGGACCGCACACCACGGCGGCGCCCGGGACAGCGGCAGCCAGCAATCCGCCCAGGACGGCGGTTTGGACCCCGGCGCCATCGACGCCGAAGCCCGGCGGATCGAGGAGGAAATCCTCGGCCGCCCCAGCAGCCGCCCCGCGCCGGCGCCCAGGACGCCCGACGATGACAACGTGGCCGAGCGGCGCGCCCCCCGGCCGGCGCMGCCGCCGGCCGGGGGTGGCGGGGGCATCGGCGGCGAACTCGCCGGGGCCCTGGGCGGTGGCCTCCAGAGCATGGCCCGCTCGCTGGGGACCCAGCTTGGCAGGGAACTGCTCCGCGGCGTCTTCGGCACTTCCTCCAAACGCCGCCGCCGCTAGGGATCACCGCGGCGGCATCCAACCGAACGTCCCCGGCCCGCGGGCCGGGCGGCCTTCAGCCATGCTCCGCGTCACAGATGCGGACCGTGACACCGGGATTCCTGTGGGGTACAGGTAACGTAAGAATGGTGCAGATGAGTCAGGCGTTGGTCAAAATCGCAGCAGTGTGGCTGCTGGGACTGATGCTTGCCGTCGCCGGCGCCATCGTGTCGATCAATCTGGTGAACGACTCCATTGCAGGGCCCCAGCAGCCAGTCCGCGAATATTTGAGTGCCCTGCAAAAGGGCGATGGCGAAAAGGCGCTGGGCCTGTTGCGCGCCTCCGTGCCACAAAGCAACCCGGCGATGCTCGACGGCACGGCCCTGCAAACCGCCGCGGCACGCATTTCCGACGTCAAGCTTGGCGCCGCGGAAGAGCGTGGTGCCAATCAGGTCATGGTACCCATGGAGTACACCGTCGACGGCAACAAGCTGCGGACCGAATTCCTGTTGGAGCGCTCCGGCACCGAGTGGCTGTTCTTCCACAAATGGTCTTTCGTCCCCTCTGAACTGCCCGTCCTGGACGTCACCGTGGTCAACTCCAGCGAGGCCACCCTCAACGGGGTGCCGGTGAACATGCCCAACGGCCGCAACTCCTTCGCAGTCTTCTACCCGGGCGAGTACGAGGCGACCCTGAACGGCCAGTACTTCTCCGCCCCGGCCACCCGCGCCACAGTGTCGGCCGCGGACGCGCCTCCGGCATCGCTGAACCTGCTGACCGAGGCCACGGGCGCCCTGAAGGAGGCCGTGAGCGGCAAGGTCAAGGAGTTCCTGGACTCCTGCGCGGACGAGGCCGACAAGCAGCAGAAGCTGCAGCCCAACTGCCCGTTCTACCACGCCACCAACAACCGCGTGATGGACGGAACCATCGACTGGAGCATCACGGACTACCCGAGCGTCAGCATCGAGCCGTTCGGCGGCCGCTGGGTGGTGGCGCCCCTCGACGGCAAGGCCCGGATCAAGGCCCGCCAACAGGATCTGTTCTCGGGCGCCGTGTCTGAGATCGACTCCGTCCACGATTTCAGCTTCACGACCCGTCTGGACATCGACGGCGACACCGTCAAACTCACGCCGCAGCTGGACTACTAGTACCCGCCGGGACTCCCCGGCCGGAGGCCCGAAGAAAGCCTAAAGGCTGCTGTCCGTGACGCAGGGTCACGGACAGCAGCCTTTTGGTCAGCCTTGGCGCAGCGGCTCAGTCCATTCCGCGCAGGTCCAGGACCAGCTCGGTGTCTCCGTCGGCCTGCAGGAGCACGGGGATTCCCCAGTCCTGCTGGTAGAGGTGGCAGGCCGCATGGTCCGGGATCTCGCCGTCGGCGTCTTCGGACCCGTCACAGGCCGCCGCGCGGGCGGTGATGTGCAGGACGCCCTCGGGGACGTCGGAGGAAAGCTCCAGGGTGCGCAGGAGCCCCACGGACGTCCCGCCGCCGGAGACCAGCAGTTCGGGGGGTGTGGACGAGATCTTCAACTGGGTGGGATCGCCCCAGCGGTCGTCCAGCTTCTGACCGGTGGGCGCCGTGAAGCGGACCGCCAGTTCGAGCGGGCCAGGCGCCACAGGGCTCTTGGGCCGGTGGGTCTGTGCCGCGCCCTCGTCCACCTGCTGGGCTTCCTTCGGGATGGGCACGTACACGAGCTGGTGCTTGTTGGCCTCGACCACCACCAGCAACGGCTCGGATCCGGCGACCTGGGTGTGGTCCACAATCACGTCCGAGGGCTCGGACAGTCCGCGGGCCAGTGTGGAGACCGTGCCCGTTGCGGGGTCGTAGCGGCGGACTGCGCCGTTGTACGTGTCCGCGATGGCCACCGAACCGTCAGGGAGCACCGTGACGCCGAGCGGGTGCTGCAGCCGCGCCTCCGCGGCGGGGCCGTCGCGGAAGCCGAAGTCGAACAGGCCCTTGCCCACCGCCGATTCGACGGTGATGCTGCCGGCGTCATCAATCACGAGTTTGCGCAGGGCGGAGGTTTCGGAGTCAGCCACCCAGATGTTGCCGTCCGCGTCTTCGGCAAGGCCGGAGGACTGGGCGAACCAGGCTTCAGCGGCCGGGCCGTCCAGGAGCCCTTCGAGGCCGTTGCCGGCGATGATCTTTACGGCGCCGGAGGTCGGGTCGAAGCTGAAGATCTGGTGCACTCCCGCCATCGCCACCACCACGGCGTTGAGCTTGGTGGACCAGACGACGTCCCACGGCGAGCTCAGGGACACCGCGAGCGGGTCCGCCTCGAGCCGGGTACCGTAGGCGGCGCCTTCCTCGTCCACGCGGGCCGGGCCGGTTTCCAGCAGCCGCTGTACGCCGTTGCCGGCCAGCGTCCGGACGGTGCCGTCCGCGAGGGACAGCCCGCGGAGCCGGTGATTCACGGAGTCGGCAATGACGACGTCGTAACCGGCGGCCGCGGCGACATCCTCGGGCAGCAGCACCAGGCCCTGCGGTTCGTTGAACCGGGCGGTGGCGGCGTTGCCGTCGGCGTGGCCCTTTTCGCCCGAGCCGTAAGTGGCCAGCACGGTCTGAAAGTCGGTAGAGAGTTCCACGAGCCGGTGATGGCCGGTGTCGGTCACCAGCCACGAACCGTCGCCGGCACTTCCGACGCCGCGGCCGGCGGGCAGGAACAGGGCCTTGCCCGGGAAGCGCAGCGTTCCCGACGTCGGTTCCGGCGCCACGTAGGGGCCGTCGCCCCGGTGCAGGGTGCCCCTGGCTTCGTGTTCGGCGATCAGCTCGGGGATCAGGACGGCGAGGCCGTCCGCGTGGCCCTCGCCGGAGAGGTGCGCGACGATGTAGCCCTCGGGATCGATGACCACCAGGGTCGGCCAGGCCCGGGCCGTATAGGCCTTCCAGGTGTCCAGCTCGGGGTCGTCGAGGACAGGGTGGCGGATCTCGTAGCGTTCGACGGCGGCCGCCAGCGCCACGGGATCGGCCTCGTGCTCGAACTTGGGCGAATGCACGCCGACCGTCACGAGGACATCCGAGTACTGCTGCTCGAGCGGGCGGAGTTCGTCCAGGACGTGCAGGCAGTTGATGCAGCAGAACGTCCAGAAGTCCAGCAGCACGATCTTGCCGCGCAGGGATTCAAGGTCCAGGAACTTGCCACCGGTGTTCAGCCAGTTGCGGCCCACCAGTTCGGAGGCCCGGACCCGGAGGTGGGTGCGTACGGTTTCGGTCATGAGCGTCCTTCCAGCTTTGAATTGCGTTCGGCAAGCCTGGCGTCGCGCTCGGCCAGCTTGGCAAACATATCGTTGTAAGCGGTGAGATCGGCGTCGTTATTCCTGTCCGCCGCCCGGTCGGTGCGTTTGGACTCGCGCGCGTCGGAGCGGGACCACATCACGGCGACACCGATCGCTACCAGCAGGGTTGGAACTTCGCCGATCCCCCACGCCACGGCACCGCCCATCTGTTGGTCCAGCAGGGCAGCGGGGCCCCAGGTCCGCCCGAGGTTGCCGAAGTAGTCGGCGGCCAGCAGCCCGGTGCCGCCCATGATGGCGACGCCGAAGAACGCGTGGAAGCCCATAGTGGCCAACAGGAGCAGCAGCCGCATGGGGTACGGTGCGCGGCGCGGCAACGGATCGGTGCCGATCATGGTGAGCACGAAGATGTAGCCGGTGAGGGCGAAGTGCAGGTTCATGAGTTCGTGGCCCACGTGGTCCCGCATCGCGTAACCGAAGGCGTCCGAGTAGTAGAAAAGCACGATCGAGCCGGCGAAGTTGGCGGCCGCGAACAGCGGGTGGGTCACCAGTTGCGAGAACTTGGAGTGGATGAAGATCATGAGCCACTCGCGCGGGCCGCGGGAGCTGTCGCGCCGGGGGGTGAGCGCCCGCAGTGCCAGCGTGACGGGGGCGCCGAGGACCAGGAAGATGGGAGCCACCATGGTCAGGGCCATGTGGTCCACCATGTGCGCCGAAAACAGCACCCTGCCATAGACCGACGGCGGCCCCGAGGTCACGTAGGTGAGGACCATGAGTCCGAGCACCCAGTTGACCGTCCGGAACCAGGGCCACGAGTCGCCCCGTTTCAGCACCCTTCGTACGCCAAGGAGGTAGGACACCAAGCCAAACACGACGACGGCGATCCAGAGCCAGTCGAGCCGCCACTCCGTGAGCCATCGGTCCGGGGTCAGTTCCGGCGGCAACTCGTAGCCCGAGAGGATGAAGGCCGGCGAAGCGTCGGGGGCGAAAGTGGTGGGCTGCGGCGGGGCGGAACGCCCCAGCGCGACGGCGATCCCGGACGTCGCCCCCATGATGATCAGCTCCACGATCACCAACTGCCACAACACCCGGCGCGCGGACCTGCCCATGGCGCGGTTGCCCAGCTGCGGGATGACCCAGCGGCGGTGCATGAGCCCGATGCCGCCCAACACCAGGACCGCTGCCGTCTTGGCCAGGATCAGTTGCCCGTAGGCCGAGCCGAAGAGGTCTGCCCATGTGGTGAGGCGGATACTGGCGTTGATCACGCCTGAGGCGAAGACCAGGGCGAAGGCAAAGCCGGCCAGGGATGAGAACCGGCGCAGGGTTGGCTCGGTGATGTCTGCTGTCCCCGAGCCTGCCCCGGAGGCGCGGCCGCCGGCGCCCGTGCCTTCCAGGACGCCGGAGAGGACTGCGAGCATGATGATGCCGCCCACCCATGCCGATACGCCGACCAGGTGCAGGCCGAGCGAGTTGATGGCGCCCTCGTGGTCGCTGGAGCTGGAGGAGTGTCCGATCAGGGCAGCGGGAACCAGACCGATCAGCGAAAGGACCAGCGTCAGTGCCAGGCCGCCGCGGGACCGCACTCCGAACAGGGCGGTGGTAACGACGGCGGCGATGATGACGACAGCCAGCCACGCGCGTCCGGTTTCGATGTCCGTCATGAAGTACACGAGGGAGCGGGTGAATTCCGGATCCCCGGAGATGCCCTGCCCCGCAATGTCCGCGTAGCCCAGGACCAGTACGGTGATCGCGGACAGCGTCCAGACGGCGCCGGCGGCCGCTGCCACGGCCAGCGCCCGGGTGAAGGCCGGATGTTCCGGGGCGTCCTGCTCCTTGGACCGGGAGCTGTTCCTGTTTCGCGGCAGGATGCCGACGGCGAAGATAAGGCCGCCGATCACGGTGGCGACAGCGACGTTGTGGATCGCTTTGCTCACCGGAAGCCCCCAGCGCACCAGCGCACCTGGATCTGAGACCTCGCGGGCGGCTGCTGCGCCGGAGAAGATCAGTGCCGCTGCCAGGCCAATAAACAACGCGCCAAGGCCTGCGATCAGCCAAGGCCGGGCAATCCCGGCGGGACCGGAGCCAGGGCCGCGTGCGTCCCCGGGGGGAACGGGCGCTGCGGTTGTGGGCGTGGGATTTACTGCGGAAGGCACACCTCCATTGTCCGCTACGCCGCCTTGCTCAGCGAATCGGCCCCGGCGGCTGGGCCTCCGGGGATCCGTCCAGCCGGCGCGGCCTTCAAGGGCTGCGGATTGGTCGGGAAGGCAGCCCGGCCGGCCTAAGACCGGTTAGGGACCGGCCGGCGGCTGCCCGGGGACTGGCCGGGGACGCAAAAGGAGCGGCAACCCGAGGGTTGCCGCTCCTTTCAAGCCTGCGAAGAAGACTACTTCTTCTTGGCGACTGCAGCCTTCAGCTTGGAGCCGGCGGTCAGCTTGACGCTGTGGCCAGCGGCAATCTGGATGGTTTCGCCGGTCTGCGGGTTGCGGCCGGTGCGAGCTGCACGGTCGGTGCGCTCTACAGCGAGCCAGCCCGGAATGGTGATCTTCTCGCCCGCGGCGACAGAGGTCTCGAAGACCTCGAACAGTGCGTCGAGCACGGAGTTGACTGCTGCCTGGCTGGTGCCGGCCTTGCCTGCTACCTCTGCAACAAGTTCACTACGGTTCTTAGCCATTTATGTCCTCCTGGACGGTCACGATTTTTGGAGCCTGCACACGGCATGCGTACAAACCACTGTTCGAAAACTTACCAGCTTGGCGCCTCAGAGGTGGCAAATTCCGCGTGTTTTCGGCCTTTTTTGGGGAAAATCACTGGAATCGGGCGCCGATCGCCGTCAAATTGCGCCGAGAGCGGAAGCCCCCTCGTCGGCGCCGTTTCACCCAGTTCCGCCGCCGTCCCCGCCGGCGGACTTTCCGCCGCCAGGAAGCCAGCCCGGGCGCTGCCCGCTGGGCACCGGTCCCATGGTCCTGGCGGGCCGTGAGGGGGGCCTTGGCGGGGGCGACGCCGGCACCCGTCTTGGATGCCCTGCCTGCTGCCCGGGGGACGTGGGGCACTCGTGGCGGGCCCTGGGACCTGCGTTCTGGCAGGCCGTGACCCGGGTTCGGCTGGGCACGTAGCCGGGGCCGGCGGGCGGCCGTTCCCCCGGGGCCGGGCCGCCGAAGGCACGGGCCTGGTCCTGAAAGGCCGGTTAAATGCGGGAGGACCCCCACCTGGTGGKGGGGGTCCTCGACCKTTAATGGTGTTCCGGCGGTGACCTACTCTCCCACACCCTCCCGGGTGCAGTACCATCGGCGCTGTGGGTCTTAGCTTCCGGGTTCGGGATGGGACCGGGCGTTTCCCCCACGCTATGACCGCCGTAACCCTTGCTCCGCCACGCACCCG
>NZ_JBFUAU010000010.1:0-106007 GCF_056406115.1 Arthrobacter sp. P1_D4 | reverse complement strand
ATCATGCCGCTGGCCGCACCGGCCATCTTCACGACCGCCATCCTGGCCTTCATCTCCTCGTGGAATGAATTCCTGATCGCCAGCCAGCTCTCGTCCGACGCAACGCAGCCGGTCACAGTGGCCATTGCAAGCTTCGCCGGTGCGCAGCCCAACCAGATCCCGTACACCGCGATCATGGCTGCGGGAACCATCGTGACCATTCCCTTGGTCATCCTGGTGCTGGTGTTCCAGCGTAAGATCGTCGCCGGCCTCACGGCCGGCGCGGTTAAGTGAGCCGTCAAGTGACAGGTTCGGCCGAAGGCAAGCAGAACCACGGATTCGTCCGGAGCGAGCACAAACGGGCCCGCTCCGGGGAAGACTTTGACATCATCATCGGCTTCCTCGGATTCTGGACGGTCGTCCTGCTGGTGGTCACCGTCTGGATGGAAGTGACCGCCGAGCCGGGCCTCTTCTGGGCCCTGGGCCTGCTCGCCATGCTCCTGGCCCTCTACGGCACCGTGCGGCTCCGCCGGCGCCTGCCCGCCAGAACCGCCACCCGGCAGAACTAGGAATCTGAGCAGCTTGTCGAACAATTCCAACCACGACCAGCACGAACAACGAAGAGTTCCGGCCACAATCATCTGTCCGGAACTCTTCGGCGGGACCGCCACACTCATCGAGATGCGGATCCTCCCACTTCAATAAACCTCAACCAAGCGTCCTGCCTTAGCGGGGCCAAACCACTCACTCCTCTCCGGGTAGGCATACATGGATGTCTGCCCCAATGGGGCCGATCCACCCGCCCTGGCACCGCCGAGGAGCAGGAGCCGGACACTGCCCGTACCCCTTCAATGGGAAGTCCCGGTCTACTTCCGCTGTACCAAGCCCCGGACGATGAGACCCATGCCGTCGCGCAGGCCAGGAAGACCCGGAGCAAAGACGAATAAGGGTCACGTCCCCATCTGGGATGCGGCCCATTACCACCGCTGCGGCAGTGCTCGTAGATGCACTGAGACAGCGAGATATCACCAACAGAAAGGATTGGAATGCATTCAGTAATTGCCGCCATCTTCGCAGAGGACGTAAGCCACCGGGACATCGAATTGGACCTGGCAGTGGAAGTTGCTGCCGACGTGGCGAGTTATAGGCGATGCGGAATCCTCATCACACGTCACGACTTTTCGACTTTTACCGTCGCCGTCACACCCGACGTTCCGTTCGGACTCATACATGAGCTGGACCTGGCCGCCTAACCCTCGTCATCCCAAGCCCCTGCTCCTGCTAACCGCTCTATGGACTGCCTGCTGGACAACCATGCGCTCACGTTCCCTATCGTTTCGAGGCGCAGAGGTTTCGAGACATCGAATCGAGCTGGGGGTGATCTGGATGTTCAATCCGCGCGGAAGGATTGGTCTCACTAAACAACCCAGCAGTACAACCCCCGCTAAGTAACCCACTTCTGCGCGATCCGGCGTGCCCCCAAGATGCCGGAGCGTCCTCAGCCCGCGCCCAAAAACGCGCGATCCAAGGATCACGAAAGAGAGAGAACTCAATGACCACTCGTTCAACCATTGCCCGGCACCGCGCCGAGGTCACCTGGACCAACTCGCTGGCTGCTATTGCCAAGGCAGTCGGCGACAACGCCTGCGGCATGGGCCGTCAGGCCGCGGTCATCGCCGCAGCGTCCGGTCTGGTTCTGACCAGTGGAATCGCAGCCAACGCTGCTGAGACCAACGTTCAGCGCGAATCCACCTCCGCTTCGGCGCTGGAAGTCCAGTCGGCCGCTCCGGCCACGACCTCGGCCGCGTCCACCATCGCGATCTCCTACGAGAAGCCCGTCGTGAAGGTCCAGGACGCCGCAGCTACCCAGGCCGGCGTCGGCGGCGGCCCAGCTGCGCTGGCACCTGCCGGCACAGGAGGCAGCGCCGGCGCGACCATCGCCGCCGCGGCTTATGCACAGCTCGGCGTGGCGCAGGACTGCACCGCTCTTGCCACCAACGCCCTGACCGCGGCAGGTATCCACTACCACGGCTGGCCGGCAGGTTACCTGTCCCTCGGCCGCATCGTGAGCCCCGCCGAAGCACGTCCGGGGGACCTCGTCTACTACCGGAACGGCGGTCTGGGCATGGCCCACATCGCGGTCTATGTCGGCAACGGCATGGCCGTCCACGGCGGCTGGAATGGCGGAACCACCGTCTTGTATAGCGTGAACGTCGGCTCCGGGTCTGCGTTCGATCCGGCACTTGAGCAACTCGACGCTGCGCGCCCATAGGTGCCCGCAAGCCGATCGTTCATCGGGCACCAAGGCCGAGATTTCATCCGATCGCCTGCGGGGCTACCACCGTGGGAGGTAAAGGCATGCACTGGAGGGACGACATTGGTCCGGATCATGAAAATCCGCGTATGCGCGGCGAGCGATCCCGACCGCCATACTAGATTGCCAGGCAAACTAGACGATGTTACCGTCTAGTCATGAGTGATGATCCAAAGTTGCCCAGAGATTGGATCCGGGCTGTCCTGGCACCGTGCATCCTGCAGCAGGTCCAGACCCGGAACGAGTCCTACGGCTACCAGATTGTGCAGGATCTGGGCGCGCGGGGCCTGCCCGGCATCGCCGGCGGCACCGTCTACCCGGTACTCAACAGACTCGAGGCCGATGGACGCGTCCGCTCCGAATGGCGCGAAGGCAACGGAGGCCCCGGCCGCAAGTTTTACAGCATCACCCCCGAAGGGGAGACCTGGCTAAGCGAGACCTCCGGTGCTTGGCAAGAATTCACGGCAAGGGTAGCGGCGATACTGACAATGGAAGGGAACCCGGCATGACCACCTTGGAGTACTTTAGAGCCCTTGCGCTGGGACTCCGCCAGCGCAAGCTCAGCGAGGACCAGGTCGCCGAATTGCTCCGGGAACTCCAGAGCCACCTGCAGGAGACGGGTGCGCGTCCTGAAGATGCTTTCGGCAGCCCCAAGGAGTACGCAGAGCGGTTTCCGAAGGGGAGCACGGTTTCCCGCGGATCCAAGATCGGCTACCTTGCTGCGGCCGTGCTGATGGTCCTGATCGGCGCGAAGGTCTTCACAGGACAGGTCCTCGGCATCTCCCTCGGCTTCCCCGGGACATTGATCTATCTTGGGGCGACCGCCCTCCTGACATTCGCCCTGGTCGCGTGGAGCAATGTGCTGCAGCGGCGGCTTCCCGAACGGATAGCTGAGGATCTCAGCCGGCGGAAGTGACGATGTACCGCCCGTAAGCCAGTCCTTACCGTGCACAAATTTTTGCTCAGATCAGGATGCCCATGTACGGCAGGGTTTATTGTGTGGAGTTGGTCGCTCTGTGGCGGCGTTTTTTGGTCGCTCCGTGTCGCAACAGTGCCCGTAAGGCGAGCACCTATTCCCAATACATCGCAGCCGCACGTGAGCAGAGGCGCATCTTATGCCGACACGAAACGCCGAGGCTAGTCGACGCACCGGATCGCGTCGCAGACGTTCACGGCTGGGCGTGACGCTCCAACGCGTCCAGAGTCGTCTCGGGCGATGTGTTGAAGCAGAAGGTGATTCCGGGCGATTCCGCATTGCACACGTTGATGATCCGTTCGAAGAGCTCGGTGTACTCCGGGATCATCCTGATGCCGCCCCCGATCATCACGAGGCCGAAACGATCACGACCGAATGCCGAGCGGATCTCTGCTTCGGCCTCGTCCGGGGAGGTGCCGATCAGGCAGTTGACGGCGTCGAAGCCGGCGGCCGTAGTGGCCCCGAACCCCGCTTCGATCCGTTCGGTCATCGTGGCCTCGTCGAGGCCAAGAGGCAGCTTGCTATAGTCGAGGGCTCGCGCGTGGATGCCGATCATGAGGATTCGAGTCATGGGCCTCATTGTGGCATGCACCCGAAACACTTGGCTGCGGGCCCGCTGGATCCTTGCTCGACCCGCCCCGCCCCAGATGAGCTGTTCCTGTAGTGCAGAGGACTCGTGACGTTCCGTGCAGACGACTTCGGAAAATGACATCGGTGGGCCGGCTCCAGGTTTGCGAACCGCCCGTTAGACGATCCCCCACCGCGACACCGTCCGCCCGCACTGGCGCTGCGAGAAATCAGATACAGATACTGGAAACTTGGATTCGCGCATCCCCGCCCGCAAAACTGTCCCGCTCAGGTTGGACAATCGCGACAGTTGCACCCCTGCCCGCGCAGATCATCGGGCTACGCCCGGATCTCCACCAACGAACAGGACCTGACAGCGCCACGCAATGCGCTTTTTGGCTGGGTGTCCCCAGGGGGCCCGATCTATTTCGACAATGGCTGACCGATAGGAAAAAGAAACGGCCAGGACCAAGCGAAAGCCGTGGCGGCTGTTCGAGCCGGCGAGGCCCCTTGTCGTCACCAAACGCGATAGGTTGGCCCGGCTCCTGCCCGCTGCTCGAGAACATTGCCGAGGACACAACGAAAATTTCCCTGGAGTTCTGGCTGCCGACAGGGATGACCATAGAGTTTTTGATCCCGAAGTCGCAGCAGGTCATGCAGTTCCAAGCGCTCCCGGCCATGAAGGAGTTAGCAGCAACACCGCTGTCCAAGGCAAGAGGAGGAGCCGCCAGACCGCAACGGGCATCAACAAAAATGGGCCCCCGCAGGGGCCCATAAAAGGAGATTTGTACACACTCAGCGGCCCACAAGCCCCTGAACAGGGAAAACACGTGCCCGAGGTGGGACTCGAACCGGGTTCCAGCCCTTGAATTTCCGCCGCTTCCCCGCAAACATCGCCAATCCGGCCCAGTCCGGCCGATATACAACCCGATCCGAAGCCCAAGGTGTGCACATTGTGCACACCCTCTTCTTTGACCATTTTCATGCAACAACCAGAAAAACGGCCGCAGCCCTGTCCGAATGGAGAAGCCGGTCTGATCCGCGCCGTCATTCCGCCTTGTCTAACCCAAATGCCCGAGCCGGGGCCGGGGCTCGGCCTCGATCGAGCACCAACATCCGGGCTATAAGAAGACTGGGAATCAACGAGCGCCATGGTGTTGCACCTCCTTCCTACATCTCATGGCGGAATGAATGGAGCCCCGCATGACCAGAACCCCTCTGCGCGGGAGCACGGCCTAGTCCATCGGGTCCCCAGAACGACGGAAGGTCCATTATCGGCATTAATTGTCGGCGGCATGGCGCCTGCTTCAGAAGTCCTATACCCGCGAGTTGACCTAACGCTTTGGGTCCGACGCACAACCATGGACTCAGGGGCTTTGGAGTTCGTGGACGACGAGGCCCAACACGAGCGAGTCAGCTTCTGATATCTCTTGCAAACCCTGGAGAAAAGCGTTCAGTTCCGCCAAACTGGCACCGCCTCCATTTGACCAGAACTTGATCCAGAGAAATAGCATGGTGTAATTGCCATCGCCCGAGTCGGGTCGGATCGCCTGACGTAGGTAGTCGGCGGCCCACGCGTTTGCCTCCTTACCGCCTCGTATCGTCTTGAGAATGCGCAGATCTGGTGGCTGAGTTCTCGCCCGGCTTGTCGATCTGCCCCAGAGCGCGGGCTCCTTTTCGGGGCTCTCCCACGAACGCATGCGGGGCGGCACCGCCGGATGCATCTGGTGTGTGAACGGTCCTTCGGGATCGTCGATACCCTTGGGTCGACGGGCTGCCTTCTCGCCCGGAGTATTGTTCACGTGGACCCCCTCGTTTTAGCACTCCCCACGTCTCGTTCCTTGCTCAAGGTGACAGCCCATTGCAGGCAGTGGGGCATGGTTCGGGCATCAGGTTGACGGTCGTCTCGCTTAAACACCGCCGTTATCTTGCATAATTGAAGGACGGGCCGCAGCCTTCTCGCTCAATGGCCGATGGAGGACGTCGGATGCCCGGCTCTTCGAGGCGGTCTCATTCGGTATCACCGTCACTACTATGTCTAGCCATATGCGGGTGCCCCTCGCCGTTGAGCTCCAGCAGTTCGTGCCTGTGGTGGAGCAAGAACTCGTGCCTGTGGTGGAGACCGATCCAGGGCAATGAATCGTACGCGTCAATTTCAATGCCTCTGGTCCGCGCTGGCCCCGCACTTCTCCTTGCCGGTTCCGGCAAAGGTGGCTTGACCGCCTCCTGCTGAATGCGTGGCGGTGGAATTTGACGTCTCGGCATGGTCTGCTCTCATCTTTCAAGGTTCTGGTCCGGGCCACATGAACCCTGGTCACTGCGGGCCGGTTATGTTGTGGACCGGCGATGGGGCCACCATCAAAACGCGCGGAGGATGTCCTCGACGCGTTGTTTGGCGTCGCCGAAGAGCATCTGGGAGTTGTCGCGGTAGAAGAGGGGGTTCTGGACTCCGGCGTAGCCGGCGGCCATGGAGCGTTTGAAGACCACAACGTTGTCTGCTTCCCAGACGCGGAGGACGGGCATGCCGGCAATGGGGCTGGACGGGTCCTCGGCTGCGGAGGGGTTGACTGTGTCGTTGGCGCCGATGACCAGGACCACGGAGGTGTCGCCGAGGTCCTCGTTGATCTCGTCCATTTCCAGGACGATGTCGTACGGGACTTTCGCTTCGGCGAGGAGTACGTTCATGTGTCCGGGCAGGCGCCCGGCGACCGGGTGGATGCCGAACCGGACGTTCACGCCGCGTTCGCGGAGCTGATGCGCGAGTTCAGCCACGGGGTACTGGGCCTGGGCGACGGCCATGCCGTAGCCGGGGGTGATGACCACGGACGAGGCGTTGGTCAGCATCTCGGCGGTTGCCTGGGCCGTGATTTCACGGTGCTCACCATATTCCGCGTCCGCCGCTGACGGTGCTGCGATGCCGAAGCCGCCGGCGATCACGGAGATGAAGGACCGGTTCATGGCCTTGCACATGATGTAGGACAGGTACGCACCGGAGGAACCGACCAGGGCGCCTGTGATGATGAGCAGGTCGTTGTTCAGCAGGAAACCTGCGGCGGCTGCGGCCCAGCCGGAGTAGCTGTTGAGCATGGACACGACGACGGGCATGTCGCCGCCGCCGATGGAGGCCACCAGGTGCCAGCCCAGCCCGAGGGCGAGGATGGTGACGACGATGAGCAGCCACAGCTGGGAATCGTTGACATACCAGACGGTCAGGGCGATGAACGCGGCCAGGGCGCCGAGGTTGATCGCGTTCTTGCCCGGCAGCATCAGGGGTGAGGACTTCATCCGGGCCGAGAGTTTCAGGAACGCCACGATCGAACCGGTGAAGGTCACCGCGCCGATGAACACGCCGATGAACACCTCGGCATGGTGGACAGCCATCAGCTCCGGGGACAGGTCCGGGGCGTCCAGGTGCCCGTTCCAGCCCACCAGCACCGCGGCGAGGCCCACGAAGCTGTGCAGCAGCGCGATCAGCTCCGGCATCCCGGTCATTTCCACAACCCGGGCACGCCAGAGCCCGATGGCCCCGCCGATGAGCACCGCGGCCACCAGCAGCACCAGCCCGGTCAGGCCGTTACCTGACCCCCAGGCGCCCTGGACGGTCAGCCAGACGGTCGCGGCCAGGGCGATGACCATCCCGGTGATGCCGTAGACGACACCTGCCCGGGCCTTCTCGTGCTTGCTCAAACCGGCAAGGCTCAGGATGAACAGCAGGGCCGCGACGATGTAGGCCGCCCCGGCAATGGAGTCGGCGGTCAACGGACCGGAGACGGTGTCAGACACGGTAAGGCTCCTCGTAAGTGTTGTTGCTGCTTCAATGACGGCGCTCATGAACGGGCCTTCCCACCACGGGAGAACATCGCCAGCATCCGCCGGGTCACAGCGAACCCGCCGAAAATGTTGATGCTGGCCAGCAGCACCGCGACAGCGGCCAGGACCTGCATCACGATGTTGTCCGACGTGACCTGCAGCAGCGCACCGACCACGATGATCCCGGAAATCGCGTTCGTCACAGACATCAGCGGGGTATGCAGGGCGTGGTGGACCTTCCCGATCACGTAGAAACCGACCACGACCGAGAGCATCAGCACCGTGAAGTGCTGCGGCAACGGCGCCGGAGCCACCGCGTTCACCAGGAACAGCGCAGCAATGCCCGCAGCAAACAAGCCCGCCTTGCCCGCGGCGCTCAGGCCCGCCTTCTTCTTCGGCGCAGTGCTTTCCGCTACCGGGCCCTGAGCCGTGGCCGCGGGTACGGCGGAGACCTGGACCGGGGGCGGGGGCCAGGTCTTCTCACCCTCCCGCACCACCGTCACGGAGCGCTGCACCACATCGTCAAAGTCGATCCGCAGCTGCCCATCTTTGTCCGGGGTCAGGAGTTTGAGCAGGTTCACCATGTTTGTCCCGTACAGCTGGGAGGCCTGGGCGGGCAACCGGGCCGGGAGATCCGTGTAACCCAAGATCACCACGCCGTTGTCCGTGACCACCCGTTCCCCGGCCACGGAGCCTTCGACATTCCCGCCCTGCCCGGCGGCCATGTCCACGATGACGCTGCCGGACTTCATGCCCGCCACGTCCTCGGCTGTCAGCAGTTTCGGCGCGGGACGGCCCGGGATCAGTGCGGTGGTGATAATGATGTCCACATCCCGGGCCTGTTCCGAGTAGATCTCCGCGGCCCGGGCGTTATACGCCTCAGATGTGGCCTTGGCGTATCCGTCGGTGGACTTCATTTCTTCGGCGACCTCGACCTTGAGGTAGGTCCCGCCGATGGATTTGACCTGGTCGGCGACCTCGGGCCTCGGGTCGGTCGCGCGGACGATCGCGCCGAGGCTGCTCGCAGCCCCGATCGCGGCCAGTCCCGCGACGCCGGCGCCGGCGACCAGGACCTTCGCCGGCGGGACCTTGCCCGCCGCGGTCACATGGCCGGTGAAGAACCGCCCGAACTCATGCGCGGCCTCGATCACGGCCCGGTACCCGGCGATGTTCGCCATGGAACTGAGCACGTCCATGGACTGTGCCCGCGAAATCCGGGGCACCGCATCCAGCGCCAGCGCCGTGATCGGACGTGCCGCCAACGCCTCCACCAGCTCCGGCCGCAGACCCGGGCTCAGCGACCCGATCAGCGTCGCCCCGTCGGCCAGGCGGCCGATCTCTTCTTCGGTGGGCGGGTTGATCCGGAGCACCACCTCGCTGCCCCACGCCTCATCGGCACCCACAATGAGCGCACCCGCTTCGGCATACGCGTCATTGCGGAAGGACGCCGCCTCCCCCGCACCCTTCTCGACTACGACGTCGTAGCCCAACTCCACCATTTGCCTGACGGTGACTGGCGTCGCCGCCACCCTTGTCTCGCGACCTAGCTCGGCCACGATTCCTATACGTGTCACTTTGCTCTCCTCTTAGATGTAGCGTGAATGGCCGGACCTTCCGCCTGCCCGCCTGCGGAACGTGCCCCAGCTTTCCATCGTTGTGCCCGGTGGGATGTCGCCCTTCAGACACACTTCGTAGCGGCCAGGGGCCAAGCGCGTTACCGAGATGCCGACCTGTCTGAAGATGGCTACGGGCTTCAAAAGATCGACAGCCTGGTCCATAGCGGCATCCAATTCTCTTCGAGCGTGAATGGTAACGAGGAGACATTCTGTCTCTGCATGCATAGCTAGGAATCCTTTACCTTGTTGCGGCTTTCACTGCCTTGCCGTGTCGGTCATCCCTTGATCGGGGAAGACTCAACGATTTTTAAGACCGCACTCCAACCGGTGGCCTATTTACTGTCAGTCTCGCGCACGCCCAGCCCGGCCTCGAGCGCCGGCTCCAGGCGGATACCGTCAGCATCAAGCCTGAGTGTCTGTGGAGTAAGAGGGTCGAATCGATCGGACGTCGTCACTCCCCTGTAAACGAAATCAGTCACCAGCTTTCGCATGGCGGCGGTTACCCGCGCCGATTCTGACATCGAAGCGCCGTCGAGCATCGGGGAATC
Organism: Arthrobacter sp. P1_D4; assembly: GCF_056406115.1. NCBI lineage: Bacteria > Bacillati > Actinomycetota > Actinomycetes > Micrococcales > Micrococcaceae > Arthrobacter > Arthrobacter sp. P1_D4. The sequence continues at coordinate 96,197 of NZ_JBFUAU010000010.1, read as the reverse complement.
GCGCCATTGGGCGACGTCACCGAAGATGAACGGCAGAACGAAGCAGTGTGGCGCGTAGGCTGCCTCGAGCTTGCTCCGATGATCCAGCCGCACGACCTGGGCGGAGACGGGCGCATTCGTAGCGATCTCGAGTGCGGAAGTACGAAATTGCGCCAACGTCGCGGCACGTACCATGCATAAGTAGGCATCGGGATCGTCATCGGCCTGTAGAAAGGCCGCCACGCGTGCCGGGTCCGTGAATGTCCGTTCGATAAACCGTTCCACGTCTGCCTTCGAATAATCTGTGCGCGGCTGGTTACGAAGGAAGCCGGCAGACTCCTCGGCTGTCGTGATGAGAAGGACAGCGTCGGTATGGATTCTCTGGGCGGAGGAGGCGTAACGTGCAAGGTCGCTTGGCGTCTCCTGTGATTCCGCGGGCATGTAGGGAAAGGCCTGGAGGCCGGCCCGGGCGCGTCCCTGCGCGGCAAGTAGCGCCCCGACCGGCGCGGTCAGCAGAGACGTCTCTGAGCCCACGGCGTCGATGACGGCCGCCCGATGCCGAAGCCAGATGTCCACGGGCAGCGGTGCCAACCGAGGCATGCTGATCAGCAGGGTCCGCGCGGCCAAACCGCGCATGCGGGGGTCGGTACTTAGCGCGTATGCGTACCACGCCCCCGCAGAATCTCCCGCGATCGTTGTTCTCCCGGGATCCCCGCCAAAGGAGCTGATGTTCTCTCGCACCCACTCCAATGCGGCCTGGAGATCACGTACCGGCTTGGTGGACTCTGCCGGGTCCCCGAGCGGACCGAAGTGCCCCGACACGCCGAGCCGGTAGTTCACCGTGACGAGGACGATGCGCGCGTCACGCACGAAGGTTGGCGACTCGTACCATCGGCTTTCGCCCGAGCCTGTCGTGAAGCCCCCTCCGGGAATGAAGAACACGACAGGGAGTCCGTCGGCACCCGCCGGCGCCTGGACCCGAAGCGTGAACGCATCTTCCTGCTGCACAAGCTCGCTGAGGGCTGGCCCAAGCAAGTTGTCGAGCATACCTGGCGTCTGTGGGAAGGCTATCGGCGGACTCTGTACTTCGCCTGACGAAATCGCTTCGATCTCACCGAACCGGGGATCAGTCCCCGGAGACCCGTAGCGCACTCCCCGCGCATCGATCACTCCTGCGTGGAGATGCGCGCGCACGGCACCTTGAGCTGTGGGAATCTTGAGCATGGGGTTCACGCAATAAACTCGTGATCGCTCTCGCTGACCGCCTCCGTAATCTGCCAATACTCCACGTTCGTGTAGGGCCAGACTTGCGAAACACGGCCGTGCGCGTTCTGATACCACGTGTGCACGTAGGGTTGCCCCCAGGCCATCCGGCGGTTGCCGGCGTCGATCCAGTCCACGAAGCGGTCCAGGGCCGCGGGCCTCACGTCGATGGCGGAGACACCCCTTTGCAGGATCTCGTAAACAGACTTGAGGGAAAACTCGACGGCACGTTCAATCATGAAGTGCAGGCTCCCGGCGACGACACCTCCGACGTTGGGGCCGTAGATGAGGAAGAAGTTGGGGAAGCCGGGAACCGTGATGCCGTTGTAGGCTCGCGCATCGCCCTTCCAGAAGTCGTGGATCTCCACACCGTCGCGGCCGATGACCTCCACCTCGTCGAGGTAGTCCGACGGCTTGAATCCGGTCGCGAAAACGACGATGTCGACCTCATGCTCCACGCCAAGATTGTCGATGATCCCGTGCTCGGAGAACCGTTCGATACCCGCAGTCACAACCGTTGAGTGCGGGGATTTGAGGGCGGCGGCCCACACCCCGTTGTCACGGAGCATCCGCTTTGCGCCCGGGGGGTAGTTGGGAACAGCATGAGCGAGCAGGTCCGGGCGTTCCGCGAATTGCGCTGCGAGCAGCCCGGTCAGCACCTCCCGGACCTCATGGTTCTTGCGGGAGACGCTCAAGGGTGCGCCCGCCCAGCCTTCCTCTGCCGTCACGGTGTGCGAGCGGCCGGGGATACCCTGGACCGTCGCCCACAGCCGGTTCCACTGGGCGTAGTGCGGCACCTTGCGTCGCAACCATGTGAAAGCGTCGGTGACGCGATCGTGATAGTTCGGTGCCGGCAGCATCCAGGGTGCGGTGCGCTGGAACAGCACCAGCTTCTCAACGTCCGCTGCCAGTGCCGGCACAATCTGGTAGGCGCTGGCGCCCGTGCCAATAACGGCCACGCGCTTTCCCGCGTAGTCCGCCTCGTGTGACCACTCCTGTGAGTGCATGGTCACACCGCTGTACTGGTCGATGCCCTCGAAGTGAGGGATGTGAGGGCGGTCCAACTGACCGAGAGCGCTCACGACGGCCGCGAAGCTCCTGGTCTGCTCTTTCCCGGCGGCATCCCGGGTGGTGGCCGCCCACCTGCGGGCCCGTTCGTCCCAGCGCAACCGGTTCAGCCGGGTGGAGAACTCGATATCCTCAACGATTCCCGCGCGCTCGGCGACGTCGCGGACGTAGTCGAGGACGTCCCCTCCCTTCGCAAACTGGTGGGGCCAGTCGCCCCGCTGAGCGAACGAGTACGAATACCCGAACGTCGGGGTGTCCAGCCGGACACCCGGGTAGGAGTTCTTGGCCCACGTTCCACCCAGCATTGGGGCGTCTTCGACGACGACAAAGGGCACCCCAGCTTGCTTATACCTGTGTGCCGCAGCTACACCGGCGATCCCTGCCCCGACGATGAGCACGGGGAACTCGCGACCATCAGCTACGTCATTGAAATGCCATTGCGGCGCTCCACCTTTGTCCGCGGCGAGGTCAAGCTCATGCTTGAGCGAACCGTACCAATGCTCACGCCCCGCCGTGAGGAAACTCAGGAGATCTGTGATGATCTCATCCGGGAGCAGATCAACTGTCGTGATCCCGTTGTCCCGGAGCTCGCGCAACCCGGCCAACGCCACCGCCCTTGCGCGTTCCTGCTGATCGGCCGACATGCCACCGTGCGGATGGGGTTGGGTGTCCACCGGGCTCAGCGGAGGTTGCAGGTCGGTGCTCAGTGACGACGTATCGCCGAGCGCCGCCGCGATCGCGACGAGCAGCACGGGAAGTTCCGCTTGCGCGATGATCCTCGCCAAAAAGCCATCGTCCTCGACGATGGGGTCCGCGCGAGGTTCCCAATAGAGATCATCGAACCGGGCGGTTTCGGACCGCGATTCCTGCATGCTGGGCATTTCGTGACTCCTTGAAATTGTTATCGACGTGAGAGTGGATTGACGTACGAACGCAGACTTTGGATGACTGACTGTTCGCTGTCGTCGGTGAACACTGCTGCGACGTAGCGATCCGGACGAACCACCAGTGTGTGGGGTTTCCCGAGGTGTGGGACTGCGAGGACCCGCCTGGCGTCGAGCAGCAGCGGAGCACTGTCTTGCCCAGCCGGCGGAACCTGCGTGCCTGCCAGTCCAAGCCGGCGGGCGCCGAGCAGGGACCAGAACGGATCCGGCCTGTGCGCTGACGGGCTTACGGCTTCTAGGGTCAACAGGGACCAGCCGTCGCCCAGATGGGCGTCGAGCGGCGTCGTCGCGCCGTCCGGGCCGGTCACCGACGGCTGGCTCAGTGCGAAACCGACCGATGCCGCCAACCGGCGATCGACGTCCCGTCCCGCCTTGATGGCGACGCCGTTGCGGTAATCGGGCGGTGAGATGAAACGCATTGAGCCCAGATACCGATGAATGGCGGGAATGAGGCTGACCGTGCGGAAGGCGATGTCCCGGACGTTGGTCTTCACTGCGCCCACAGCCATGACGACGGCCCCGGTCCGGCGCGACACCTTCACCATTTTCGCTGCATGGGTGCGGCGTTCGGATTCGTAGGTGGACAGGAGGCGGTCCGTGCCAGCGCCGCGCAGCACTTCCAACAGCTTCCAGCTGAGATTGAGTGCGTCGCGCAGCCCGGCGTTTAGCCCCTGCCCGGAGAAGGGCGGCATAAGGTGCGCGGCGTCACCGATCAGGAAGGAACGGCCGGAGCGGTAGGTACGCGCGATGCGCTGGTGGGCGACATAGACGACGGCGCGCCTGACATCCTCCGGTCCGACCCGCGGATGGAAGGGCCGGGACAGCTCAAGAATCTGTGCAGGAGACGTCATCTCGTCCGCGTTTTCGTGGTCGAAAAGCATGAACTCCAGGCGCAGCCGCCCCTTGATCCCGGGGACCAGAACGTAGGGACGCGTCCCGTTGCCGTGGAACTCGGCGTAGGGCTCGCGGTCCTCGGGCACGTTGAGCAGGTCGATGACAACCCAGCGTTCCTCCTGGGTTGATCCGACCAGGTCAATGCCCAGGGCTTCACGGACGAAACTGCGGCCGCCGTCGGCTCCGATCAGCCATGAGGCAGCCACGGTGCCGTCGCCGGCTTCGGAGTGAAAACCGACGGTGACCCCGTCTTTGTCCTGGGCGATCGCGTTGACTTGGGCACCTGTGAGAAATGAGATGCGCTCGTCATTGCTTGCTTTTGTCCAGAGGAGGTCTTCCAGCACCGGCTGGTCGAACTGTGACTTGGCCGGGTGTCCGATGCGGGAAGGAGCCGGTTTCGACGAGGCAAGGGGCCTGTCGTTCAATCCGAAATAACGGCTCCCGGTGCCCAGCAGCGACTCCTCTTTCAGCGCATCGGCAAGGCCCAAACGGTCCATGGTCCGAAAGGTTTCATCGGCGATGCTGATGGCCCGCGGCAGGTCCATCGGCGCGCTGGCGGCGTCGAGCAGCGCGACACGGGCGCCGCCGTCGGCGAGCAGCAGCGCCGCAGTCAGTCCCACCGGCCCGGCGCCGACAACCGCGACATCGAAGTGGTCCATGGCATTAACGTCACGCATCTTTAGGCGACGAGAACGTTGCGCAGGGTACCCAGCTTGCCGACCTCAACCTCAACGACGTCGCCCGGGGCGAGGAACGTCGGCGGCTCCATGAACAGTCCCACGCCTCCGGGCGTGCCGGTCACAATGACGTCACCCGGGGACAGCGGGGTGAATGCCGTCACGTACTCGAGGATCGCGGGAATGTCGAAGATGAGGTCCGCAACCGCAGCGCGCTGCCTGACTTCTCCGTTGACCCTCGTCTCAACGACGAGTTCGGTCACGTCTCCGACCTCGGAGGCAGTCATGAAGTAAGGGCCAAATGCGCCGCTGAGCGGAAAGTTCTTCCCGGGGGTCCACTGTCCCGTGTGGCGCTGCCAGTCACGGGCACTGAAATCGTTAAACGCGGCGTAGCCGGCGACGACTTTGAATGCATCCTCCGGGCGGACGTGATCCGCGGGAGCTCCCACGACCAAGGCGACCTCGCCCTCGTAGTCGTACATGTCGCTCTCGCTGGGAATCGGCAAGTCGGCTCCATGCGCGGCAAGCGTGTCGGAGAAACGTGCGAACACCGTCGGCTTTCCAACGTCTGCCCGCCCCGTCTCTTCGCGGTGGCTGCGGTAGTTGACACCGATGCAGATCACCTTGCCGGGCGCAGCCAGGAGGGGGAGGAACTGGGTTCCTTCCACTTCCTGAACCGGCGCACCGTCGGATTCCGGCGTCGTGGCCAGTAGTCCGTCCACAATCGCTGACTGAAGCGAAGGAGAAAGATTGACGCCGCTGGGACCCAGGTCGAACAGCTGGCCGTCGATCTCCAGACCCCAGGTGGGCTGTCCTGCCGGGGTGAGGTAACTGGCGTAGCGCATGTAAGTCCTTTCTGGTGCCGACGGCATTCGCCGTCGGGGAATCTTGGTGTTGCTTGAACTGTACGCAGAATGCATTCTCCGGTCAATAACGCACTTTCAAATGGTCAGTGCGTATGTGTAGTCTTAATCCATGGCACGACAAGCGAATGCAGAGACGATTAGCGTGGGGGTCCGCGACATGCTGCGGGCCGATATCTTCGCTGCACAATGGGCCCCCGGTACCAACTTGCAGGTTGGCGAACTGACCAAGCGATACAGCGCCAGCTCCACAGTGGTCCGCGAAGCCATGGTGCGATTGGCCGGCGAAAAACTCCTTCAGTTCCGCCCCAACCGAGGCTTTTTCATCTCGGAATACACGCTGGAAGAGTTGCGTGGCCTGGGCGAGCTCCGTTGTCGCGTGGAGGAATACGGTCTGACACTGGCCATCGAGCGAGGCGACGTCACGTGGGAGTCCGACCTCCTCGCTGTCCACCATCGGCTGGAACGGACTCCACGCCGAGGGACTGAAGATCCGAACCACATCACGTCCGAATGGTTCCTCGCCCACCAGGCGTTCCATGCAAAGTTGCTGGAACCCTGCTCTGTCCCACTGCTGCAGGACTTTGCTGCAACCTTGGGTGAAGCCACCGCCCTTTATCGGCTGTGGACCGCCCCGGATCAGCGTGCGCAATCGCGGGACATCGAGGCCGAGCACCGTGCGATCCTCGAGGCGACCATCGCGCGGGATGCGCCGACGGCCACCAAACTGCTGCGTGAGCACTACATGCGGACCATCGACATCATTGAAGACGCTGAATTCCGCGCCGCCGCAGAGGCCGCGCCGTCCCAGGAGTAGGAACGGCACGGCGACCGCTAGCCCATGGAAACCGGGAAGACCCCATGTGAGCGGAAATCTTCGCCGTTGTAGACGCCCCACCGGTTGAACCACGTCCGGTCGTCCTGGCTCCACTCGATGGGAGGACGATCAATTTCGTGGATCTGCTCAAGGTCCGTGTAGAGCTCTACTACAGTGCCGTTGGGCTCGACGTAGTATGCGGCGATGTTGTGGCCTGCGCCGTGACGGACCGGGCCCCAGATCAGACGACGGCCCCGGGCAAACAAGCGGTCCGCGAGTCGTCCAAGGTCGGCCACGGACTGCGTCTGCCACGCGTGGTGGTGCAGTGTGCCGCGTCCTTTGATGAGCGCGATTCCATGGTGGTCCGGGTTGCAGCGCAGGAAATAGCCGAAGTCCTTACCGATGACGTCGGATACTTTGAAGCCGAAAAACTCCACCAGGAAGTCCTTCATCGCCGTCGGATTCTGGGGGTGGATGTTGATGTGGCCGTAGCGGTCCGGCCCGAAGGACGCTGGACCATGCCGGAACGCCTTCATGCCGACATAGACGTGATAGACGTATCCCTCCGGGCCCAGGACGGCGAAGCCCTCACCGATTTCCCGTTCCAGGGGGCTCCGCGTGAGGATCGGAAACCCTCCGGCCTCAAGGCGCTTTCGGATGATCTCCAAACCCTCGGGGCTGTCGGCGACAAGGCCAATATGGTCAATGCCGTCCTCCTCGCTCTTCACGTAGACGAGCTCGTGGTGACGGTCCGCCGCGGACAAATAGGCCCTGTTGTCGTCGTTGTGTGTCATGCGCAGACCGAGGACGTCAGTCGCCAACTCGAGCGACCCATCGTAGTCGCGGGTCCGCATTGCGAGATAACCCATTTCGGTAATCACACCAAGTGACATAGCTAAAACCTTTCTTTCAGCGTCGGCCCCTAAACGGAGCGGGACGCGCCGCCATCCACTCGGATGTTCTGGCCTGTGATGTAGCTGGATTCCTCGCTGGCGAGAAACCGGATGACGCGGGCCACCTCTTTCGTACTGGCAGCCCTGCGCAAAGGTATTCGGTTGGTCCATTCCCCCGGAACAGTGCTCGGATCCTCTTTGGTGAAGCCTGGAAGAACGTTGTTCATCCGGATTCCGGAAGGTCCGTACTCGTCGGAGTACAACTTGGTGAAGGTACCCAGCGCCGCACGGAACGTGCCTGAGACCGGGTAGTTGGGGTTGGGCTCGAAGGGGGAACTCGTGGAGACGTTGACGATCACCCCACCTCCTGCGGCAACCATGTGAGGGGTAACGATTCGGCTCATGCGGATGACGTTGAGAAGGTACATCTCGTAACCCTCTGCCCACTCGTCATCGCTGATCTCCAGCACAGGTTTTCTGGCAGCGTGTCCGGAACTATTAACCACGACGTCGATGCGTCCGTATGTGGTCAGCGCCAAGTCCGTGACGGCCTTTAGGTCCGCCACGGACCGGTTGGAACCCTTGGTTCCAACCCCGCCCAGGCTGCGGGCCAGCTCCATCGCGCTCCCGGAAGGCGAAAGCGCGGCAATACGGTACCCATCGCCGGCCAGCGCGCGGACCGCGGCGGCCGCAATGCCGCGGCCGCCGCCAATCACCAAGGCCACCCGGCCCGAACCGCTCATGCTTGATCCGCCGCAGCCCCGAGGTCGGCGTAGTGCTGGACGAGCTTCTCCATGGCCAGCGCAGAGAGCTCCGCCGCCTCGGCAAAGTCGATCTCGTCCCCCGCGGATGCCGATATGTAGAAACCGTCCGTCAGTGCCCGGCCAAGCATGACGATCTTACGGGCGAGGTCCGGTTTCACCCGCAAGGCTGCAGCGGGGATCCCCGGCGTGACAGCCTGGACCATAAGTTCGTACATCTCCTCGCGCACCTCCAGGTATTTCTGGCGTGCAGCGTTCCCCGCCAACCGCTTCTCCAACGCAAAGAGCAGTCCAATGATCCAGAATGCTTCCTGCGCGTTCGCCGGGTCGGCGGAATTAGCCGCAGATCCGGCGATGCTCGTACGGAGAATGACCCTGTTTTCCGGTCCCCGGTGACGCGTCTTCCAGTTTTCGAAGCAATAGTCGATCAGCGCGGCGAACAAGCCTTCTTTGTTTTCAAAGTGCCAATAGACCGAGCCGATCGGCAAACCGGAGACGCGGGCCACCTCAGCCATCGTGGTGCCCTCGTAGCCCACCTTGACAGCGAGCTGCAGGACTGCCTCAAGAATGGCACGTTCATTTTCCGGCGTGGACTGGTGGACCCGGCGGCGCTTGCCCGTTTCCGGCTTGACGGCTCCATTAGTGCTGACGTCAGCGCCGGCCCGGGGACTCATGAACGCAACTCCCCGCGGGCCGTCGCCCGTTCGCCGCCCGGGTTGATCTTGGCGAACTGGACTTCCTCGTAGACCTGATGGCGCAGTTCGCCGAAGCGGTGCAGCGACCTGGTGTCAGCCTGGCTGCGCACGTCCGGAAGGTCAATGTGCAGGTCGGCCTGGATGATGGTCGGCGAACTCGAGAGCACCAGCACCCGCTCCGCAAGATAGACGGACTCGTCAATATCATGGGTCACAAAGAGAATCGTCATATTGAGGCGCTTCCAGACGTCGCGGACGAGGTCTTCGAGCTCGCCGCGGGTTTGCGCGTCGACTGCTGCGAAGGGCTCGTCCATCAGAAGCACGCTGGGGTTGGAGGCGACAGCACGGGCAATTGCGACGCGCTGCTGCATGCCACCGGAGAGCTGCCACGGGTAGCTCTTGGTCGCGTGGGAGAGACTGACGGCCTCGAGAGCCTCACTGACACGTGCCTTGCGTTCAGCCTTGGGCACCCCGGAGGTCTTCAGCGGCAGCTCGACGTTGTCTTCAACGCTCAGCCACGGGAACAGGCTGCGGCTGTACTCCTGAAAGACCACCGCCATGCCCTCGGCAGGGCCGGCAACGCGCCGGCCGTCGAGCACCACGTCGCCGGATGTGGGGTCCAGGAGGCCGGCGATGCATTTGAGCAGCGTCGTTTTCCCCGAACCGGACGGCCCCACCAGGCAGGCGAACTCGCCGGCATGCAGATCGAAGGTGAGGGACCGTACGGCCTCTACTTCGTTGCGGCTGCCTACACCATAGACCCTGCGCAACTGCTGGACACTGAGTCGGACTTCCGACTTGTTAGCCGTCATTCGAGGCCTCCTTTAGACCGTAGTACCATCTCAAAACGCGCTTTTGGATCGCTTGGAAAGCTACCGATAGCAGCACTCCAATGATTCCCAGGAGAACGATGCCGCTCCACATTTCCGGGATCGCGACGCGGTTTTGGAAGTTAATAATCGAATAGCCAATGCCGTCGGTCGAAGCGAACATCTCCGAGACGACCAAGAGGATGAGGCCGACCGCGAGGCTGTGGCGGATGCCGGCCATGATGAGCGGTGAGGCGCCCGGCAGCACGAGGTAGCGGATGCGGTCGAATCCACGCAGGCGGTAGACACGGGCGGTATTGGTCAGGACTTCATCAAGGGACCGCACGCCTTCCACAGTATTCAGCAGGATGGGCCAGAGGCAGCCGAGGACGATGACGGTGACCTTCATCGTGTCATTGATACCGATCAGCAGTAGCAGAACGGGAATGAGGATCGTTGAGGGTACCGCCCGGATGAATTCGAGCAGTGGCTCGAGAAGCCAGCGCAAGTTCCGTGAGAGCCCAATCGCAATCCCAACGACCACCCCGAGCACAATGGAGATCACGAGGCTGATGGACAGTCGCCCCATGCTGGGCAGAACGTCTGTGAAGAACTTTTCGCTGAACCACACTTTGTCAAACGTGCTGGCCAGCTTGTCTGGTTTGGGGACGAAGAAGTTCACCCCCTGGGCCGTAGCCGCCCACCAGATAACAATGAGGATGGCCGGCAGGCCGAACCACATACCCAGGCGTTTGAAGACGATCATACCGCCACCTCCGAACGGACTGAGCTGTGCCAGAAGAGCACTTTGCGCTCAATGAAGCGGAACATCAGGTTTACCAGGATGCCCAGCAGGCCCGCTGTGAGGATAAGGGCGATCATGGCTGGCGGGTTGTCGTTAAGCTGGGCCTGGGCGACTGCCCGGCCGATCCCCGGCGTGCCGACGATGAGCTCGGAGCTGATCGCGAGGATCAGTGCGACTGTGGCCGCGATCCGGATGCCGGTCATCAGGTATGGCAAAAGCGTGGGTAGTACGAGGTGGCGGACCCGTTGCAGCCATGTCATCCGCATAGTGTGAACCGTGTCATTTGCCACCTTGTCGATATCGGTGATGCCGTACAGGACCTGGATCATGACGATCCAGAAGCAACCGTAAACGACGATCATGAGCTCGGCGCCGATTCTCGGTCCGAACAGCAGTGCAGCCAATGGGATCAGTCCCACGGCCGGGATGGGGCGGAGGAACTCAATAGTCGTGTGCGTCGCAGACCGCAGGAAGCTGCTGGATCCGATGAGCAGGCCAACTGCGACACCGCCAAGGGTGGCGATGCCGAGCCCCAGGAACCACGCCCACATCGTCTGCCCCATGGTCAGCCAGAATTGGGTGAAGGTCAGGTTGGTGAAGAATGTTGGAAGCACCACCGACGGCGGTGGCAGGTGGTGCTGACTGACCGGGCCAAAGGCTGAGTAGAGTTCCCAGACGATGAGTGCGGCGAGGATGCCGGTGACACCCAGGACGTAGGGCCCGACAGCAGTCCACCGGGCAGCACGACGCACTCTGTGCTCCCGCGTGGGCAGGGTGCTCACAGCCACGCTGCTCAGGGTTGGAGTTTGCGTTTCCACGGTTTTGTTCTGCTCTCAGTTGTTGCGATCAATAGGCATTCGGGGCCGACGAGCGGCCCCGACAGCGGGGTTACGGCTTCCAGATCACCGTGTCAACGTCTGGCTTGGTGCTCACGATGCCGTATTTGACGAGCAAATCTGCGAACAACTGGATGGTCTCTTTCGAGACGTCCGCGTTGTAGAGGGAGAGCTGGGCTTTCGCCGCGGCGGCCGGATCGGTGCCGAGTGCAGCAGGCATTGCCGCGCGGATCAGGTCATTGTTCGCAGTCAGGAACGGCAGAGCTTCCTTCATGGCTGCATGGAACCGCTTCACCAGGTCAGCGTTGCCGTCCACGACCTTGCCACTGGAGATCGTCACGAGTTCATTCGCGCCCAGGCCCGTGTCATGGATGAAGTCGCTGACCACCCGGCCGCCCTTGCCCACCACCTGCTGCATGAAGGGCGAACCCGCCATCCCGGCGTCAATCTGGCCGGCTTCAATCTGAGCTGCAACCTCGGGGAAAGATAACTGGACGAACGTCACCTTCTTCGGGTCCCCGCCATCCTGGGCGACGGCTTCACGGATGCCGATTTCTCCAATGCTGCCCAGTGCGTTGACCGAGACCTTCTTGCCCTCGAGATCACGGGCGCTCTTGATGCCCGAGGAGGCGCCAACAACCACGGCAGTGGAGTCTTCCACGATCTTGGGATCGTTCTGGGTAACACCGTCAACGATGCGGACATCGAGGCCCTGCGTGGTTGCCGTCAGGGCTGTGACCGGGCTGGCCAGCATGAAGTCGAGCTCCCCGGTTGCCAGAGCGGGCAACTGTGCCGCGCTGCTGCCCGCACCCACGACCAATTTGAGGTCGATGCCCTGCTTTTCGAAGTAGCCCTTGTCGATGGCAACCTGGAGCGCTGCAACGGTGCTGGACGGAAACAGTCCGTAGTTGACTTTGGTGAGCCCGGCGGAGCCACTCGCGGCCGCCGTGGAGGCGCTGCCGTCCACAGAGCCGGAGGCACAGCCGCTGAGTGTCAGGGCAAGTGCCATGGCACCAACGGCCGCTGCATGGGTTGTCTTGATGTTCATAAGATTCGCTCTCCCTTGAGTGAATGCTGCGCGGGCCTTCCCGCCTACCGCCTGTACTGACGAGTTGCAGCAACAGTATTTCTTGATTAAGTCTTTGTCAACGAATTATGCATTCTTAAACCTATTATGCGTTTTGATAGTCCAATGTGACGTCGGCCACGCTGAATACTTTCTTGAGAACGTCGTTCAGTTCCTGGGCGATGCACTCGGCGGCCACCACGTGATCGGGCCGCACAACGATCGCCGAGAAGGGCCTCTCATCGAACCAGGCCTTCAACAGGCCGCTTTCGTCGCCAACCACTCGAACCCCCGGCGCTGCCGCAGCCTTCGCCCACGTCAGCTGCGTGGCCGGCACGGCGTGCACAAGGGTTCCGCCGAGACCTGCCAGCGTCTGCGCCTCAGCCTCGCTGACGAACGCCCGTGGATCGTTGTTCCATACGATGACCCGCCATCCCTGGCCGGTGGCGTCGTCCAGGAGGACCGAACGGCCTTCCTCGTTCCGGACCGTGGGCTGCGGGAACAACGTGCCAACTGCCCGCGGGGCATCCGCCCGATCAGGCAACGCCTTCCACGTGGGGAGCTCGGACGGAACTACGACGCCGTGCTCGTACTTGGGCATCGGTTTGTAGCCCTGGCTGTTGAGCCGGGCGCGGGCCTTCGGCATCTTGTCTACTACGGCCGCTGCCATGTCGCGGACCGCCGTGCGCAGTCTGTTGTGGTCGGTGACGAGGTTCGCCATATTCAACGACAACGCCACCATGGCCTTGACGTGTTCACGCCGTTCACCTTCATAGGAATCGAGCAGCTTGTCGCTGGCCTTCCCCTGAACCACTGCAGCGAGTTTCCACCCCAGGTTCAGCGCGTCCCGGATGCCGGAGTTCCAGCCTTGGCCAGCAACCACCGGCATGACGTGGGCAGCATCGCCGGCCAGCAGGAATCGTCCTACGCGGAACTTCTCGGCTACACGGGCGTGGTGGGCGTAAACCCGACGGCGGATGATGTTCAGGCCAGCGGGATCGGGCACGTGCGGGGCAAGGAGGTCGAAGACGAACGCATCGTCTTCGGCAAGCTCTTCAGATTCACCCTCGAACATCGTGAATTCCCAGCGGCGGATTCCATGTGGCAGGCTAAGTGTCGCGTAACCACGCTTTGGATCCCCGCCAAAAACCGCATGAGGGGTGCCGATGGGGTCATTGGCGACGTCGATGACCAGTCCGCGGGTCGACCGCGTTTCGCCTTCGAATGCCAGCCCAAGGTGCTGCCGGGTCATGGACCTGCCGCCGTCGCAGCCGACGACGTAGCTGCCGGTGACCTGTTCTTCGCCCGACGCGGTACTGACGGTGGCCGTCACGCCGTCGGAATCTGAGGCAAAGGCGCTCACTTGGCTGCCGAAGCGCACCTCGACGTGCGGGTACCGGGCGAGACCTTCCAGGAGTGCCTTGTCGACAAGGGGCTGGATGAAGCCGTTTCTGCGGGGCCAGCCAAACTCGCGGGTGGTGGGGTTGATCTCCGCAAGGATTTTGCGGTCGCCGTTGACGATCCGGATCTTCTGATCCGGGACGGTGTGCGGAAGCACCTTCTCCACCAGCCCGATGGTCTGCATGGTCCGCAGCGCCTCGTCATCGATGCCCACTGCACGGGGGTAGTCGATGAGTTCGTCACGGCCTTCCAGGACCACCGTGCTCACGCCGAACTGTCCAAGGAGGTTGGCGAGGGTCAATCCGACCGGGCCCGCTCCGATGATAATAACGTCCTTGCGGTCGCTCATTTTGTACCCCTCAGGGTCTTGATGGAGTCCTGAGCCGCGCGGCCCAGGAAGATAAGGTCGATGCCGAGGCCGACGTAGTCGACAAGCTCCCGGTCCAAGAGGTCAGCGGCGTAGGCGCTCGATCCTGAGTAGATGCCCAGCGTGACGCCTTGCGCCCTGGTCAACGTGGACAGGTACACGATGGCGTCGCGCACGGGACCGTCCTCCCAGTCCCCCCTCCCCGGGAGTCCGTAGGAGACTGCGAGATCCGCGGGACCGATATAGATCGAGTCGAGCCCGGGGGTGGTGATGATACTTTCCGCGTGTTCGACGCCGGCGACCGTTTCGATCTGGGCGATCGTAGACACCGCGCGGTTCCCCGCCTCGGTGTAGGGCTGGCCCGGGTACAGGTTGGGGCGGCTGGGGCCGAGGCTCCGGTTCCCCACCCCCGGATACTTGGTCGCTTCCACGAGCATGCGCGCTTGTTCCCCGGACTCGATGGTCGGTGCGATGATCCCGCGTGCACCGCTGTCGAGCAGCCGCAGGATGGGGGCCGGATCCAGACCTCCCACCCGGGCATAGGTGTACGCCGAATCCCGGGGCGCAGCGCGCAACATTGTGCACGCCGCTTCCAGCCCGACCTCGCCATGCTGGAGGTCCACGACGACGCCGTCGTAGCCTGCAGCCAGAGCCCACTCCGTCACCGACAGGGACGGAAGCGCCTGGTGCAAAAGCGCCGGCGCTTGCCCGCCGCGGCTGTCCCACTTCATTCGGCTGTGCTTTCTGCGAGCCGCTTCGCATGGGCGGCGGCGTTCAGCCCGCCGAAGATGGGCGCGATCTCGCGCCGTGCGATCTTCCAGTCGCCGTCGGCTTGCCGGTAGACCTCGCGGAATTCGCCTACGCTGGCGGGCATCAACGGGTTCTCCGAGGAATCCCGGAACGTCATGTACTGCGTCCAGCCGTGGAGTTCTTCACCCACCCATGCCAGCCGAATGCCACCAATGATGTGTCGTCCAACGACGCCGGTAATCTTCGCGCGGCGTTCGCCCCAGGCTTTGATGGCGTCCCGGCCATCCATGTTCCCGAGCGGTCCGGTGGTGACTGCGTCCTCCGTGTACAGCTCCCACGTGGTGTCAGCCTTGCCGTGGTCCAGCCGCCACAGCAGTTCCGAGATGAGCTGCTCGATGGCCACACGCGTTTCCATGGTGATCTCACGCATCGACGGCCTCCGTCAGGAGGGCGACGACGCTTCCCAGCCCGTGTGAATATTTGGCGGTGTACGTCACGTTGGGGTCCCAGTCGACGATCAGCCCAATGGACCCGGAGAGCAGGATTTCGCCCGCCCGGAGGGGCTTGCCGATCCTGAGGGAGGTTTCGGCCAGCCACTGGATCGCGTTGATGGGGTCGCCCATAACGTTCCCGCCGATGCCGCGCGTCAGTTCTTCTTCTCCCCGGTACAGGACCATTTCGACCTGCTTGAGGTCGATTTCGCCATAGGGGATGCGAACCGGTCCGGTGACAATACCCTCGCAGGCTGCGTTGTCGGCGATCGTGTCCACGATGCCCATCTTGTAGCTGAAGTAGCGGTTATCCACCAGCTCCATTGCCGGCGTGACGTAATCGATGGCGGCTTCGACTGAGGCCAGGTCCGAATCCAGGATGTCGGACTTCAGGACGAAGGCAATTTCCGCTTCGATCTTCGGGTGGAAGTACGCCGACGCCGGCCGCTCAATCGGCGACTCAAACGTCATGTTGTCGAGGATGATCCCGTAGTCGGGCTCGTCCACCCCGGCGCGCTGCTGAACGATCGGGTTGGTCAGGCCCACCTTGCGGCCGACGCGATAGCGGCCTTCTGCGGCTTCCCGCCGCTGCGTCACGAGCTCGGAAATGCGGTAGGCCGCATCCTTGTCGTTGTCCGGCAGTCGATGGCGCACAAACTCGATAGGGGTGCGCAGTGTGCGCGCGTTGTAGAGATCTCCAGCGATCTCCGTGATGATGTCCGACATCTGTGTCAGGCCTTTCTGCGGAGGAAGTCGAGTGTCTTGTCGTTGAAGCTGGTCGGGTCCTCCCACTGCGGCCAGTGGGCGGCGTTGCGGATCAGCACGAATTCACCGTCCGGTATTGCTGCCGCCATAGACTCGCCCGTCGCTACGCCACCAGTTGGCTCGTGGTCGGTCCACACGAGCAATGCCGGCACAGGGATGGCCGCATAATCTTCCTCGGTGACCTGGTTTCGCGCCCGGATATCAGGCACCTGGAGCGCCATGATGTGCTCCATTGACTTGATGAAGCCGGGGCGCCCATAAATGGCCCGACGGACCTCGACGAGCTCGTCGGTGATCTGTTCAGGATCGTGAATGACCACTTGCAGTCGGGCCTTGACGTTCCCGTACGTCGGCTCCTCGACAGCCTTCCGGCTCACCGGACTCACCCGGGCCATCGAGCTGTTGCTGACCATTCGGCCGCCGGGTGCACTGAGGACAACGCTTCGCAGTCTCTCAGGGTGGTGCGCAGCGAACTTGATCGCTATCCAGCCGCCCAGGGACTCCCCGATGAGGTGCACCCGATCCAGTCCGAGGACGTCGAGGAGTCCGAGCAAATGTGCCTCATAGTCTGGGATTTCCAGGTCGGCGTCGGCGAGCGTCGAATAGCCGTGCCCCGGATAGTCGTATCCGATGACCCGGTACGTCTGGGCCAGCACCCGTATGTTGTGGGTCCACGCTTCGATGTGGCCGCTCGTGCCGTTGAGGAGCACCAGTGTCTGCTCCCCCGCGCCGACGGACAGGACGCGGGTGTTCCACTCCCCCACCTGCACGTATTCAAGGGTGTGGGGCAGATCCGCGATCTGCTCCCACATTGTCTTCTGGCTCATACTGCGTTGGGGATGGCCGCTGTGATGCCGAACCCGGCGCCCCAGGTCCGGACGGGCCAGTACCGATCGACCACCAGGTTGTAGTCGCCCGCGGTGGACAGGGCGCTGAAAGCTGCAATCCAGGACCGCATCTCGTGGGCGGCACTGCCACCTTCGGCGATGAACTCCTCGTTATCCCAGTTGTCGACGTCGGTCAGGGAGCCCGAACGGAACACGTCGAGCAGCTTCTGGTCCCATTCAGTGTTAAGCGGTGCACTCGAGGCGCGGCCATCCGCAATGGCCTGGATGCCCTCAATGATCTTGCCCTCGCGGGCAGCCCGGTCCGCCTTCGACGGCGAATAAGAAACGAGGCGCTGCTGAATCGGCTCAGGCGAACCGTCATACACCGGGATCGGGGGGTTATGCGACAAGCCGCCCGAGGCCACCAGGAGAACGCGCTTGTCCAGCTGCTGGGCCGCCCGGCCGATCGCCTCACCCATCATCCGAATACGGGACATGGGAGTGAGGGGCTTACCAAGCGCGTTGACGAAAACAGGCACGAACGGACGGGTGAATCCCGCACCGAAGAGGAATTCCAGCGGCTGCATCACGCCGTGATCGACCTCCAACCGTTCCGAACGGGCGATATCGATCCCCTGCGCGATGGTCAGCGCGTGCAACTCACGTGCCACTTCCGAATCGACCGGGAGCGGACCTTCCGAGGTCCCATAGTCCCCCACGCCGACTGCCTGAGCCCCAATAGCGAACGGAGGCATCATCGAGTACAAGACGCCGTTGAAGTGATCGGGGCCGAAGATAACGGTGACGTCTGGGTCGAAGTCCTCGACGAAGGACCGTACACCGGCAATCGCTTCGTTGATCTCGGCAAAAATCGTCCCGCCCGGGTCAACGTTTCCAAACGACGGAGCATGTGACAGTGCGGCAAGTGCAAGTGACATCGAAATCCTCTCTGCTGCGCCCTCCATTGGACGCTTCTCTAGAGTCTAGATTCTAGATTCCATGTGTCAACTAAATTTCGAAAATTTCCTGTGGACGCCAACGCCCGTCCAGGGGGGCATTGAGATCTTTCGAAGGCATGGTAGTCGCGCTAGCATCGGCTGCATGGCCAGGGAACGAGACCTGACTGCTGTCGAGCCGACGCCGATCGCATGCAGGGCCTGAACTGGGAAGACCTTGGCTGCGTTCCGGATCCACGGGATCTCGCCGGCGAGGACTTGGCCGGTATGGATTCCGAGACGATGCAATGGATGGTCGGCGCCTCGGCCAAGGACCGCCGGCGGAACTTGAGTCGGGCGCGGGGCTGCTGGCCGGGCCATCTGGCACGTCTCATTACTTCTCATCGATCAGCTGTTTCAGCACGTCCACATGCTGCACGGAAAAGAGTCGATCACGCGCGATACGTCGACGAAGCACGGATTCTTTCGGGCCTGCCGCCGCAGTACGCGA
Source organism: Arthrobacter sp. P1_D4 (assembly GCF_056406115.1). Classification (NCBI taxonomy): domain Bacteria; kingdom Bacillati; phylum Actinomycetota; class Actinomycetes; order Micrococcales; family Micrococcaceae; genus Arthrobacter; species Arthrobacter sp. P1_D4. The sequence continues at coordinate 77,780 of NZ_JBFUAU010000010.1, read as the reverse complement.
AAAAGTAAAACGGACTCCTCGCCCCAGCGATTGCAGCGTCAGGTCATGCAGTGAGCGGCACTCCCCGCCATGAACAGATAACGAGTGACGCCGCTACCCAAACACGGGAGGAGGCAGCCAACCAACAAAAATGGGCCCCTGAAGGGGCCCATCAGTGAACAATTTGTGCACACCAGAGGCCCACGAGCCCCTGAACAGGGAAAACACGTGCCCGAGGTGGGACTCGAACTGCATTCCAGCCCTTGCAAGCACTGGGCAACCGCGGAAACATGCGGAGTCCGGCCCGATCCGGCCCCGGTACGCCCCAGTCCGAAGCCCGAAGCGTGTACTTTGTACACACCCCTTTTCGACCCTTTCCAGCCACTCCTAGAGGCCCACCTGAGCTCCCCTCCTTGCGCCGGGTAACTTGGCGGCCTCACTGAAGCTATCGCTTGAGCGGCCACGATGCTGCTCCTGGCATGTGCGTCGCGATGACCGTCGAGTCAATGAGTTCCTCAAACTAGCCACCTTTAGGGGCGGGCTCCGAAGCGCGGATGTTGCCCGTGTCACGGCCCTTCCTGCTCGCCTCGACTCCCGTGCCGGTAACGGCAGGCAGCACCCGCACCGGGACGTGCGTGCACCACTGGGTGGCGCTCTCGTAAGCACGAGCGATCGCGAGCACCGTGGCATCGGAGTGTTCAAGTCCCATGATGTGCATTCCAACGGGCTGCCCATTCGCAAAGCCGCAAGGCAGACTGACGCCGGGCATACCGGTGAGGTTCGCAGCGGAAAGCATGCGCAGGGCAGCTGCCAAGGAGTCCTCGCCCGTGGAGCCGGTGAGCTCCGAGATCATCGAGGACGCGGACGGTGCGATCGCCGGGAGGGTGGGCGAAACCAGTCCGGCCACGCCGGCGCGGACCATGGCCTCGGGTATGAACGCTCGGAGGTACGTCCGGACCTGCCGGGCCAGACGGACATCGTCCCGGGACACAAGGGCACCGGTTTCGATCATGACGCGGGTACCGGGCAGATACTGCCCGGAGGCACGCCCCAGCCGCTCCCGGTGGTGGTCCGCAGCTTCCGAGAGTGAAATCGCGACGCTGGCATGCAGGGCCAGGTCCAGTTCGGGGAGCCGCAGCTCCACGACCTCCATCCCCAGGTCCGCCAGCACGGACAGGGCGTTCTCCACCGTGGACGTGACCCCGGGAGTTACTCCCCATTGAGACCACATCCGGCGGTCAACGCCAAGCCTTGTCGGAGCAGGCAGGTTCCCAATCCGGGCCGACACCGGTCCTCCGAGCCGGGCCAGCGCCTGCGGTTCCACCATGCCGTCAAGGAGTGCCGCACAATCTTCGACGCACCGGACTATCGGCCCGACATGGTCCATCGTGTGGCTGACGTGCAGGACTCCGGAGGAAGACACGACGCCGGCACTGGGCTTGAGTCCCACCACGCCGTTGACGGATGCGGGGTTTCGGACCGAGCCGCCGGTATCCGTGCCAAGGGCCCCGGGAATGCTTCCCACGGCGACTGCGACGCCGGATCCAACGCTGGAGCCACCTGCGTACCGCTCAGGATCCCAGGGGTTGCGTGACGGTGGCCTCCCTTGGCCGAAGGCGAACTCATGTGTTTGAAGTTTGCCGAGAATCACGGCACCACTGGCCCGCAGTTGATGCACGACGCGGGCGTCGTCCTTCGCGACGTTCCCCCGCAGGCTGTCGGAGCCGCCTTCGCTCGGCATCCCGCGGACGTCGATGACATCCTTCACACCCAGGGGAACGCCGTGGAGGCCGCGGCCGAACTGACCCCTAGCAGTCTGCCCGTCGGCCTGGCGGGCCGCCTCGCGGGCTCCTCGCTCGTCCACGTACGACCAGGCGTGGGCGTAGTCCTCGGTGCCGTAGAGCCGATCCAAGACGGAGTCGAGAAGCTCAACCGCCGACAGCTCTCGACGTCGTATGCGGCCAGCCGCCTCGGCGACGCCCAGCTCCCACGGTTCGGTCACGGATTCACCGCCGTGTGCGGCGCGCCGGCCTGATCCGATGCGCGGGTCAGCTGTTCGAAGGACGCCTTCAGTTGATCCATCCCGGCCCTGAAGTCCCGGTACGCGGCTTCCAGAGCCGGTAGGTCCTCACGGGCGATTGCGTCGCCCACCAGCTCGCGAATGACCACCAGCTGTTCAGTGGTCAGTGCTGGGCAACGGTCCAATGACTGTTTCATCGGTGAGCCTCCGGTGTCAGCTGTCCATCCCGAACCACGCAGACGCCGTCCACCAGGACAAACCGCACGTCGCGAAAATCGTCAGCGCGGGCGACAACTACATCCGCGATGCGGCCGACCTCAAGCCGCCCACTTCCAGGAGCGATGCCAGGGATGAGCCCCGCCACGGCCGAGGTCGCCATAGCGACGGCGCCAGCCAACGAGCGGTGTCCGTGTGCCGCGATGTCCTGGACGGCGGTGATCAACTCGTCGTGGTCGCCGTCGTGCCCGTAGTCCGTGCCGATGACGGAGATGAGGTCCGGTTCCCGAAGTAGCAGATCCCAGTGTTCGCGCGTGGTGACGGTGTGTTTGCGGTGCAGGAGATCGAACACCGAGGCCTCGGCAGGCCAGCCCATTTTCCGGCCCAGGACGGCCAGCTCGCGAGCTTCGTCGGGGGTGTGGGAGGGGTGGTTTGCGTGCGCGGAAATCACGGTGGTCCCGCTGCCGTCCAGCTCGAGCATGAGCTCCCGCAGGACGCCGGCGGTGGCCGAGGCGCTGTGCACGATGGCCGGCACGCCGAACTTTGCCGCCGCCTGGACTCCTTCCCGGATCCCCTCGATGGCCGGAACGAACGAAGGCATCACAGAGTCCGTGACGAGCTTGGCGAGTTGAGATGCGGTGAATGCCTCCGCGAGTCCGGCCTCCTTGGCCGCCTCGGCCAGGGCAACCACGTTGAGCGCACTGGCATCGATGAACCGGCCCAGCACTGCTTCCTTGATGCGCCTCGCCTGGTCGATGGTGATGCGGATCCCGGCAACCTTGTGGATCGCCGCGGGGATATAGACGAGATCCTGACCTCCCCCGCCCAGCGTTTGCCCTCCGCCCAGCTCCCCGATGGCGACAGCACCGTCATCGAGCATCCGCTCAACGGTGAGTTCACGGGCCTCGGCCGTCAGTCCCTGGCCGTCTGCCATTGCCGCTGCTTGCAGGCAGTGCGGCATGTGCGTCGTGGCGCCCCGCACGTTCACGGCGTGCCGGCGGTCGGCCTCGCGCACATCGTCCATGGACGCGAAGCCACAGAGGCTCAGGACGGTGGTGGTTCCGGCCAGGAGGTGCCTGTCCAGGTTGCCCATCCACCGCTCCGCGGTCAAAGCCGGCGCCGCACTGGGAAACAGGGCACCCGGGGTCACTCCGTGAGTGTGGCTGTTGATGAGGCCTGGCATCACGACGCAACCCGAGGCGTCGATGACGTCGCCGGCAAACTCCCGGCCTGCACCCCAGCGGTCGAGAACGTCGGCAATGCGGCCGTCGCGGATGACCACCGCACCGTCCTCGATGACGCTGTCCCCGGACCCCTTAACAATGGTGCCTCCGCGAATGAGCGTGGACATTCGCTCCCCTCTCGGCTAGTTTCATCATATCGAAGTTCGCTTCACTATAGCCGCAACGGTGCGGCGTCGGAACCCCGAAGGAGAAGCTGATGGCAATGCGACCGACGCAGCGGGATTTCGTCGGATATGGCGAAACTCCTACTGATTTCCGCTGGCCAGGCGATGCCCGTGTGGCCGTTTCCCTCGTCATCAATGTGGAGGAGGGCGCCGAGCGGAGCATCCCCCGCGGAGACAACGCCAATGACCTGGGGGCGCACTGGATTCCGGCTCGCGCCTCCACTACCCGGAACCTGACCTTGGAATCAGCCTTCGAATACGGCTCCCGCGCAGGCGTGTGGCGTTTGCTGCGGATCCTGCGGGAACACGACGTCCGGGCCACCGCCTTCTGCTGCGCCGTGGCGCTGCAACTCAACCCGGCCATCGCCGCGGCGCTCGTCCGCGACCGCCACGAGATCGCCGACCACGGCCACCAATGGGACACGCACACGGACCTCGACGACGGCACCGAGGAGCGTCGCATCCTCGCCTCCCGCGACGCGATCGAGGCCAGTACTGGCCAGGCCCCCACGAGCTGGTACTCGCGGGACGGACTCAATCCAGGTACGCGCAGAGTGCTCGCCGGGAACGGATTCACCTACGAGTCCAACAGCTTTAACGACGACATGCCGCACTGGGGCTCTGGACAGGAAAATCCGAGGCTCCCGGTACTGCCCTACGCGGGCGACACCAACGATTCCGGACTGTTCAAGCAGTTCCCCACCGCAACATCGTTCGGCAACCACCTGATCGCCGCACTGGAGCTGCTGCTCGACGACCCCCGCGGCGGGCCCTCGGTGATGAGTGTCGGGTTGCACCCTAGGCTCATCGGACGGCCGGCGTACGCCTTTGCCCTCGACCGTTTCCTTGCCCATGCGAGCGGCAAGGCGGTCTGGTTCGCGACGCGCGAGGACATCGTGAACGCCTGGAAGCGGGCGACGACGGAGCAGACGACGACGGACGGATCACCGGCGGCGTCGTAGGGCCACCGGCGTCGCTATTGCCCTGCGAGCAGCGCACCCCACCCAGGGATCGGGCGTGAAACGCCGGCCAGGTGAAGCACATGCCACAAGGTAGCGATGGCGCTGTCCACAATGGGGATGCCGAACTCCTGCTCGAACCCCTCCACGAGGTAGCCCGAGCGCAGGTTGGTGCCGACGCACACCACGGCATCGAGGCCGTGCGCGAATGCCGGGCGCATGATGGCGCCGATGGCGGAGGTGCCCAAACGGGCGATCTCCGGGTTGCTCATTACCTCCTCCGGAACCGAAACCGCCTGCACGTCGATGCCGTGGAGCGAGTACTCCCGCTGTATCTGGGACGCGATGGATCCAGGGCCCGGAAAGACGAGGCCGATCCGCGTTGCCGACAACGCGCCGAGGGCCTCGACGACGGCCACGGAGGCGGTCGTCGCGGGCGCGCCGCACACTGCCTCGAGCTCGGCACAGAGGGCCCGGTCGCGGGTGATCCCCGTCCAGCAACCTGAGGTGCCGTGGAACGCGATGGCCTGCAGATCGGCGTCCTTCAGCAATGCCGGAGCTTCGCCGAGAATACCCAGGTCCACCGTGTCAACAAGGCTCGGCGGGAGGCGGAACCGGCTGTAATGGACGCCCAGATCCGGCTGCTCCGCAAGGATCGACGCTGTGAGCGTCTCCGCGTTCGAGTTGCTCGAGGGGACAAGAATTCCCAGCCGCGTCCCCGGCCCGGGAACGCCCACGCTTAGTGCGCCTTGCCGAGGGACGGTGGCGTGGAGATTGCTAGCATCACTGCGGCCGAATTGGTGTGGTTACTCCACCAGTGAGGGTAGGAAGCGTCGTAGGTGAGGCTGTCGCCGGCTTCCAGTACGAAGTCCTGGCCGCCGACAGTGGCCACCAGCGTGCCGGTCTGGAGGATGACACATTCCTCGCCTTCATGGGAGTGCGGAACGTGGGCGCCGTCGAAATTGGCCGGAATGGTCATGCTGAGGACCCCCAGCTTGCGCTCCGAATCGGGAACGATCTGCTCCATGATGATGCCCTGGGAGGGGATTTCAATGCGGCGGCGGTCAGCCCGGCGGACTAGCATGTGGTCCTGACCCTCATTGGGATCCGTGAACATGCTGGCCAGCGGCAGTTCGAGGGAGTTTGCAAGGCGAAGGAGCGTTGCAAAGGAGGGGTTGCCGATTCCGCGCTCGATCTGGCTGATGAGCCCGGCGCTGACACCTGCGCGTTCGGCGAGCTCCTCCACGGTGAACCGGCCGAGGCGCTGGTGTTTGATCATGGCTCCGAGGTGGGCGATCCAGAAGTTGCGTTCCAGGGACTCGGTTGCTTCGCTGCTTGCTGTGTCCGTGCCGTCCACGCCGACTCCTTCACTAGTCCTCGGGTTTCCGTCAGTATATCGAAGATGACTCCTCGCAGGAGGCTTTTTGGGCGTCCTAAATTCGGCGAGCCCACCGCTTTGGCCGACGATACTCACGCGGCTCGCAGATCGACGTAGCCCGCTAGGAGAGAGGCAAGCTCTTTCTCCCAATAGACGGCACAGCGGTCTGCTCCGCGATCGAAAACGCTGGCAGCAGCAGCCATGCCGGGTGCCGGAAGTCCGATGCTGCAGCCAGCGCTGGCAAGCACATCCACAACTCGCTGGACGGCTTCCTGCAATGCCTCCGGCCGCTCATCCCCGTGCCGAAGGAGGTCGGCAGCGAGATCGGTAGGGCCCACCCAGCCCCCGCCGAACGCGTCGCTGCCAACGAATTCTTTGACGCGTTCCACGGCTTCCGCTGTCTCGAACAGCACTGAGATCACGGGGGCGAAGGAGTAGTCCCTGCCGAAGGCCGAGGCCGGCGTCACCTGCCGCGGACGTGATCCCTCAGGTGCGTAGCGTGTGGCCTCGTAGGCGCGTTCCAGCTCGTCAACCGTCCGCACCTGCGGCAGCACGATCTCCGCCACGCCGGTGTTGGCGAAGGCCAGGAGCGTGTTCCATTCCAAATCCGGTACACGCACGGCCACCTTCACCCCGGAGCCGGCCAGTCGCTGCACCACATCGCTGCATTGCTGGACGGTGATCCCGGTCTGCTCCGCATCGAGGACCAGGAAGTCCACGGTGGCGTGGGCTAGGAGGGCCAGCAAAGTGGGGGTGGGATCGGCAGTGATCATACCGACGCTGCGTTCAAGGGCGGCGGCTGGTTCCTGGGTCATGGGAGGTTCCTCCTGGAGGTGGTGGCGCGGGAAAGAGCGGTGACAAAGTGCCGGTGCGGTCACTCGTCGGGGACGAACTGCCAGTCCGCGGGCTTGCTGACCCCCACAATGAGCTCCACGTCTTCTTCACTGTCATTGGTGAGTCCATGCGTGGTTCCGCGGGGAATATAGATGCCGTCGCCGGGTTTTGCTCGGTAGCTGGTGCTCCCGAGATGGACGATGGGTGCTCCGCTCAGGACGACGTAGAACTCCGATGCGTCCGGGTGGTGATGGCACAGGTGGTGTTGACCGGGCAGGATCTTCCCCCAGCTGACGCTCATATCGTCGGAGCCGCTGAGATCCCGGGAGATGAGCGTGCTGACCAGGCCTTGGTCGCGCTGACCGTTGAGCCCAACCTTGTCCAAGGCCGTGAAGCCTTGCTCGTGGACGTTGTGCACCAGCCGGTCGATGTTGACCGTGGCTGTTCCGCTGGAGCCGGGGCGCATCATGCCGCGCCTTCGAAGGCGGCCTCGGCCGCGACGGTGTCGGGCTGCAGAGTGTCGGCCCGTACAGGCGGGTGCTCCATCCACCACCGCGCGATCTCCTCGCGGGTCGCGAACCACACCCCTTGCTTAGAAAGCGCATATTCGAGGAACCTACGCACTCCGTGTGCAACGCTGGGCCGGCCGCCGATCCTCAGGTGCAGCCCCACCGACATCATCTTCGGCACGGTCTCGCCTTCGATGAGGAGGCAGTCGAGCGAGTCCTTCAAGACGTTGAAGAAGTCCTCTCCCGTGCCGAGGCTTCCGTTGCCCCAGAAACGGGCATCGTTCGTGTCGCCCGAATACGGAACCACAAGGTGGCGGCTCGGGCCTGCCTGCACGTAGTACGGAAGGTCGTCTGCGTAGGAATTCGAGTCATACAGCACGCCTTCCTCGGCCAGGATGGTCCGAGTGTTCTCGGTGATGCCCTCCCGGACGTACCAGCCCACCGGCCTCACTCCGGAAACAGCCTCGACTGCGGCCAGAGACTTGCGGATCTCCTGCCGCTCTTCCTCCGGCTCCATTCCGACGGTTCCGCGCCACTTGTAGCCGTGGGCGCAGATCTCGTGTCCGTCCCGCACCATGGCCAGGGCTGCGTCCGGATTCCGTTCAAGGGCCGCACCGCAGGCCATTACCGTTGCCTGGACGTTGTACTCGCGCAGCATCCCGAGGTAGCGCCAGATGCCCACGCGGCTGCCGTACTCGAAGAAGGACTCCTTCATGAGGCTGCGCCGCGAGGGGTCGGCGGACCAGCCGCCGAAGATCGAGACGTCCTCGTCCCGCTCGTCGCCGGCCTCAATGGAACTCTCGGCGCCCTCCTCGTAGTTCAGCACCACGGAGACAGCAACTTTCGCGCCGTGCGGCCACGTGACAACCGGAGGGTTCTCCCCATATCCAATCAGGTCCCGCATTGGCTTCTCCTTGCTTGTTCATTAGATTGATGAGACTTCACTTCACAACGCCTGTCCTTCGTAGACCTTCCGATGGGCGGCAAGTGAGGTCCTGAGCATGCTGTCGACGTCGTCAATAACATTTCCGTGCGCGGGCCCGATCATCAGGGCGGGATAGGACTCCAGGGTGTCTTCAATGCACTGGAAGGCCCTGCCGACGTCGACAAATTTGGTCCAGTAGAGCGCGCGTCCGGTGCCGTAGGCGGCCTGCTCCACCGAGGGGGGCGACGGCATCTCGCTGGAAAGCAAGCGGCACTGCCCTGGCAGGTGTACCGGCTCGTCTTCGTCCTCCGGACCCGGTATGTCGTGGATGTAGGAAAAGCCGTCGGAGACGAACATGATTCGTGCACCCGAGTCATACCCCCAGAGCGTGTTCTCCAAGTCGCGGATGTACGCCGGAAAGAAGCGGAACTCCCTGTCGCCGAGATCCAGTGACTCGCCCGCGGCCTTGGCCCTCAGCCGGTCCTTGTACTCCGGAAAATGGAGTGCGTAGTCTCGTACATCGCCCACAACAACAGCCGAGGGGTACTTGGCCAGCAAGACCGGGAGATTGCCCGCGTGCGGGATTTCCGGATGGGTCGGGAAGACGTAGTCAAGTGGCCTCCCGCCCAGTGCATGGTCCAGCTGCGCCAGGACCGTATCCCGGTGCGCCGGATCTCCCGTGTCCACCAGGATCGACGCTTGGGAGCCGATCACGAGGTACGACGAGACGTGGTAGTGGACTTCCTGGCCTTCAGCGCTGGCCGACAGGCAGCCGCCCAGCCAGTGAACGCCGTCGGCGAGGACGCGGCCCGTGGTGGGCTCCTCTCCGTGGTTGTAGGGATTCATTGGATGCCCACCTTCCTGATGGCCTCGGCCAATGCCGTGGCCTCCGCAGCGGATTCGGCCAGGCCAACAAAGGGTTCGCCGTAGCCCGGTCCAATGGCCTCGACGTGGCGTTCGCGGATGACCTCTGCGACGTCCCGCGCAATGCCGCGGGTATCGGCCTCGGCAAACCACTGGAACTTGTGCAAACCGGCCGGCGCCTTTGCGCTGCCGTACGAGCCGTGTGTGAAGGCATCCGAGGTCAGGAGCGCCTTGGAGACGGGATCGAAGATCCACAGCGTCGGCAGGAGCCGCATCAGCGGCGACACGAACTCCAAGGTCAGCCCGTCCATGACCTCCACCTCAAGCGACGTCCCCGGGTTGACCATGATGCGCCGCGGCGTCGCCGTGGTCCTCGGAACCGTGATTCCGCCCGTGTACCAGACGGACTCGACGTCGAAGCGCGCCTCGATGGCGGGAAGGTTCAGGCAGCATTCCATTTCCGTCCGCGTCAGCACGACGCCAAGCCGTTCCCCTGGTTCGAGAAGCGCTTCCAGCTGCCGGATGATCTCCACCTCGTGGAGCCGGATGCCGGTGTCCACGAGCACCGAGCCGGCGCTTCCTTTGATGAGGTAGCAATTGACGGGCTGCGTGACGCGGATACCCTGCGGGCACCAGCTCACCTGCTCGTCCAGGATGATGTTTGCCCCCAAACGATGGATGCGGTCTCCGATGAGGCTGTGGGCGCCGTTAACGGCGAGCGCTGCCTGGGCTGTGTGGGGATTCAACGACTTCTCCTCTCCTCGTATCCGAATCGGCCCACCTAGGAGGCGCTGGCCGAGTCCCAGACGGCGATTGCCTCGTCCAGAGTGCAGACATCGTGGCGGGCCCTCATCACGGTCAATGCAGATTCGTGGACGACGGTGTCGTAAGCGCCGACAGCGTCCTCGAGTAGCACGGCATAGAAGTCGTTGTGGACGGCGTCCCGGAGCGTGGCCTCGACGCATCCGCCGGTGGAGACGCCAACCAGGGCGACGGATTCGATGCCCTGGCTTCGCAGCAGGAGCGCCAGCTCCGTGCCCACGAATGCGCTGGGGCGGCGCTTTGTGATGATGACCTCGCCGTCTTCGGGCAGGCACTCGGCACAGAACTCCGTGGCCGGATCGCCCTTGAGGCTGAGCCTGCCCAGGTCAATGGGCCGGCCGTTGGCGGCCGTGTACAGAGCCCGCAGCCACGCGGCAGGTGAGCTGCCGCCGTCGGCCAGATTTTCGACGCGGATATGGAAGATGGGGACACCGTTCTTCCGCGCCGACTCGATGGCCCGTCCGCAGCGCTTGGCGACGGTGGGCATCATGCTGAGGTCGTGGCCGGAGTCGCCGATTGCGCCGCCGGCGTACACGGCACCTTCTTGCATGTCGATCACCACAAGGGCGGTCGTGGCCGGGTCGAGCAGTTCCTGCAGGGTGTCGCGGACCTGCTTTCCGCAGATTTCAATCATGGGAGGTTCCTTCTTCTTGGAGGTGATGCCGGCCGGATTCGACGTCGGCCGGCCGGCACCACGCGGGACTGCTGGCGGTCTAGCGGCCGAGGGCGTTGAAGTAGATCTGGCCGTTGGCCAGAGGCACGGCCCCTGACAGTCCGGTCTTGGTGACGAGCACTCCCCTGGTTTCGACGAGCGACAGGATGGCTGCCCCGTCGTCAACCAGGGAGGCCATCTTCTTGAGAAGGGTGGTGCGCTTGTCTGCCTCCGTGTCAGGCGTGGCGGCAAGTTCGCTGCGAGCCTTGTCGAACTCAGGGTTGGACCAGCCGGTGCTGTTGCTCGGGGCGCCTGTTCCATAGAAGGCGTAGCTGTAGAACGCCGGGTCGGCGATCACGATCGGTTCGGAGTAAAGCACCGCCTGGTAGCGGCCTTCGATCAGCGCCGTAGAGAAGTCGGTCGAGCTGGCCACGTTCTGCAGTTGGACGTCGATCCCGACGTCCTTGAGCATGGATTGGAGCAAGACTGCCGACTTGGCGGCCACCGGGCCCGGGCGGGTGGCACTGTAGCTGAGCGTCATCGGGAACCCATTGGCATACCCGGCCTCGGCCAGGAGCTTCTTGGCTTCGTCCTTGTTGAACTTGTAGATTGCGGAATCCTCGACCATGGGGAAGATGGACCCGGCGGGTTCGCCGAAGCCGGCATACGCACCCTTGATCAGTGCTTCACGGTCGATCACCATGGAGACGGCGTGACGGACCTTGGGATCAGCCAGCGGGCCGGTCTTTGTGTTGATCATCATCGTGTCGCGGGTCTGGCTGGCGCAGTTGAGGACAGTGACGCCCGGCGACTTCTCCAGGGACTTGTACTGGTCGTACTCGAAGCCGTTGGCCACCTGGACTTCGCCGGATTCGACCAGCTGGCTGCGGGTGGCGGTGCTTTGGACGGCCTTGACGGCCACGCGCTTCACAGTCCCGCGCTTACCTTCCCATGTCGGATCAGCCGTCACGGTCAGCGAGGCGCCCGGCGTGAATTCTTCAAGTTTCCAGCCGCTGTAATCGGCCAGGTTCTTCGACAGCCAGGCATTTGCGGTCGGATCTTCCGAGGTGACGTGCTTCTTGGCCTCGGTGCTGTCGTGGACGTAGAACAGGTTGTTTTGCAGGGACTCTTCGGTGTACGAGGTCAGTGCTTTGGTGTTGAGCTGGACGGTGTGCTCGTCGATCACCTTGACCAGGTTGTCCACGTTGAAGCCGCTGCTCTTGAGCGTGCCCTTCATAACAGGCTGCCGCTTCATGCCGATATCGAAGCTCCATCGAATGTCTTCGGCCGACAGCGTGTTCCCGAATTGACTGGTGAGCTTGCGGAGCGTGACCACAACGCCTGTGCCGTCCGAACTGGGCTTGGCGCTCTCTGCCAGCCGACCGGACAATTCCGTGGACGGCGTGGGGCACGTCTTGCCGTCGCTGACTCCCGCTTTGTACTCAAGGAGCTGCGAGCCAAGTCCGCTCAGCACCACGTGCGAGGCGCTGCCTCCCCATGGCGACGGCGTGAGGCTGTCCGGCAATGCCCCGACGGCAACAACAACACTTTCGATGGACGGGTTGACTGCAGCCTGCGGTGAACCGCCGCAGGCGACAAGGGATGTGGCGAGGGCGACAGCGGCGCCCCCGGTGAGCAAACGCAAACGTTTCATAACAGTGACTCCGTCTATTGGGGAAGCTACGGCTGAACAGTTTCGTATCGGTAAGCCTGTTTGTGGCCGGCCCGGATGATGGGCTCCACGTCGCGGATGTTGCTGATGAAGTTGCCGTGGGTGGGGGCCACGGATTTGACGCCGATCTCATCAATAAGATGAAGAACGCGGTCATAGACTGCGTCGGCGTCGTTGGCGAAGCGGGCCCAGTACAGGGCGCTTCCGGTAAAGAAGGCGGCGTTCTCGACGGCGATGGGCACATGCAGCTCGCCGGTGGTCAATCCGCATTCGCCCGGGAGGTGTACAGGGTCTTCGTCATCGAGCTCGGGGCGGTGCATGTAGCAGAAGCCGTCGGCGGTGAAGAGCACGCCGGCTCCAGGTGCGAAACCCCATTGGGTGTTGGGCAGGTCCCGGATGAGGGCCTCCACGACCATGAACTCCTGCCCGCCCAGATCGATCCGGTCTCCAGGCACCCTTGCGTGGAGGTTCGGAACGATCTGCGGGTAGAAGAGGTGGTAGTCGCGGATGTCGCCTACCACTTGGATGTCCGGGTACTTCTCCACGAGCCGCGGAAGGTTTCCGGTGTGGGGAAGCTCGGGGTGTGTGGGAAACACATAGGTCAGCTGCCGGCCGTCCAACAGCTCATCGAGCGTGCTGGAAATGATGGGCCAGCTGGACGGGTTGCCCGTGTCGACCAGGATGGACGAGTGCTCGCCCTGGACGAGGTAGGTGGAGTTGTGGCCATGGATCACACGGTCCGCCAGGTGGAACGGGAGGCAGGAGCTCATCCACGTGACGCCGTTCGCAACGCTGCGAGGGAGGTCGCTGCTCATTGTTTCTACGAGTAGTTCTTCCATGATGGTCTCCTAAACCAGCTGCGGGGTGAGCGCGTCGAGCATGAAATCGAGGTGGCGCCGGACCACATCGCGTCCCTTCAGAACGCAGCCGCGGGACGGGGCGATGACCTCGGGGTCAAGGGTGTCGAACTTGTCCTGGAGCCATTCCCTCAGGGGCTCGCAGGTGGAGCGCGGGATCCATTCATATTTCGCATACAGGTGGCTGGCCACCTGTTCCACCGTGGTGGTGTCCTCGACCGTGGAGTCGATGATCCGCTGACCGTCCGGCCGGTCCATGACGCCATGGGTGAAGGTGTCCGAGGTGAAGAGAGTGCCGGTTTCCTTGTCCCAGCCCCAGAAGGTGGGCAGGAGGCGCAGTAGGGGCGATTCGACTTCCAGCACGCGGCCGGGAGCTATCGCGATCTCGGCCGTCCGTGCCATGGAGTCACCCTCTTCGGTGCGCTGGGCGTCGATCTGGTGGCGACGTCCCCGCAACGCCAGACGGCTCACGTCGTCGAAGGCATCGAAGGGATTGATGACCCCTCCGGTGAAGAGCCGCTCGATGTCGAACGTGCCGGCGATCGGCTCAAGGTTGGAAACACAGTCCATCTCACTCCGGGTGAAGAAGATGGACACTCCCCCGCCTTCGCCGATGAGCCCTGCCAGGTCGTCAAGGATCTGGTTGCCGTGGATGGCCAATCCGGAATCGATCAGGAGCCTGGATGAGCCTTCGGTCAGGAGGTAAGCGTTGGACGGCTGGAATCCTGTTGCACCCTGCGGAACCCAGCTCACTCGGCCGTCGAGCGGAATGCTTCCGCCAAGGACCGTCAACTTGTCTGAATGCAATGTAGTGAACATAACTTCAATCTATTGAATATTGAGCGGTTGTCAAGGATTTTCTTGCGGCGCGGGTTCTTACCCCTGCTGTACGGCCGGTTCCGCCGCGGGGCGCACCTTCGACGGGCTCTTCACACCACGGATGACGTTGTTGCGCGTGCGGGGATCCAAGAGCGTGATGAGGGCGTCCAGCAGCACATAGCCCAGAAGGCTCGTAGCACCCATGATGAGGACGAACCCCTGGATGACAGGGACGTCGCCCTTGAGGACACCATCCAGAGACCAGCCGCCGACGCCGGGCCAGGAGAAGACGCTTTCGACGATGGCCGCGCCACTGAGTGCTGCGGCAAACAAGAGGACCATGTACGTCATCAACGCCCCGCGTACGTCACTCAGCGCATAGCGGAACACCTGCAACGGCCTCAGTCCGCAGGCCCTGGCGAATTCGATCTGGGGCGAATTCAGGACCTGGAGGAGGCCAGTCCGCACGGTCTTTCCGAACGGAGCCGCGAAGAACAGGCCCATGGTGATGATGGGCAGGACGGCCCTGCTGAGGATGGATTGCACCGTTCCCCACTGCCCGGCGATCACCGCGTCGATTGCAACGGATCCCGTCACCCTGGGTGGCGGAATATCGGCGCTCGACAGCATGCCCAATGGGGCAGGCGCCAGATGGAGCTGCTGGTAGAAGATGAACAGCAGGAGGAGTGCCAGGACAAACTCCGGCATGGCCATCAGGACCGAGACGCCGGCGGTGAAGGCCTTGTCTGCTCCCCGCCCATAGCGGTAGGCCGCCAGAGTGCCCATTCCCATGCCGATGAGCAGCGCCAACACGAGGCCAGGAACCAAGTAGACCAGGGTATTGGGCAGACGGATCCAGATCTCCCCCGCAACCGGGCTTCCCGTGAAGAAAGAATTTCCCAGATCCCCGCTCAATGTGCGGCCCATGTACTCCAGATAGCGTTCCCAGAACGGCTTGTCCAAGCCCAGCTGGGAATTAATCCGGGCGACATCTGCCGGAGTGGCATATTCGCCAAGCAGTGCGACTGCCGGGTTTCCGGGAAGCAGGGAGACCAGGCCAAAGCTCAGGGTAATGAGGCCCAGGAGGAGCACGAAGGCAATGATGAGGCGGGACAGGACGTAGCGGATCATGCCATGGCCGCCTTTTCTTCAGGGGCGTATGGGATGGGAGGCATTGCCGCGGACATAAGGGCCTGCGTATAGGGCTGCTGCGGATTGGAGAGAACATCGTCGGTGGTGCCTGTTTCAACGAACCGTCCCCGGTGCATCACGGCTACGCGGGAACAGAAGTGCCGGACCGTCTCAATGTCGTGCGAGACGAAAACGTAGGTCAGCCCCCTCGCGAGCTGCAGCTTCGCGAGCATCCGAAGGATGGACGCCCTGATAGTAAGGTCCAGCGACGACGTCGGCTCGTCCAGGACCACCAAGGTGGGATCCGTGACGAGGCACCTGGCGATGCCCACCCTCTGCTGCTGCCCTCCGCTGAGGTTGGCGGGGCGGCGGTTCAGGAATTCCTGCGAGAGCCCCACCTCTTCCAGCGTGTCCGCGACCCGTCGCAGGCGCTCGGCCCGGGATCCGTACGTCTTCGCGACAATCAGGGGTTCCTCGACAATCTGACGGATGGTCAGGCGCGGATTCAAGGATGCGAACGGCTCCTGGAAGACAATCTGCCAGCGCCTTCGCCGGTTCCGCAGCTGCGCCTTCGACAACGCACGGATATCCTCGCCTTCGAGGAGGATCATGCCGGAATCAGCCTCGCTGAGCCTGAGGATGAGGCGGCCAAGGGTTGATTTGCCGGAGCCGCTTTCGCCGATGATCCCCAAGGTCTCACCGCGTTCGACGGAAAGAGAAATACCGTCTACTGCTGCCACGGGCAGTCCCTGCGGACTTCGGAACGTCTTCCGGACGTCCTTCAATTCAATGATGGGCATAGTCAGATGCTCCTGGATTCGGAGAGTTCGGTGGGAAAGGTTGAGCCAACGGGGAGGCGCGCCGCGCTGACTGAGATAGCCTTCGGCTGGACTACGGAATTGAGCAGAGAGACGGTGTAGGGATCCTGGGGCCGGACGAACACATCGGACACCGGACCCTGTTCAACGATGCGGCCGCGGTGCATCACCAGGACGCGGTCGCAGTAATTGGCCACCACCCCAAGGTCATGGGTGACGATCAGCATCGACCGGCTGCTCTCCTTCGTCAGCCGGGCGAGGGTGTCCAACACCTGCCGCTGCACGGTGAGGTCGAGCGCCGTCGTCGGTTCATCCGCGATGACCAAGCGGGGGTTGAGGTACAAGGCCATGGCGATGACCACGCGCTGGGCCATGCCGCCGCTGAGCTCGTGCGCGTAGCCGCGAATGACGCGTTCCGGATCGTTGACCCCGGAGGAGGCCAGCAGTCCGAGGGCCCGGCCGCGCGATTCGGCGACAGTTTTGAGCCCATGCGCCTTGGCGATGTTCGCGAACTGCTTTTCGATGCGCACCACCGGGTTCAATGCACTAAAAGGGTTCTGCGCCACGAAGCCGATTTCCTTGCCCCGGATATGGCGGATCTCCCGTTCCGGTAGGCGGATCAGATCCCGGCCGTGGAACTCGGCACTGCCCTCCATGACGCGCCCCGGCGGCATCAGCAGCTTGACCACTGACCGCACCACAGTGGACTTGCCCGATCCCGATTCGCCCACGACGCCCACGATTTCGTTGGCGCCGACGTCGAAAGAGATCCCATGGAGGACGCGCGTGACGCCATCCCGGGAGTGGAACTCCGTCACCAGGTCCCGCACATGAAGTCCTGTCGTCATCGTGCCCGCTCCACTCGCTCGATCTTGGTTTCGATTGCTCCGGCAATCACATTGAGTGAGCCGATGGCCAGGAGCATGGCGGCTGTGGGGAATGCTGCCGCCCACCATTCGCCCCGGATCAGCATGGTGACGCCGTCGTTGATCATGGCTCCCCACGTCGGTGTCGGCGGCTTCACGCCCACGCCGAGGAAGTTCAGCGCGGCAATGGTTCCCAGCGCGTTGGCCGCCGTCAGTGTTGCCTGCACCAGGACCACGCCATACGCGTTGCGGAAAATGTGGTTAAACGCGATGCGGACCGGCGAGCAACCGATCGCCGCCGCGGCCTCCACGTAGCGCGCCGAGCGAAGGGCCATGGCCGCCGCCCGGGAAAGGCGCACGAACCGTGGCGCCGCAACAATAGCGATCGCGAGGACCACGTCCGTTGCCCCGCCGCCCATGAGCTTGATGGAGACGACAGCGATCACGATGATCGGCAGTGCGGCGAAGGCGTCAATGACGCGCATGATGGCCTCGCCCAGCCTGCCGCTCGTGGCAAACAGCCCCAGAGGGACGCCCACCAGCAGCGACAGTGCTGTGGCGGCGAGAGCGACGGGCAGGTCCAGCTTTGCGGCCTCGATGGTCCGCGAGAAGATATCCATCCCGTTTCCGTCGGTGCCGAACCAGTGCGTCCCGTTGGGCGCGATGCCGATCGCATCGGTGTCCGGTCGCATGGGGTCGTGCGGCAGCGGGGCCACCAACGCCATAAGGGGCAGGCCGACAATGATGACCATCGCAATGGCAGCCATGATCGGACTGGAACGGTTGACCAGGAGGGTCTGGCCGCGGCGGGCCCACGCCACCGCCCGGAGCCCGGGTGAGGTGCGCGGAAGACCTTGGATACTCATGAGGCCTCCGCGTGGAGCCGGCCGGCAATGGAGACGGGGTCGAGGTGGACGCCAAAGCTCGCAATGAGTCCACTCGCAATGTATTGAAGATCGTCCTGCTTCAGGACCTGTGGTTGTGGCATGTTCAGCTCCCTGCTCGGGCCTTGATCGGCAACTGGCTCATATCAAAGTCTCATCACTTTATTGAAATGGACTGTAGCGTCAAGTGTGACGAATTGCACTCTTTTTCTGGGAAAACAGGGATCCAACCGGAAGTGACTGTGCTCCTGCCGGGTCTTCCATAGTCCTGTCAAGGAGACCCTCGATGGTCTCCACATGACCCGGCCAGCCATAAACAGGCCATTGACACAGCACTCAAGTGTCTTCAATATAGTGAGCAAGTACCGATCGTGATGAAGCTGGGGTGCTGTCGACGCCGCCAGCACCCACGGAACAGATGAGAAACGGAACCCACGATGCCCAACTTCCAAGAAGCAGCAGCCTCAGTAGCCACCCAGCAGCCCGCACAGAGACAACCGGTGAAATACCTGCTCCACGATGGCGAGCTGGTGGACTACGCCGACGCCCGGCTCCATGTGCTGAGCACCTCGCTGAAGTACGGCGTCGGAGTCTTTGAGGGGTTCCGCGCGTACTGGAGCGAGGACGAGCAGCAGCTGTACGCGTTCAGGGTGGCCGACCACATGAAGCGCCTGATCGATTCCATGAGGGTGGTGGAGATTGACGGCCCGCAGGACATCGGCGAACTCGGCGATCAGCTGCTGGGGCTTATCCGGGCCAACGATCTGCGTGGCAATCTGCATATGCGGGCCCAGGTGTTTGTCGATTCCAAGGATGGCAAGCCGGAGGACACCGGACCCTCCACCGTATTCATGGCGGCCATTCCCATGGGTAACTACTTCGGTTCCACGGGCTTGAATGTGCAGATCAGCAGCTGGGCCCGCCTCTCGGACCGGTCCATGCCGCCCCGGGTGAAGTCGATTGCCAATTACCAGAACGGCCGGCTCGCGCTGCTGGAAGCCAAGCGCAACGGTTACAACGCTGCGCTGCTGCTCACGGAGAACGGACACGTTGCCGAAGGCGCCGGCTACAACGTGTTCATGGTCCGCCAGGGAAGGCTGTGCACTCCCCCAATGACAGACAGCATTCTCGAGGGAATTACCCGGGACACCGTCCTGCACCTCGCCCGCACGGAGTTGGGCATCGACGTCGACATCCGCCCCATCGACCGCACCGAGCTGTATTCGGCGGACGAGGTCTTTGTCTGCGGCAGCGCGGCAGAGGTCAACCACGTCGCGTCCGTGGACCGCACCACCATCGGCAAGGGATCAGCCGGCGACATCACCCGCAGCCTCCAGGATTTGTACCGGCAGGCCGTCCTCGGACGTGTAGCCGCGGACCAGAACTGGGCCACGCCCGTTTACCCGTCCTGAGAGGAGACACCCATGCAAGAATCCCAGGCGCTGCAAGTTCCGGGCCGGGAGTTGGCGCGCGCCGGCTACCAAGACGCATCGCTGTCCTTCGAAGCGAGCGCCGAGCCGGTCCTCACCGTCAACCAGGGCGAGCATTTCTGGCTGGAGGCGCGGAGCCTGCTTACTGGAAGCCTCTTCGAAGGGACCGGCGAGTACGAGAAGCTGTCCATTCCGGTCACAGGACCGGTTGCCATCCGCGGGGTACATCCCGGCGACGCGCTGCGCGTGGACATTCACGAGATCAGGATCGCCAACCGCGGTGCGATGGTCACCATGCCCGGCCGGGGCGGCTTCACCGGGGGCCTCGGACGGGCAGGCCACGTGCTGGAGATCGTGGACGGCCAAGTGGTGTTCGACGGCAGCATCACCATCCCCGTCCAGCCAATGGTGGGAAAGCTGGGGGTGGCGCCCGTCGGCGCAGGCCCGAATTCCAGCACCGTAGGAATCCACGGCGGCAACATGGACTGCAAGGACGTGACGGCGGGCTCCGCCGTCGTTCTTCCTGTCCAGGTGCCCGAAGCGATGCTGTACGCCGGGGATCTGCACGCGGCACAGGGCGACGGCGAGTGCTCGCTGACCGCCGTCGAGGTTGAAGGCAGTGTGCGGCTCTCCTGCACGGTCGTTCCCAAGACTGCGGTTCCGAACGCTGATGGCGGGATCCGGCGGCCGGTGGTCCTCAGCGGCGGTTCCGTCATCACCATTGGCGACGGCGACACCCTGGACGAGGCGGCGAGACTCGCCTTGGACGACATGCTGGAACTGCTTCAAACAGACCGGCAATGGGCGCGGGAGAAGACCGCGATGCTGCTCAGCGCGGCCGCGGACGTGTCCGTCTCGCAACTGGTCAACGCCCGTGTCTCGGCCAAAGTCACCTTGGCCTCGCGCTATTTCAGCGCCGAACCTTTCACCCTTAATTCTCCCGACACTAAGAATGCGCAGGTCTCCGATGTTTGATCTCCTCCTGACCAATGGATTGGTCGTCACGCCCTCCGGTGCCGAACGCCTGGACATCGGCATTGCGGGGGGCAAGATCGTGTCGCTCCGTGCGTCAGGCGCGGGCACACCTGACGACGCCCGGCGCGTGATGGACCTGAAAGGGCAGCTGGTGGTGCCAGGCGGCGTCGATCCGCACGTGCACACTAACTCGGTGCTTCCGACAGCGGCGGAAAGCGGCATCATGTGCTTCGGGCCCGACCGTGTGAGCGAGGGCGCCATTTACGGCGGCACCACCACACTGGTGGACTTCGCGCACTGGAAGCCGGGCGACGAACTTTCTGAGTCGTTCGCGCGGAAGTCGGCCGAGTGGGCCGGCTCCACATACACGGATTACGCTCTGCACGGGACGTTCAAGGAACCGGAAATCCCTTTCGAGGTGCTGGAGCAAGTCCCGGACGCGGTGGCCAGCGGGCATGGCAGCTACAAGGTTTGGATGACGAATACGACGCCGACGAGGCCCAAGCAGAAGACGGACCTGGGCAACATGTGGGGGCTGATGGAGCAGACGGCCGCCGCCGGCGCGATGCTGGCTGTGCACGCCGAGGACGACGACATTGTCATGTATTCGTACAGGAAGCTCCAGCACCAGGGCACGACCGGCCTCGAGTACATGCACCACGCCCACAACAACCTGTCCGAAAAGCTCTCGTTCCAGCGGGCGATCACCCTCGCCCACCATGTGGGGGCGCCCATCTACCTGATGCACGTCAGCGCGCGCGAGGGCGTGGACGCCATCCGCGAGGCACGCGGCCGTGGCCAGGCGGTTTACGGAGAGATCCTTCCCCACTACGCATACTTCACTGCCGAGGACTACAAGGAGGAGAACGGCGCGATTTACCACACCTACCCGTCGTTGAAGTCTGAGACGGACAGGGATTCGATGTGGGAATCGTTGCTGGACGGCTCGCTGAGCACCTTGGCCACCGACGGCGTGTGCACCGACCTGGATGTGAAGACGCGCGGCAAGACCATCCTCGACGCGACCGGTGGCCATGCCGGCGTTGAGATGCGCATGGCGGTGGCGTACACCGAAGGCGTCGCGAAGCGGGGCCTGGACCTGACGCGCTTTGTGGACGTCACCTCTGCCAATGCCGCGAAGATCCTGGGCCTGTACCCGCAGAAGGGTGTGATCGCCGTTGGCAGCGACGCCGACCTGGCCGTGCTGGACACCAACGTGGATCGCCGGATCACGGCCTCGGACCTTCACGAGGCGGACTACACGCCGTGGGAGGGCTACCGGGTGGCGGCCTGGCCGAGCATGACAGTACTGCGCGGGACCGTCATGGTGGAGGACCGGAAGTTGCTGAAGGGCCCTGGTGGATCGCTGCTCAAGCAGAACGTGTCCAGCGATGTCCTCAACCGGCCGGCATGCTGACCGGACTGGATTCCCTTTCCGCACACAGCGCTTCCGCTGTCACGCCACGCAGCTTCTCGGTCTGCTGCCTAAGAGCCCGCGTGGCGGGGCGCCAGAGGACTTCCGAGAGCTATAGCGGAACTCAGCAGCCCTGCGGGGAGAATGCTCCCAGTGTCCGGCTGATGTCCCAGGGTAGTTACTGCCGCGGCTTGGCCGGATTCCTCGTACTTCGCAGGCACTATTCTGCGGACGGCCCCGAGACGACCACCCCTGCTGGCATTCAGGCGGCCATGTCGAAAACCGTGCCTCCGGTTATGGACGGGTATGACTGACTACCCAGCAGGAACGGCGCCGCAAGAAGACCCGGGTCCCACGCACCCCCCTGCCGCACACACCTGGAACAGTCCACGCAATACGGCCCGGGCGTCCCGTCAGTGCTTGGGACAGACGATCTGGCCATGACCCGCAAGGAAGATGCAAGAACCAACCCAAAAGTCATGTCACACCGGACTCGTGGGTGCATGAACTGGTGTCAGCAGAAATCGGAATGGAAGGAGCTACCCACCAGCAACGGCAGCTTGACACGACACGGGTGTGGACACTTCACACACCGCCTTTGGCCGGACAAACAGCCGACCGATTTTCCCCCAGGTCCCCAAGTTTTCCCCCAGGTCCCCAAGAAGCAGCGAATCGGGGCCAATGGAAGGAATTCCAGGTAGGTCATGTCATCACCACAACCCCATGGCATGAATAGGTACCAGACCAACCACGCCCACCAGGCCAAGCCAGACAGGAGACCCGGAGACCCCACATCCCAGCAGGCGGAGGGCCCACCAGCCAGGGCACCTGAACCCGCCACCCAGACAACCGAACAGGCCACCGCGGCGGCCAGGCACCAGCACCAGCACCAGCACCAGCACCGCGACCAGCGTCAGAGGGACCCAACCAGGGCAATGTACACACGTTAAAGCAAAAACCCCCTCTGACGAGGGGGAATGCTGTGCCCGAGGTGGGACTCGAACTGCATTCCCTCCCCCGCAAACACTGGACTCCCGCGGAAACATACGGAATCCGGCCCGGTCCGACCCACATACGACCCGGTCCGAAGCCCAGGGTGTGCACATTGTGCACACCCTCCTTTTGCCCACTTCGGCGCCCCCAACCAAAGGGCCACATATGCCTGGGACCAATCCCAATGGCCAGTACGCTCGTCCAGCGATGATAATCCGTCCTCCCCGATCGGTGTGACGGGTTTCCCCCCGGTGCGAGAATGTCTGCATGCTCACCTTCCTGGAGACTGAACGACTTCTGCTCCGGCAGTTCACCCCCGACGATGGGGAGATACTCGTGGAACTGGACAGCGATCCGCGCGTGATGCGGTACATCACTGGCGGTATCCCCACCCCCCGGGACGAGATAGAAGGCGACTTCCTCCCGGCATTCCTCGACTACTACCAGCGCTTTCCCGGCTACGGGTTCTGGGCCGCGATCGAGAAGACGACCGGGGAATTCCTCGGCTGGTTCCACTTCCGGCCAGGCCCCGACGATCCACAAGATCAGCCGGAACTGGGCTACCGGTTGCGCCACGCGGCCTGGGGAAAGGGGCACGCGACGGAGGGATCGCGGGCGCTGATCGCCAAGGGGTTCACCGAGTTCGGGGTGCAACGGGTTGTAGCCTCGACCATGGCAGTCAACACGGCCTCCCGAAGGGTGATGGAGAAATCCGGGATGCGCCTCGTGCGGGCCTTCGTCGCCGACTGGCCGGTGTCCGTTCCGGGCGACGAACACGGCGACGTCGAGTACGCGATCACCCGAGATGAATGGGAGACCGACGATTCCCGCCTTCATCCCCGGTGACCCCTCCGGTATCAGTCGACCGGACGTAAAGACACCGCAGCGAGGTCCGCGAACGACTCTAAGGGGATACAACCGAAGCCGTGCCAGCGCGAACATCACAGCGGCGAGGGCCGGACTGAGACCGAAAGCACCCTCCCCCTTCCCATCGCCCAGGTTGAATCGACCGTCTTTTGGGGCCGGCCAGCTCTTTTCGCCGCATGGAACCGAAGGGACGGCGCTGCGGAAGAGGATGGGGACTCCTGAACCTCGAGAGTTTGCCCGACCCGGATCTCATCCTTGCGCGTCTCCGGGGACCTCGGGCCGTCTCGAGCGTTCATGGGGGTCATGGCCGGCGGGCGGCCGCCGAGTCTGCCCTGGCTTACGCGGTCGCTTGGCCGGCCTTCGTGCCTTCGTCCAACCACGGTCGTTCGTACGCTGCACGAGACGCGAACACGTCGAAATTTGGCTTCCGGGGCGATCTTGTTGTGTCCGGCCAGGGGTCAGTAAGTGACCGGAACCTATCTCTCGACGTCCAAGAATCCAGACCCTTCGACTCCGGACCAAGTGGCCGCCGCTAGCCGCCGGCGCTGCACGCGGCAATGGATCGGGGCGCAGGTTCGGCCGCGGCCAGATCCTTTATCTTGGCTATGCGGGCTTTGGTATCCGGGTCCGCCTCGAGTTTCGTGTAGACAGGGGCACCGGCAGCTTTGAAGGCGGCAACCTCGGCCGCCGTCGCTACGACCACGGTTCCGCCGTCCTTGCAGAATTTCGCCGCATCGTCCGCCGTCTCGGTCATTGTTTCCACGGCCCACGTGCGGGTGGCTGCCGCCGCGTCTTTCAGGGCCCCCCGCTGACCCTCGCTCAAGGCTTGAAACGACCTCGTGTTGATGACCAGGGAGTTCAACTTGGAGTAGAGGACCATGTTGCCGGTCGCGGTCGTGGCCTTCGGGAGCGACCCGGCCAACGCGAACGACGATTCCGCCGCCACCACCGTTCCCGCGGCCATACCGTCATAGAACTGTTCGCCGACCAGATCGTCCGGAGTGGCACCCATCGTGCTCAGCAGATCGTAGGTCGTATCGGACCGGGGAGCCCGTACTGTTTTTCCTGCAAGATCAGCCGGCGTCAGTACGGGTCCGAAGAAGGAGAAGAGCATTCGCGTGCCTTCTGGGAACAGGGCAAGACCGGACACACCGACCTTGTCCAGCTCTGCAAGCATTTCGTCCGCGACTGCCGGGTCCGACACCTTCGCCATCAGTGCATTGGATGTCACGAGGAATGGCGCATGAAGTGCCGCAAAGGAACTCACCCCTTCGGTGTCCCAGGCCCGGGCCGGAACCAGCCCCATATCGAAATCGCCGCTCACCACTGCGCGCGCCACTGCTTGATCCGGGTCGTCCTTGTCCTCACCCACGGCCTTCCACACCGGTTCGATCAGGACCTTGCCCCCGGAGTGTTCCTTCACGTTGCGGGCGAATTCCTCAATCTGAGCGGCGGCCGGGCGGCCGGGCTCATCATCGGTCGCTATCCGCAGGGTCTTGGTCTGTTCTGCCGCCGGCGGCGGGCTGGCCGTCGTTGCGCTGCATCCCGCTGTGGTCAGAAGTGCTGCTAATCCGAACCCTACAGAAGTCATGAAGTTGAACGGATTTTTCATAACCACGCGCCTTCCGGACGATGAATCAGTGATGCAGACGTTGGGACGGGAGACTGGTGACGCAGCGCAGCTGGAAACGTGCGTGTCCGGAAGCTACGCCCAACGCCGCAGCGAAGCAATAGCGGACGGCAACGCCGGACCGCCGTCCTGTTGCGCAGCGAATCTTCCGCTGTGCTGGCCCAACCGAGGACAGTTCGGGGCCCGTTTAACGGTGTGGACTATCTACACATCACGTATGGCCAGACAATGCGCCACCAGCCTCGCCCCAGGTCCCAGTACACAAGGAATCCGGGGAAAAATCTTCACCAAACCCCCGCGGGTCATGCCAACACCAGCCCCACGGCAGGAAGAGGCGCAAGACCAACCAAGGCCACTGGGACAGGCCAGAAAGGAGGCTCGAATGACCCCACATCCCAGCACGCGGAGGACCTACAGTAAAGGCGCCTGACCCCGCCACCCACAGTGGCGGGCGGAGATGGCAAATCCGTGGGTTAGGTGATCTCCTCGCATGGTGGTGCCGGCTGAGCGGTTACTACTTGGGTATTCGGATCGTACTCTAGGGCCGGCCTTCCGGCCACGATCACTGTAGCGCGCTCCCACGGCCGGTCTTCAAGTAGGAAGGGAATTTCTTGTTCTTCCCACTCCCTGTGCAGGTCTTCTTCTTCCTGGCCATCTCGTTCCAGGAGGCGACGTCGGGCTTCAAAGTTGTCGCACTGCACCCAGATTGAAGCGTCGACTAGGTCGGAGAGAGCTTGGCGTGATGATCCGCTCCCTTCCACCCACACCACGGAACGCCCGGCGGGTAGAGCTATGGCACCTGGACGTTCTCGGGCCACCCAACCCGGCGGACGGTAATGGACTGCCTCGCCTTGGAGCAGAGGTTCGAGGACACCGTCACGGAGTTCATCGGCCCAGTCAAAAAACGAGAGATGCCACGCTACATCGTCCGTGTGAACGACATCTGAGTCCGGCACTCGAGCTAGTAGACGATCGACCAGGGTGGTCTTGCCCGCCCCGCTCCTTCCATCTACCGCTACAACCCAGGGCCGGTTCGGACGTTGTCCTGCTGCCGGCAGCAGCCGCCGCACCAAGCCTTCCAGTGACTCGGCTTGCCACAGTCCCCCATCGGGTTCGCCGACTTCCGGTTTCATATCCATGGTTACCTCGACTTCGATTATCGGTCCCGCCCGAAGCTGCCTGGTATGAAGTCTCGAGAGTTGCTGTGTATAGCGCAAGCTCTTTTCGTGGCTGATGATAGCTGGTGTACTTCAATCTGCGCCGGCCTGCCGTGTTGCGGTGTCCGGCTGATTCGGTGCGATGAACGTCTAGGGTCATTTCCCTGTTGCGGGGAGAGCGCGGTCCCGTAGCGCAGCAACGTGCGCTACTCGCGGACCGGCGGTTCGAAGGCCCATGCTGCCGAGTGCTGAAGGCGGATTGACGCCCAGCGTGTGCGTGGCTCAAGGAGCTCGAACTGGAGAACCAGGAACTGCGCAGCGCAGCGAAAGTGCGATTTTCCCCGTGTCC
This sequence comes from Arthrobacter sp. P1_D4, assembly GCF_056406115.1. Classification (NCBI taxonomy): domain Bacteria; kingdom Bacillati; phylum Actinomycetota; class Actinomycetes; order Micrococcales; family Micrococcaceae; genus Arthrobacter; species Arthrobacter sp. P1_D4. The sequence continues at coordinate 51,352 of NZ_JBFUAU010000010.1, read as the reverse complement.
CCCAAGGTCACCGAGATCCGCATCGAATCCCACAGGCGGGCAATCCGCCGGCACGATGCCGGTGTGGACGACATCCCAGCAGTCAATGTGGTCTCACCAGTGGCCCGTCGGGTCGTCCCGGGAAGACCGCCGAAGGACCAAAAGGCAGCAGGGCTGAGGCATGGATCGGCCGGCATGACGACACGCGCGGCGCAAGTTCCTCTGATTGTCGATAGCCGGTGCCACCATCGAGATATGAGCACTCCAACAGTGGAAGCAGCGATCAATGAGCTCATGGATTGGGAGTGGCACGCAGTCGAGGAGTTACTCGCGAAACGCGGCCTCCTGGGCGATGGACTCCTCGTTGAGGACTACACAGGACTGATGTCATGGCTCGAGTCAGTGACCCGGTACACCGTCGTGCATTCCGCGTCAGTGGCCGTCCTGTTCGTGAACTCCTTCCCGGTCGATGCCATCTCCTTCCACCGCGACCTTCTCGGCTCCGACGATCCGAAGTCGTTCTTCACCCTCATGCCGCGGACGTAGAAGCTCAGCGGCACGCGGACAGGCGCGTCGACTGGCACCTTCGGCCGGTCATGCCGTACAAATGATGGCTATGACGACGACCACCGAAGCGCCGGCCTTTCACGCGACAGACGAAACCGCGACCGCTCAAACCCATCGTGTGGTCTTCTCGGACCCCGACACCGTGACGGCGACAGCGGTACGCGACACTGACACTCGGGGCGCCGCCCAGGCCCCGGTCTTCTCGAGCCCCTACTGATCTCCCCCGCCCGCCATGTCACAGCTCCGGCCAGCTGACCTTCGCGCGCCTTCCCTGAGCATGGCCAAACCCGTGAACCGAGTCCCGGCCCGGACGTGCTTCCCGGCGGCTCCTGGTACGAGCCCAAGTGGGACGGCTTTCGGGTATCTGCAGTGGTCGCGGAGACGGGCGTGACGCTGTGCCCTGTCAGGGCAAAGACCTGACCCTGTGGCGCCCTGACCTGGCTGCTGCCCTTGCGGAGCACGTCCCGCCCGGGTGCGTGATCGACGGCGAGGCGCTCATCCGGGCGGGCGATGGCCGTTATGACGGCAGGGAGCCGCGGACTGAAGGTCCTCACCGGCCAGGGAGCAGCCATCGACACCACGACCGCTTCCGGGAAGCTGGTCTTCGGGATCTTCGCGGGGCGTGGCCGAGTTCGAACGCGAACTCATCTCAGAACGAACCATCACAGGACTGGCCTCCGCGCGGGCCCGCGGCGGCCGCCCGTACAAGATGACCCCATCCAAGCTCCTCCTCGCGATGGCGTCAATGGGCAAACCCGAAACCAAAGTCAGCGAACTCTGCACCGAACTCGGCATCACCCGCCAGGCCATCTACCGCCCTGTCTCCCCCACGGGTGAGCTCGCCCGGACGGAGCCAACCTGCTACCGCGGCAGCTGGCAACCCACGGCGACAACCAACGAACGCCGCCTCGGGCTCCATCAGCCACTCCCCCGCCATACCGAAGCAGGACGCCTTATCGAGACCCAGGAGCGCATCAAAGTAACAGCTCAAACGCCTGTCCCAAAGTCTGTGACTGTTCGTTGGGAGTGGCGGTTAAATCACAGCTTGGAATGGGCGGTTCGCCGTTCCTTTTGTGGAACCCTTAGCGGCGATCGGCGCTGGGTGCTGAGTTTCGTGGTCATCGGGCGTCGAGACTCCCCTGCTGCTCCAGGCGGGAGGAGATTGCTCTTTCCACTAGTCGGCGGGCTGTCTGCGGAGGGACTTTACGGGCCCGGCCTATCCACTGGACACGTTTGAGCGTACAACCATGTCATGGGTGCCCTGGCTGCTTGGTGGCGGACGCGTTTATGTCCGCTCGGTGCCGCAGCTTTCTCCGCGGCCTTGGTCCTCGCTGTGAGCGGCTGCGTGGGGGCCCCTCCCGGGCCGGCCCCGTCGAGCGTCGCCGCGACCCAGGAAGTGACCCAGGAAGCGGTCCAGGCCGCGACGGATTCTCTGGAACGCAGGATCCAGCACTTCATGGAGGGCGGGGCGACGTCCTTGGTAGTGCAGATGAGATGGCCGGGCGGCGAATGGTCCAAGGCCTACGGGGTGCGAAACCTGGACAGCAAGGACCCGGCCCGGCCCCAGGACAGGGTATCCGTTGGCAGCATTACAAAATCGATGGTCGCCGTCTCCGTCTTGAAACTCGTCGACGAGGGACTTATCGGGCTCGATGACCCGGTGAACGGTGTCCTGGAGAGCTTCCGAACCACGCTGCGGCCACCCGGACCGATCACCGTCCGCCAGTTGCTGAACCATAACTCCGGCATGCCCGATTTCGGCGACTCGGAATACGCGGCGGGACCACTGAAGCATGTTGCGAACACGCGGATCAGCATGCAACGAGGACTCGAACTGGCCGCCACGCTCCCCTGGGAGTCCAAGAACGTGGACCGCTTTTCTTACTCGAACTCCAACTACCTGGCTCTCGGCCAGCTGATCGAAAAACTGCGCGGACGGCCCGTCGCCGACGTGCTCAATCAAGACATCTTCGCGCCCCTGGGACTTCAGCACACGTCGCTGGCCGAACCGGACCGCCAGGCTCCGGACAACATCCACGCCTACGTCATTGAGGGCGGCGAACGGGTCGATCTCACCCAGCCCGAGGCTGTTGTCGGCTCCCCCGCAGGCGGCGTCATCTCCATCACGCAGGACATAAACACCTTCTACCGGGCCCTCCTGCGCGGCCAGCTCCTCTCCCCCGCCATGCTTGAGGAAATGAAGAAGAAGACCGAATTCTGGGACTACGGACTCGGTCTGGGGCGGTATCCTGACGCATGTACCGGCGACGTCCGCTACGGCCATACAGGGCACATATTCGGCTACACGAGTATTTCCATCACGAGCGCCGACGGCGGCAGCCAGATCACGATGACCATGGCACTACGGCCGCTGGCCTGGCAGGACCCCGCATCCGCACGCCGCATCGACCTGCTCCAGACGCAGATGGAACAGGCCGCCCAGGAAACCCTCGACCGCCTCTGCCAGTGAACAGAATAGGGAGCCTGGCCCGAGTGGAGCCCCTACCGTTCCGAACCCGCGGCCTTGGCCGGAGACCGCCTGGCCCGCGGGCTTATCCCATCCCGGCAATGCCGGCCCAGGCGCCACTCGCGCCGGTCCCGCCACCGCCACGGTCGTCGTCCTTACCGCAACGCCTGCAGCGCTTGTAGCGGCCGCCATCCTCGGTGAACTCCAGGTGCCAATCGTGGCGCATGTTCAACTTACACAACAGGGTCCTGAGCATGACGCTCTCCGATCGGAGGCACGATCCACGCAAACCGCGATCCCTACTCAGCCACCGCCATTTTAAGCCCGCCCCTTGTCGCCGCTAGAAACTCCCCGGAGCACCTCACCTCGTGAACAGTCCCGGCCCCCGGCTGGTAAATCGCCGCCGGCTTGATTAGCAGCATCGATTGGGTGGTTCGGCTCCTTAAAGCACCTCCACCCGGCCAGAGGGCCTGGCCGCGAGCCGAGCGGCCCAGATCGTATTATCCCGTGATGGTGCCCGTAGATGGGGGACGAAGCAGGTCTTGTGATTTGGTCCGTAATCTGGTCCGTCCAGCCGTCGACCGCCGCCCAGTCCCGGAAGTCCCCGAAACGGCCCCCGACAACCCGGAACAACATCCGAAGCGGTGCCGGCATCTGGCCGGCCTTGTAGACACCAGAAAAGATCTCGTGGCCGCGAAGCCGAACCTCCTTGACCAGGACTCTGGCTAGACGCTCCTGTTGCAGGGCCGCGCCGCGCTTGCGAAACGGCCTTGGCAGCGCGTCAGCCATCCCTCGGCTGAATGCCCAGACGGGCCGTTTGGCCAGCTCGCGGGCATGACCGGTGAAGAACAGCAAAGCCGGTGGCAACCAGGCCTGGTTGTGGATGGCGCTGCCGACCACGACAGCCTCGTAGCCGGCGACAGCCTCGACTTCCTCCACGGACCGGCACTCGACCTCGCCGAGTGCCACCGCCATACGGGATGCTAAATGTTGAGCTATCTCCCGGGTGGACCCAAGAGCGCTTGCATAGGCAACAAGGACAGTCATGGTGGAGCCTCCCGTCTTCCCTTCTCGAGCCTCATGGCACCTGTGCCGCCGCGGATGTGCCATACGTCCCATGGCTTGGAGGTCACCTTAAGGCGCACAGGTCTCGTTGGAGACTCTAATCCGTGCGCGTCATGTCACCCAGACCTCGTGGGTGCATGAACCTGTGTCGGTAGAAATAGGCAACGAGAGGGGTCGCCGATGAGCCGCAGCATCACCCGGACAGTGATGTGGACACTGTACACACCACCTTTGGCCGGACAAACAGCTGCCAGCTTCTCCCCCCGGCCCCAAGAAACAGCGAATCGGGGCCAAGAATCTGGGAAGGATTCCGCGCAGGTCATGTCGTCACCACAACTCCAGCGCATGAACAGGTACAAGGCCAACCACGCCCAGCACAACCAACCAGGAAAGGAGACCCGAATGACCCCATACCCCAGCAGGCGGAGGACCCACCAGCCAGGGCCCTGAACCCACCACCCACACAACTTCACAGGCCACCGCGGCGGCCAGGCACCAGCCACGGACCAGCGTCAGAGGGACCCGAACAGGGTCAATGTACACACGTTAAAGCAAAAACCCCTCTGACGAGGGGGAATGCTGTGCCCGAGGTGGGACTCGAACTGCATTCCCACCCTTGCAAACACTGGGAACCTGCGGAAACATGCGGAATCCGGCCCGATCCGGCCCCGGTACAACCAGCCCGAAGCCGAAAGTGTGTACTTTGTACACACTTTCTTTTGCCACATCCCAGGCAACCCAAAGCGCTGCGTAGGAACCAGCGAAACGGCCAGTCAACGATGCTGAACTTAGTTTGGGCCTCCAGAAACCAACGGGCTGGTTTAGGCGCCGACGCCGCCCACGAGAGGATGAGTGTCCCGCCCCAAATATCGTGAAGCAGGCCGCACAGAAATTTTGGCGTTGCCACAATCTGGACGAGACGGAATGAGGCCTGTTCCCTCTTCCACAAGCCAAAGTCGGGAATCCGGCCACGCCTCTGCGAAAGGTGCCTGCGGCGGATTCTCCCTAGCCATCGACAGTTACCACGACCGGTATCGATGCCTTCGTCGATCAGGACGTTCCCATCCTGCAGGAACGCGGCCCGTTCCGCCTCAATTACGAATAGGTCCGGGAAAGATGATTCGTTGCACCGCTCCGCGGCGTTTGTAGACTGAGCAGGGATTCACCTATTCGGTTGGCAGGGGATGGGAATGAGAATGGCCACTTTTCGGGAACTCCACCACACTACGGCACCACTCCTGCTGCCCAATGCGTGGGACGTCGGATCCGCGTTGGCATTTGCGACAGCGGGATTCCCCGCCGTCGGCACCACCAGTTTTGGCATTGCGGCAAGTGCCGGTCTGCCGGACGGAGGCCGGTCCAGCAAAGCCGTAACCACCGCACTGGTGGCGCAGCTGTGCCGCCTGCCTGTACACGTCACGGCGGACATCGAGGACGGCTACTCCGATGACCCCGCCGAGGTCGCGGAACTAGTGGCCCAACTGGCTGCCCTAGGCGTGGCCGGGGTCAACCTGGAGGACAGCACCGCCGGGCACCTGATCGATCCAGCAGCCTTCGCCGACAAGGTTGCCGCCGTCAAGCGGCGTAGCCCGGCTGTGTTCATCAACGCCCGGGTGGACAACATATGGTTCGGCGAGCAGGCCACTGTGGATGCCGTCCTCCTCCGGGCGGGTCTCTACGCCGACGCCGGGGCAGATGGGATCTTTGTCCCCGGACTCGTGGCGCCGGAGGACATCCAGATCGTCACCGCCGGCATCGGGCTGCCGGTCAACGTGTTGGTCCATCCCTCGCTGACCGTTGCCGAGCTGGGTGATCTGGGGGTGCGGCGGGTGAGTTCCGGCTCCCTCCCGTACCGCGCAGCAATTGACGCCGCGGTAAACGTGGTCACCGCCCTGCGCGACGGCAAGCAGGCGCCGGCCGCCACTCCGTACTGGGAAATGCAATCGCGTCTCTTGTCATTCAGCCAGCCCCTCACGCACTAACCGCTGTCAGTGCCACCCCGCTACTTCCTGCGGCCGCAGATGCCACGGAGGTCAGTAATCCCACGGTCAGGGACGTGATCGTGGCAGCAACGGATGAAATCCTGCGCCGCAATTACCCGTTCGTGGCCAGCCGCAATGCGCTGACCCGGGAGGGCGAATGGTGCCTGCGGGTGCGTGCGTGAGCCCGAGGTGAAGGACAGAGACCCGGAAGATGACCTGGTTCACGGTGCGGGCCTGCACATTTGTCCTGGAGCACCGATGGCCCGGCTTGAGCTCCAAGAGTTGAACCCATACGTTGGGTTGTGTGCTACCGATAGCCGTGATTATGACGAGCGGCCACTCAGAAGAGGCCAGAACGGCAGCTCACATCCACATCGGTCCGACGGAACGGTCTGATCCTGCTGTGATTCGGTGGCACCGGTGCTTCCGCAAATTGGTTTAGCTGATGCTCAATATCGCACTTTGGGCACAGTCCGCCGTAAGGGCTATGGAAAGCTGGCGTCATGGGATACCAAAATCCAAGCTACTACCAGAAAAACTTGAGATTGGTCTGAGAGACTGCGCGAGACCAAGCTGCCAGCGTTGGTGAGCCAGATCAAAGGAGCCACTCTATGGCCGGATCGAGAGGAGCTGATTGTGGAAGACAACGTAAAGTCGGGGGGCTCCGAGGGCGAGAATGGCAGCCCGAACGGTGGCCGGCTTTTCCAGGCAACCTTGGTAATTCGAGTCTGGAGGGACACGGAAAGTCCCGAACCCTTCCGTGCCCGGATCATTGCGGGATCGCCAAACGGTGACGAACACACAATTAGTTATGCTCGCGACCGGGCGGAAGTGGTCGCAGCGGTGAACCGTTGGCTAGACAACCTGCCAGACGATTAGAAACTTGCCCGATTCCGCCTCGCCAAGCCCTGCGCCTACAAAACGTCAGCGACGAGCCGCCGAATGTCCTCCGACGGCGCAAGGCCCATGTCCTCGTGCAGCTTCGCTCGATATGTTTCGAAGGCCCGAAGGGCGGCAGCATTGTTGCCCTGATGCCTTTGAGCCCGGATGAGCAGCCCGACCGCACTTTCATAGAGCGGTTCAAGTTCCAGTGCTGCCTCCGACGCTTCCGAGGCAACCTCAAAGTCGCAGCGCGCCAGCGACTCGCGGGCAATGATGTGGAACGCGTGGAGCCGGTCCTGCCGCAATCTGCTCTGTTCAAAGAGCACCCAATCGTCGTACCAGCCCGGGAGCAGCTCGGCATCGCGAAGCAGGTTCAGGGACGATGCGGCGTTGCCGTTGAGCCCGGTCTGGCTTAGCTCCCGAACGCAGGACCGGACCCGGTACAAGTCGACATCCACCAGATCGCTGAGGGACAGTTCGGCGCCCCCGTTGACCAGCAGGCCCGGGACCTGTCGTGAGACCAGGTGCATGCTCACCCGCAGGCTCTCCATGGCCCGGCTCTCGCGACTCTCCGGCCACAGGAGCCCTACCAGGTAGCTTCGAGGGCGGGGACCGTGGATAGCCAAGGCGGTGATGAGCCGCTGTTGGCGCATCGCAACATGCATAGTGCACGAGTCCATGCAGAGTCTCCACGATTGGAAAAGGCTCAGCTGAAAATGGCAAAAGTCGCCGCTTCCCATTGGTACCCCCAAATCCAGCGTGACTGCGAGCTGGAACAGTTCTAGCCACGAGCATCCGCATTTCGGCTGGGCATGTCAATGGCCCGCCGCATGTGCCGGTTTTGTGAAGCGAAATGGCGTGAACTGGGCACCCTGACAGCACATGCACAACACTGTCGCCATCAAAAAGTGCCCTAGAATCCGGATCAAAAGTCCCTAGTGGTGACGTTTCTCTAGACAGGCTTGACAATCTCAAATACCGGATCTCCCCTGGTCCCCCCGGGCATGGTCACCGCAATTTCGTGTCAGATGTTTCGAGAAGTCCGTCCTCATCTGCTGCCTGCAGGGGCGGCGGTACGAACCGGGCGGAGGGTAACGCGTGAGTAACGCGTTATCGCTAGGACACACACCCCGGTGCGGACACTGTACGCACTCCCTTTGACCGGACAAACGCCCACCTGGCTCTCTCCCCAAGAGACAGCTAGTCGAGGCGAAAATTTGGAAGAAATCTCCCTCAGGTCATGTCACCCCCACAACCCCCAGGCATGAATAGGTACAAGACCAACCACGGCCATAAGAACAAGCCAGAGAGGAGCCCCGAATGACCCCAGATCCCAGCAGGTGGAGGGCCTACAGCCGAGGCACCAGATCCCGCCACCCACACAAGCGAATAGGCCACCGGGGCAACCAGGCACCAGCCGCAACCAGCGTCAGAGGGACCCATCCAGGTGAATGTACACACCTTAAAGCAAAAACCCCTCTGACGAGGGGGAATGCTGTGCCCGAGGTGGGACTCGAACTGCATTCCAGCTGTTGCGAACACTGGGCTCCCGCGGAAACATGCGGAATCCGACCCGATCCGACCCACATATGGCCCGATCCGAAGCCCAGGGTGTGTATTTTGTACACACTTCCTTTTTGCCACATTCCAGGCAACCCAAAGTGCTGGGGTAGGAACCAGCGAAACGGGCAGTCAAATCATGAATCCGGCGACGCGTCTGTCTCACGTATGCCGGCCACGGTCGGACTGGCGCTTCTTCTCTGTCGGGATCACAGCCGGCGGCCGGGGAAATCGCACTGGACCTCGGATGGCTAGTCCTTCGCGTAACTCAGGGGCGGGAAATCGCGAGCCAAATCAGACGTCGGTGTAAGCATCCAGCCTTCCCTGTCCTTCTCGTAGCTAATCACCATCGGCGCCTCGGCGTCGCGGGCCGTATCCATGGCCAGTAACAACGCATCCTGCAGCCGCCGTGCATAGTCAAGCCTTTCAGCCTGTGCTCCCACGAGCTCGCTGTCGTCGATAACATGGAAAGCCTTACCTCCCGCGACCACCGTTACCGCATATCCCGTCTCCTCGTGGACCGATCCACGAGAAGTTCTAATTTCAGTGACTTTGGCGGCCCGAATCAGGCCCTGGTCGGCGGTACGAATCCACACGTCACCCATGAAAACTCCCTTGTTCTGTGGGCATCTGCAAATCTACTCCCATTTGACCTACGCGACTACGCCGCTGCGGCCGACGGCTCAGGTGCCCTTGACGCATACGTGCCGCTCGTCCTCCACCCGCAGCAGCCGGCCGATCGCGCCGCTTCAATTCGTCGGTCTGTTCCCTGCCGGGATTCTTGAGACCTGCCGCTGTCCCTGACTTTTCCGGCGCAGTTACCTCAGCAGCCGATCATGGAAAGTCCGGCTGAGGACCGACGACCCGCGGGCTTCAGCCCTTGTGAAGATGACCGGGACGTCATTCCAACCCGGCGGGTGGCGTCATCCAGGGAGCTCCACCAGTTGGCGGTGGTGTGACGGTGCAGCGGCGGCCGCTGATGGACGTAGGAACGATCCGGATGAAATGGTCCTTGCGGCCGGCCTCGTCGTCGTATTCCCCCCGTCCTCCTTGGCGGCCACGGATTCCCGGATGCACCCCTCGCCCCCGAGTTGAACATGCCGGTTCCTGCTGATTGGAAGTGGCGTGGTCCGGACGAACCACACCGCCGCATTGGCACGCCGTAGCGGCGCTACGGCTGGGTCCTAAAGCGTCCGGCATGCCTTAGCCTGCAGAGCAATGTGGTGGGACACCGGATATCAGCTCACCTCGGCGGTGGCCAGCGGCAGTTTCCGGTCAGCCCGCGGCGGGCAATGCGTCCGGGATGCGCGGCTTGGCGTTGCCTGCGAAGGTGAACTTCGCGTTGTCGCCTTCGCCTTCCACATCCACCACCACGATGTCGCCGGCGTGCAGTTCGCCGAAGAGGATCTTCTCGGAGAGCTGGTCCTCGATCTCGCGCTGGATGGTGCGGCGCAGCGGCCGGGCACCCATGGCCCGGGACATCAGTAGTGCCATTAGCGTTGTGTAGCGGCCCGGCCCGGGGCGTGTTGCTCCAGGACGTGAGGCGGCCATCGCGTGAATTCCTGGAAAGACCGGCCAAAGTCTGCTCTCAAGGAGTTTCCACGTGATGACCCACCCCATGTTATCGATCCTGCCCGTTTCCTGTCCGGGCAACTCGAGCTGGCCTCCCCGGATCTGATGCGATCCATGCTCACGACCTTCATCAACTTGCTGATGAGCGCCGAGCCCGACGCGGTCTGCGGCGCCGCACCGGCACCTGGACGTGGCAGTCCCCAAGGTCCGGCAGGGATCGTACTTCCCGGACTGGCTGCTGGAACGCCGCCGCCGCCGGGCCGAGGCCGCCCTGACCACCGGGGTCGCGACCTGCTACCTGCTCGGGGTCTCCACCCGGTGGAGAAGCTCGTGGAACCCTGGGCATCACCGGCTCTCCAAGTCCCACGTCTCAGTCCTGGCCGCCGACCTCGACGCCCTAGTCCTGAATGTCTGCGAAGGCGGCCGGGTCGTGAACGTCCACGCCTTGATCGTCACCGGGTCAACGCCAACGGGCACCGCGAGGTTCTCGGCATCCAGGCGTCCTCCGCGGAGGACGGGGGCGCCTGGCGGTGCTCACATCATGAAAGCCGTACCCGGGTCACGTTGACAAAAGGCTGGATAAAAAAGCCGCCGTCGATGAGTCCTTGCTCAATAGCATGTTCCCCTTCGAATAGGAGATGTTCCTTAACCAGTACCGAGCCGAGAAGAGGAATGTTGATGCTTCCATTCGGGTCGACAGGGTATAGCCCTGAGCTCGGGGCCACGACCCCGTCGCTTTCCAGAATTCTAAGGAAGAGATCATCACCGGAAATGATCTTGTTGTTGAAGTCCACTCGTTCAGGTAAGAGCGTGAGATTGACTATCACACTCCCAAAGAGTCCTTGATCGACCATTGCGTCAGCAATGGCATCGCGCAACTGTGGGAGTTCTTTTCCAGTCGCCTGAAGGGGCTTCAGAGACGGAATCCGCAGGAGGCCCGAGGGATCGATGGGGTAATCGTGCGAAAAGGTTGATATTGCTCCTGCGCCCTCGCGAATCTCCGCTTTGACGATCTCTCCGAACTCCAATGACATCCCAGACATTTTGCTCCTCCAGTAGTTTGAACCGTGCTCCGCCGATTCTTTACGCCACACTATCCAGACGTCGTAAGCCGGGGCCTCGAGACGGAGATCGATGAGGTCGGGGGTTGCGCAGTATACGCACGTCGATCAGCGGGCACTCGTCCGTAGGATGTCGCCAGGCCGGCCCATGAGACAACCTCCCCCCTTCGACGGGTGCGATGGTTGGTCATGCCGTGAAAATCCGGATCTGTCTGAGCCCCTCGAAACACCGCCTAGTCGCCCCCTGTCGGATAACAATCAAAGGCTCTCAAATGAGCGTTACTGAGCCGTTACGGCTCCATTGCGTCGATGGGACGGAGAGCGCGAGGCCGTCGAAGTGGACTTCGAAGTCTTCGATCAAGCTCAGATTGACCCTATCTCGATGCCGCTGGAATCCCGCGGAAAGCCAGGAGCTTCCAGTACCCCCGCGTATGGGGCCGCCCGGACGGTGACTCGGGTTTGAGAAAGGGTTAACAGTCAACAGTCGCATTAGCCGCTGTAACGGCAGGATAACGCCGGAAACCTAAGCTTCGAATCCCAAGCCTTACTGTGCGCCAGCCGGCCCATAGGAAGAACAAGTGGCTCTGGGCGGTTCTAGTGAGGGGATTATCGATGCTCTTCGTCGATAGCGCCGTGTTTGCAACGGTTGATGATGGCCACATCAGACTTTCCCGATCGGACATCCTCAAAGTTCGGGACATAATCTTCTTGATTCTTGAAAGACTCCAGTCATGACAGTGCGGGTGCGGCTGATTCGCCCAGACGATTTGCTCGACCTGCTTGTTGAAGCCGTCAACATGCGCCTCGATCTCGACGACCCGACCGCGCCCACCTTGGTGGTGGACGACCCGGGACAGGATGCGTACTTGGCCATCGGTTTCCCGCCGCAGGCGATCGTCGAGGAGGCAATATTCGATCCGCGGCCTGGTTCCCGGACAGCCCCGGATGGCGTGCTCCGTTCGCGGATCAGCGGCGCAAGTCGGCTGGTTTTCACCGTTCCCCCTGAGCGCCGGATCCCATACACGGTTGCCGGTCTGCTGGACTGGCAGGGTATGACGCCCAGGTTGTCCTCTCTCGCCGTGCCGCAGCTTCATCCGACGACCGAGCAGGCAGCCGCGGCCGGCAGCATCGTGGCGCCTGGGGCTGGGATTACCGCCATCGAGCTGCCGTACCGGCTTTTGATGTCGCCGATTGTCTCAGCGGGCTGGGCCCATCGGACGGAGCCGTCTGTCCACGACGGATGGACCGAATTATGGCATACCAGGTTATCGCATCGTGATGAACAGGGCGTGCTGACACCGACCTCGGCCGCCGAGCCGGCCCCGTTGCGGGCAATCTGGTCGCAGGACTTTCGTGGCGCGCACCCGGTGGGCAAGCCGGATCACGATTGGGATTACGGGCCCGGGGTGCTGACCTCGATGACCCCAAGTGACCGGTATGAGATCGTGGTGCTGACTTCGGGGTTCACCGGGTATATCAAGGGTCTGCTCCATCCACCGGCGGTCGATCGCACACCTTTCGAACCGTCTCCGGTTTTCGCCGAGCAGATGATGCTCTCGTCTCTTGGGGGCTGGCTGAAGTCGCGTGGTGGGTGGAATCCGCCGATGCCCTGGTTCCGGCGCCGTGGGACCGCCCACGGCCCCTTTGCCCCCGGTCCCTCCCTGAACATCTCCGAGTGGGTGCATGCGGCGGCCCAGGGACGGGACCACTACGTCCGGATCGTGTACGAGGGCGTTGTCCACCCGTTTGGCCATCGGGCCTCGCTAATCAAGGTAACCGAACGCAAGATCAGGAACCGCGGCGATGGCTCGCCGGTCGCCTTCCTGGCCCAGAGAGAGTTCGTCGTCATCCGCCAACCGGTGATGGATTACTCGGATGATCGCGCTGACGCTACTTACGCCAGGAAGATGCCCTTCGGCAGCATACGGTTGACAACTCTAATCACGCCCGACATCGACCCGCCAGTCAGAATCAAAAGAGCGACGACCCCGCCGGCCCCGGCAACTGACAGCGACGCCTTCTGGATCACCGTGGCCGGCAACAAGTTCCGCTTCAACGCGGTCGGCTACGACCTTGCAGGCCACGCGATTGACTTCAGCACAACATTAGTCTTCATCCCGTTCAGCAGTCTCAAAGACGGAGCCGCGATCGACGGCGTTCGCGCGGAGCATATATTCGCCGGAGATGACCGGGCCTGCCCTGTTCCTGGACAGCAGGTGACATATGCCGATCCTCTGGTGAACTCATCGACCGATAACACAACCCAGGTAACTCAGTTTGTGTACTTCACCACCGAGAACGTGGGCACCGGCGAGGCTCTGCGCTTCCGGCCCAGACTGCTGAAGGCTGCAGTCCGGCTCCCCGCCGTTGAGCAACTGCTCGGAGTCAACGCCGCCACGGAAATTGCGCTGCGCACCGAGTACATCGACACCGGATTCGTCGACAACCCATCCGGGGTGTTCGCCTACATCACCAAAGAGGCGGCTCCAGGTCAACTCGCCCCTGACGTTCTTAGTGCCACCTTCTCCGCCGACCAGGCAGGCGGCGTCGCCACCCCGAACCTTTCCCTCTCGGCCCTGACCCGCGAGTACGGGCCGATGGCGGGCAAGGACCTCACCCAAATCGCGGCCGGAGACTTCAAGCCGGCGGACTTCTTCGCCGACTTTGCCGCGGAAGCTAAGGTGTTCGGCACCATCTCGCTGATCGAACTCCTGGCTCCAGGAACGCTCGCGTCGGAGGCGCCGAAGATGCAGCTGACGACCGAAGAACTGGGTCCTGGCCGCCGCAGGGTCGTGGCAGCGCTGACATGGAAGCCCACGACTCGGTCGGCGTCGGCGGGTATCGTCTCCCTGAACGCCGAGGCGGCCAGCTTCGAGGTGAACGGCCGGGTCGAACGGATCGTCCAGGTCCCGGCCGGTAACACTCCGACGGAGTCACACTCGGAGTTCACCGGCGTCCTGACCAACTTCAGTGTCGACCTGCTCAATGTGGTGGTCGTGCACTTCAAGTCCTTCACCTTCACTTCAACCAGCGGCAGCAAGCCGGCAATCAACGTGGCGCTGAAGGACGACCCGCTCGGTTTCGAGGGTGACCTGAAGTTCGTTAATCAGCTCAAGGACTTCATCCCACCAGGTCTCTTCGGCGACGGTGCCAGCCTCGACGTCACACCGACCAGTGTCAGGGCCGGATTCGGCATCGGACTGCCTCCGGTCTCGATCGGAATCTTCGCCCTGGAAGGTGTCAGCCTCAACGCGAGCGTCGAGTTGCCGTTCGCCGACGGCAAACCGCTGTTCGACTTCGGCATCTCCTCCCGCGAACACCCGTTCTGCCTCACCGTGGCCTTCCTCGGCGGCGGGGGTTACTTCCATCTCCAGCTGGACACGCAGGGCATCCGCCTGCTGGAGGCAGCACTGGAGTTCGGGGCCGCAGCCTCGGTCAACCTGGGAGTGGCCAGCGGCGGCGTGCATATCATGGCTGGCGTCTACTTCGCCATGGGCAAGCGAGGTGACACGGACTTCGCTGTCCTTTCTGGCTACCTCCGGATGGGCGGGGAACTGTCGGTACTCGGACTGATCTCCATCTCCCTGGAGTTCGTGCTCAGCTTCGGGTACGAGGCAGGCAAAGCTGCCGGGCGGGCGACGCTTACGGTCAAGATCGAAATTGCCTTCTTCAGCAAGTCGGTGGAGATCGCTGTGGAGAAGCAGTTCGGCGGCAGCAGTGGGGACCCAAGGTTCATCGACGTGCTCGAGAGCCCCGCCCTGTGGGCCGACTACGCCTCGGTTTTCGTCTGAGAAGGGAACAGTCCATGGTCAGCCAGCAGATCGTGTTCACCGTGATGCCTCGAGCGGTCAGCCGCAACGCCGACCCGCTGCCGGTGTCGGTGTTCGTTTCACCCCGGCTGGTCGGCGCCGAAAGGTTGGCGTCATTTCCTGACTGGCTCAGCTGGACACGGCAACTGGTCGACGATGGGCTCTCGCTCACCTTCTCCGCGCCGGGGGGCACACTGACGGTGCCAATCAAGGTAGGTGGGCTGCGGCCGGCCCTCTGGTCGGCCATGTTCAACGAAGAGACGTACGTCCGCTCGCACACGTTCGACGACTACAGCCACCACTCCATCCTCTCCTACCCCCAGCGGTACGCCCTCAGCGTCGTAAAATCGATCTATCAGCGGGCCGGGGTTGAACTGGCCCTGCCCGACCATGCGCGGCACGGCCGCCGCGAGGATACCTCGGCCAAACGAGGGATCGTCCGCGAGCTGGTACAGGGCCTCGCCGTCAACTGGGACGAAGCCCAGGCCGAGCAGCTGCGCACGTTCGACCGGGCAAACTTCGACTCAGCAAACGCCCTGTTCCCTATGCGATACGCCGCCGGCACCATCGGCGACGACGGGCTGCTCACCCTGTCGGCCACACCCTCAGAGCTGAACAGGATGTTCCGCGAACGGATGAGCCAGCAGTTCGCCGTGGCCAATCACATCCCACGGGGCAAACCACTGGCTGACGCCCCACCCGACCTGGCAAAGCTCATCGACTTCCACCAGGCACTCAGCTCGCTCAACTCCTACCCCGAACTGCTGCGAGACCTCGGCATCGTCTTCGATTTCGCGCTGCCAAGGGACCTGCTCGAACTCGGTGGCGCACCGACCGGAACGCTGGGTGTCACCGGCGTGCCCGGCGCGCAGTGGCAGCTCGCCGACACCGCAGTGCCACCGGTCCTGCCGACCCCCTCGACGCGCTACCTGTTGAGCAAGGCCGGTGACGGCTCGACGATTTTCGCAACTGCTCCTGAAGGATATGGCGGACCCGATGATCATCTGGATACACTGCTCGGTCTGCTGAACCTGCACCCAAACCGCTACGGCCTGGCGCAGGTGGACGTGGATGGCGCGATGCACAAGCTGATCATGCTGGCCGAAACCTGGCAGGGGGGCCTGCTGCCGTCCCGCAGCGCGCATCCGGACGTCTTCGACGAGCACGCGACCGTCCCGTCACTGCGCTCCGGCGGCCTGTCCCTGTTCGCCGATGGTAGAGCCCGCAAGCTGCTGGGGCGGCTCAAGCAGTCCAAAACCCTGAACGACGCCCTCAGCGGCAATGGGGCAGCCCCGCCCCTGACGGCCGAAGATCTGGTCCACGGGTATCGGCTCGACGTCTGGGATTCGCACACCGGCCACTGGCACTCGCTACATCGGCGGCACGCCGAATTCACCATTAGCGACCAGTCGCGGACCGTGGCCGACAGCGAAGGCTTCACCGAGCTCGCCGCGACCCAGGCCGGTCCCGACCCGGATCAGCCGCAGCCGCCTGACCTCTACCTGCACGAGTCCATCGCCCGGTGGACGGGCTGGAGCCTCAGCGTGCCCCCGCCGGGCAAGCATCTGTCCAGCGACCCCGATCCGGAGAAGGCCCTAGACAATCCGACCGAGAACCAGCCAGCGACTCCCTTCCCGATGACCACCGTCTTCCGCGCCGCAGGCGGCAGCCTGCCGAGTCTCAGGTTCGGTCGTCGCTACCGACTCAGGGCCCGGGTCACGGACATCTGCGGTAACAGCCTCGGGGCGGACGATCCACTCGTCGACGAGATGT
The DNA here is from genome assembly GCF_056406115.1 of Arthrobacter sp. P1_D4. Classification (NCBI taxonomy): domain Bacteria; kingdom Bacillati; phylum Actinomycetota; class Actinomycetes; order Micrococcales; family Micrococcaceae; genus Arthrobacter; species Arthrobacter sp. P1_D4. The sequence continues at coordinate 34,635 of NZ_JBFUAU010000010.1, read as the reverse complement.
CCACCGGCGGACTGTCCCTCCCAGTCGACCCGGAGGGCTACGCCTACCTGCGCTACGAGCCGGTAGCGGCACCACTGGTAGTAGCCCGCGACATACGCGCGGTGACCGGTCCCGGTTCGGAACTGCACCGACTCGTGATCCGCACCTTCAACGCCAACCCATCGCTCGACGCTGTCGCCGCCGATCTCACCGCCGGCGACCGGCACCTCGTGCCACCGAGGGCCACGGTCGACCTCGCCGAGAAGCTCGGCATGTTCGACGATGCCACGGGCAAGCTGAACGGCTCCGCGGCGATGCATACCCTGATCGCTGCCCGGGACAGCGGCCAAATCAGAACGGAAACCTCCGAGGTCGCCGGGCATGAGCAAACCTACCCGTTGGAACCCGCCGAAAACATCACGGCGCTGCCGTTCCTGCCCGATGTCCTCGCCCGCGGCGTCGCACTCAGGGATTTGCCGGGCACGGCCGAGGGCACCCTCGGGCAGCTGACGGCAGCGGGTGACCCGACGGCAGGACTGGACTTCCGCCGGCTCAGCGACCCCAGCCCCCGGGCCGGAACGGCAACCCTTGTCGACTTCGGCAGCAACGACGACTGGCAGTATCTCCAACCCCTGCGACTCTCGCTCAAAGATCCCGGAGTCACAGACAGGATCCCCGCCTGGGACGGGAACGCCCGCGAGCTGTCCGTCTTCATTCCCAAGGCGAGCACGCAGCTGGTGCCCCTGAGCAGCTATCTGCTGCCCGCCGATCTCACACTGATGGGGGTCTGGCAGTGGGTCCGCGAATACATTGACGCGCGCACACGGACCTATCCGGAGCCGGATTTCCTCCCCAGCGGGGAGGATACCGACGTCGATCTGATCGCGCATGTACTGCAACGCACCGTCGAAGGCGGCCACTGGATGCTAACTCCGCCGACGATCCTGACATTGGTCCACGCGACGCAGCAACCGCTCGGTCGCCCGGCATTCTGCGGGCTGACCGTGCAGCACGAGGCGTACGGGAACCCTAAAGCCCCGCCCGGCGATGAAACCCGCAGCCCGTCACCGACGGTGCTTCAGACCAGCCCCGAGAAGGCACCGACCCAGGCGACAGAGCTGGACCCGATCACCGCATGGCGCAAACCCGGAGCGCTGGACGCGTTCCTGCTCGGCGGACTTCACATCCACGGCGCCAGCACGGAAAAGATCGATCTCACCGCGGAGTGGACCGACCCGCTCGACGACCTGGCCATCACCGAACCAACAGAAGTCCGACACAGCGCAGCCGTTGACGAGATTCCCGTCCGCGATCCACACGAGGGCATCATCGAAGTAAAGCAAGACACGCCAAGCAGCCGCCGCCGGGTCGCGTACTACGACTCCGATCACGACCTGCTGTGCTTCGTGCGCGCTGGCGACAGCCTCGGAAACCTTCCCAGCTCCGACCCGCACGGCACCCAGACCATGGACGCGGACGCCGCGCCGAGGCACCACCTCAACGACACGTTGCACCACGCCGTCCTCTACACCGCCACAGCGACGTCGGCCTTTAGCGACTACTTTCCTTCCAACGTCGAGGGTGGATTCGTTCGTAGCAGCGAGCCGGTCACGGTCCATGTCCCCGCCTCGGCGCGGCCCAAGGCACCCCAGCTCGCCTATGTGGTTCCGACCTTCGGTTGGCAGCGACAGACCGAGACCAATATCAAGCGCAGCGTCCGCTTCGGCGGCGGCCTTCGCATCTACCTCGAGCGCGGGTGGTTCTCCTCGGGGGCCGGCGAGCTCCTTGGAATCAGCCTCTACAGCCTGGCCAACGGCCCAATGGTCGACTATGACGCCTGGAAATCCCACGTCACTGAATGGGGTGGCGACCCGATCTGGCGGACCGACTCCCTCTGGGCACAGACACCGGGAATCTCAAACTTCCCCGACGCGCACGCCTCTGAGCAGATGGTCGCCCTCGATGCGCACGGCAGCCCCCTGGCCGATGTCGTAGGCTATCCGGTCACATACGATGCCGAGCGCCAACTTTGGTTCGCTGACGTCACAATCAACACCGAGAGCCTCACCTACGCCCCTTTCATCCGGCTTGCGCTCGTCCGCTACCAGCCCCACGCACTACCAGAAGCGAAGGTGTCCCGGGTTGTGACCGCCGACTTCGCCCAGCTGACCCCGAGCCGAGCCGCCATGATCTCCGCCGACCCCTACCACCCTCGGCGGCTACGGGTCACGATATCGGGCATCGCTCCCGCGGGACCGACGCCAGTGATCGTCCATGAGCAGCCGGCCGAGCAAGTACATGCCCCGACCGGAGTCACAGTTGTCGTCCAGCAACGCCGCGATGATCTTGAGGGCGACTTGGCGTGGCTCGACGCCAAGAACGATACAGCCTCGGTCACCGACCGCACCGCCGAAGCCGTAAATCCTCCGCAACTGCTGCGATGGACCGGAACCGTCGACTTCGCCGCGCCAGTGGAGACTGACAAATATCGGCTGCTGATCTGTGAATACGAGTACTACTCAGCCAACCACTTACTCACCGAAGTCAGCGCCAGTACCGGCGAACAAGTCGAGGTGAACCCCCGGCGACTCATTTACGCAGAGACCGTCACAGTTGACGACAGCATGCTGGGCGGACCGGCGCCGGTTACTGGAACCAGCTTCGAGCCATGAGCATCAGCGTCAGCAGACCAGCAGCGTCTGCCATTGGCGGCCGAGACCAGAGGCCGTCGCGGCGGACTGCGGGGCAGCGTTCCCGCTACCTCTGAAGATGCCGGTAGATCAACGACTGCATTCAGTGAACTGCAAACACGGGCACGAACTCCTCGAAGAATTAAGACAATGATCCGTCCGCCGCTAAAGATCGGAGACCACAGTGGATCCCAACATAGGGGCAGCGAACGCTGGCCCTGCGCTCCTTGGCCAATACCTTGCCAGCCTCCCCCAGCCCGAGATGCTCCATCATGGGCCGGGTCAAAGTGTCCGCCAAGACGACTTCCGCGGACACCGCATCGTAATTACGACGAGGTACCAGGTCACAGTCGACGAGCAACCCCTCAGCGTCCACATAGGGCTGTCCAACGATGGATCCGCCCATTGCCACGCCCTGCCCGCGTACCAATTCGCTTCGATCGTTGACATGGTTCGTGCATTGATCGACTACTTCCCGGATGACTTCCCACCTGGCGGTCACGTCGGCCAAGGCCAAGGGACTGACCACGGCGGGCATTCCCAGCATCACGAATCCCAAAGCGGGGGCATGTGACATGGCCGTCGTCCGCCGTAATGTCCTCAACGACGTCGATTCCAAGGCTGACTTCATCCGCGGAGTCAAGCTGCTCAAGCATGAGAGCACGATGCTGACCACCGCCCAATTCGGTATCTCCGGTCCTGCCAACCCCGTCCGTACATACGACTTGTTCGTGATTTGGCACGTCTTTGCCATGAACACTCCTGTTCCGCCGGGAGGCGACGCTAACGTCCGCAACAGCGCGCACCGCGGCCCGGTTTTCCTGCCCTGGCACAGGATAATGCTCGCGTGGCTCGAGTCTCACCTCCAGCGGGTCCTCGGTAAACCCGACTTCGGTCTGCCCTATTGGGACTGGTCGCTCGACGGATCGCCACCCTTCCCGGGCGGCGTCCCAAATCCTACGGCCTCACACCTATGGGATAACACCCCGGATGCCCTTGGGGGCGAAGGAACTCCTATCCCGGGCGGCGCCTTCTTCTTCGATCCTAATGATCCAACAAGCTTCCGAGTCCGGATCGCAACTGACAGCAACGGTGCGCTTCAACAGCTCGTGCCCGAGCGGGGACTGAATCGAAGGTTCGGCCGACCCGGCATCTTTGGGTCTCCGACACTGCCAACTCTCCTGGACGTTCTGAATGCGTTCAACACGCTTCTTGAGCCGGAATTAGCAACATATGATTTGCCGCAATTCGATTCAGCCTCGGCCGGATTCCGCAACCGACTCGAAGGCTTCACAGGACCGGGGTTACACAATCAAGTTCACCGATGGGTCGGCGGGGACATGGGTCCGGCTTCGTCGCCGAATGACCCCGTCTTCTTTTTGCATCACTGCAATGTCGACCGCATCTGGGAAGGCTGGATGGCGGTCAACGGGCGGCAATATCAGCCGGATATGAACGCCCCGGCAACTCTACTCGGCCACCGCATCGACGACCCCTTGGTTTCACCATTCTTGGCGGTGCCATCCACCCCGCGTGCTGTGCTTGATGCGACCGCCACCTACACCTACGACATCCAAATCCCCTGAAGGAGCGAGCTGGTGGAAATCCCCGTCGAGTTGATCCAAAACGTGTACGCGCTGGCGCCCACACTCACCGCCATTCCCGGAATCGTGGCCGTTGGAGCCGGCTTCCGCGAGGAGAACGGCGAACTGATCGACGACCTCGCCGTCCGGGTACTCGTCAGGGACGCGTTCGCCCTCCCGGACGGGATCCCCGTAGCAGAGGCAGGCTGCGCCCGCTATAGAACGGCCCCAATCCCAACGGCCCCGACGCGGTGACCACACACCCGGCCGAGGTCGCCGACCCGGACGGCCGCGACGGCGCCTCGCTCATCACATCGGTCATTGCAGCGCTGGGGGTAACGCCATCATTTGATCATGCAGATCGTGCCGATCTGCCCTGATCTTGCAATGCCCCCTTCCGTCGGGGTTCCGCACCAGAATCAGAACTAAGGAGGATCAACGGTGAGCGCACTTGAGGCCAAATACAATTCACTTGTTGCCCAAGGATGGATACCAACTATGCCCTTACCATTTGTTGCGGTACCTGTGGGCGATGGGTATGGATTCTGGTTCACCTGGGCCAGCAATGGCACGGCAATCGCTGTCTATGACCACCCGACAGCCAGCGTTTCCGAGGTTCACGGCGCGATTCTTATGTCCTATATCCAGCAAGGTGGCCCCCTAAGTTCGCTCGGATACCCGGTCTCCGATGAATACGAGGAGGAAGGTTTCGGGCGAGTAAACGACTTTCAACACGGCTCGATTTTTTGGTCAAGGACAACGGGAAAAACCACAATAATGACGATTGACCCTCTCACAGAATTCCCAAGCGTACAATTTGCTAACTTCCTCAATGCCGGAACCGGCCTCACTGGAAAGCCTCTGGGGGAAACATCCGTTTTGTCGTATATACAAAACGGTGTCGAACTGCAGTTTTCAGTCGATACATCTGTGCAAATTACCCACAAGAACCTGCAGCCAGCGCAGTGGTCGGGCCCGGAAGCTATTTGGGTCAAGGAAGGGGATCCCGCCGCTTCAAACTGGCAGCTACACAGACGTAGCGAAGGCGACGGCTCTGATGATCCGATGCCCGAAAACGTGCTGATCCTCCCAGAAATGGTCGCCTATTACGACTCACCTGGACCGAATGTCGCGGCCTTCATGGTACCTAGACGTTCTCGGATCTGGGCCGTTCAGAATTTCACGAGCTGGAACATAGGACACCCAGTCGCAGGTGGCCCAGCGGAGCGGCTGTGTCCGGTTACGGCATGGCACAGCATTTTGAACTTGGCTGACTCAAACTGGAGTATCCCCGGATCGTTTCCTAGTTGGGGGCGCTTCACAGGTAGCACATCAGATCTTGGATGGGGCGACACACTAACGCCGCCACCGCTCTAAGGTTGTAGCTTCAAAAATACCTCTGACGGACTTAGCTTCTGCAAATTGACCGGTTGTCTGCACGAAGTGAATGCTGGACGCCAAATCCTTCCCGGGCGAACAAGAAATCATCAGACTAATCGCGAGCCTCCAGTTCCCCGCCATTCGGGATCAACTCATGGCGGGCATCCCCGGAATCGACGAACCCCATGGACCGTGTTCTCCTGGCCCAGACACACAGCAAGCCGCACTGTTCACGGATCGAGTGGGCAGAGCAGCTGCTACACGCCTACACGCGCAGCATCACCAGGCACTCCGCCCCAATCCTCACCGCCATCGCCTTCATCAATTGGCGGGAAGGCAGAGGCAGCAAAGCCCACCAGTTCCTGCAACTCGCCCTCGAAGCCGTCCCCGGCTATCATCTGGCCAGGCTCGGCGACCAAATGATCTGCTCCAGATCAGTTGCCATGTTGTGCCGTTCCCCCCGCATTGCTGCATGAACAGGTATCAGAGCGGTAATTCGGGGCCGGCCGCGACCCTAGTTCGATCTAAAGAATAATCAGGAAGTCATGTTGTAGACGGCCCCAGCCACGATGAAGTGGTGAACGCGAATAACCCAACGGAAGGATGAACGAGGATGAACTCCCAGAAGAGACCCCGCGGGGCGGTACCCGGACCGCCGTAGCCAGCCGCTCCCCCACACAACCGAATAGCCCGTTCCGGGACCCCACCCACCCGGAACAGGCGAGAGTGTGCACAATGTGCACACGAAAAACACCAAAAAGCCCCTGAACAGGGAAAACACGTGCCCGAGGTGGGACTCGAACCGGGTTCCAGACCTTGAATATCCGCCACTCCCCCGAAACCCTCCGTGGTCCGGACCAGTCCGGCACCACTACGAGCCGATTCGAAGCCCAGGGTGTGCACGTTGTGCACACCCGCTTTTCTTGCCCGATTCTAGCCTCAACCAGGCCGCTTAGACGGCTGTCCGGGCAGGGCAGTTGTGTCTTGCGCACGATTTCGCGCCGATATGAAGAGCAGGCCTCCGGAACCGGCCCGGCCCGGAACAAGCACCGCGCTACGGGGCGGCCCTCATGCTGGAAATCAACGAACATCATGGCGGCGGGTTCCTCCTTTCCGAACATCTCATGGGGAAGCGAGCAGCAATCTGTATGACCAACCAAGCGGCCGGCCCTCCAGAGTTCTTTCAGCGGATGGGTGGTCGGCTGAGCCAACCGACCGCGGTCCCGCACGTACGCCGTCCCCCACGCTGCCGCTGAAGCCGTCGTCAACCCGGACAAAGCCGGGGGCGTCCAGTGCAACATGCTGTCAGAAACTTTTGGAAGGTGTAGGCAAGGCAGAATGCCCCTACATAGAACCTGTCAGCGGTGCCCGTATTCGTGCAGGAGATCGAACATATCCCGGACGTCTCTGAGGTGCTCGATCCAGTACCTGGCCGATTCCTGCGCTGCCAACCACTGGGCAACCGGGTATCCACGTTCCGCGTCCAGCCAGTCATTGGCGAGTTCTTCGTGCAGGAACCCAAGAATCTTCACGCGCAGACCTGCGGCCCACAGGACTTGCTTGGGGCTGCCTCTCAGAGCTGGCCAATTGGCCGGCCACCTGCTGTCGACATCGGCGGAAAAGGTCCTGAGCTGCTCCTCATACTGGCGGTAAAGCGCTAGGCCCGCATCCAGGGCGCCACGGCGCGCGGCCGCTTCACGTCGTCTCTTGTCCGCTGCTTCCTCGGCTGCGGCTGCTGCTTCATCCTCTATTCGGCGCCGCAGGGCCTCCCGCCGGCCGGCGACCGCATACCTTGCCTTCCTCAGGTGCTCGGAGTCGAGCCCGCCTGCGGTCAGGCGCCACTGCTCAAGAGGGCCGCCGGCTGCCTTCAGTTCGGGTTCAGTGTCTTCGCCGGCATAGTAGCTGACGCCGATACGGCATTCCTGTTTGACCCAGCCCCACCAGATCCTGAGGCTCCAGCCGCGTTCGGCTAGTTCGGTCTTGAACGCGTCGATGCCGGTGGACTCGAACAGCCAGTCCACCGAGGCGGCGCGGGTCAGGTACCGGCTGGTACGTTCACGCCTCGCTGTGCCGCTCAACTGCGACCGCTGAACCTCCAGTGCCGCTTCGAAGTCGGGTCCGGTGGCCAGGACATCGGTGCGCCCTTCCTCTACAGAAACTTCCAGCCCGCATGTGAAGCCCGGCATCACGTTGATCCAGTCGCGAAGGGCGTTCTGGATGGCCAGGTGGGTGTACCGGTCGGCAACGGACCCGGAGCCCCCCAGTGCGCAGGTAACCCCAGACCGGTGCCGGAAATGGGGGATGTTGACGTCGCCGATAGCGAAGGTCAATTCGGTACCGCAGCCGCCCAGCGCTGTTGAGCAGTGGAACGTGTGCGCTGCTTTCAGGCGCCAGGCAGCATTCCTGTCCGCCGGCGCAGAAACTGGCTGCTCAGAGTCGGCTGAGTCCAGCACGGCGTAGATATCCCGCTCCCCCGGCGCCCCGTCGTTCAAGGAATCTCATCTTTCTTCACCACACCGAGCCCCCTTGTTCGTTGCGTTCCCATCTGGCTTCAATAGAAGTTACGCCATTCGGGCCGGCCGCGGCAGCATATTCCAGGCAGCGTTTCGGGCGATACGGTATGACGTCGTTGCCTGTGGCTACGAGTGGGGTAAACGGGCACCACGTGCCGGAGGGCTCCCACAACTGCCGCAATCCATCACGGTAGGTTGCACAGTCATCTGGCGCCTGCCAGGGAAGGAGACGAACCAGCTAGCCACGCTTAGGTTAGTGTTCGTGTCAGCCGACGGCGCCACGCCTGAGCGGAGGTCGGCATGACGTCGCTGACAGCCGTCTCAAGTTCAACGCCATGGGCGCGAATGACCCGCATCCCGCGCTCTGGAGCGCCTCCTCTCATGGCCTTGATCTTGGTGGCGTCGCCGAAAATATGGGCGGCCAGAATATCGAGTTCATCCCGAAGTTCCAGCTTGAGTCGAACAACGCGCTCCGAAATCGAATGTATGCACCGAGGTCATCGGCGTCTTTCATCGCCCGTGCGAATACAAGGAGCTGGTGGAATGGGATGACTGCAAGATCCGGGTGATCTACATCGCCGTGAGGAAGACACTCGTGGTTCCAAACAGCGCCACCATAGGAATCGAGGGGCACTGCTATCCCATAAACATTGCCGCTTGGAGCCGCCCAGGTCAACCCGTCAACTGTCACGCCGCCGCCACATCTGACCGCATCCATTCTTAGCTTGAGCTGTGTCGCTGCCTTGCTCACTTGGTCCGTGAAAGTGTGAATGACGGTGCGAGGCGCCTGAACGGCAGCCATTGCTTTGCATTCACCGATGAACGTATGCACTGACGAACGAAAGATAAAGTCCGTTTCGCCTTTGTTCTTTGTCTCGGGGATTGGGATAAGGACAGGGCAAGCGGAAGCTCCTGACGGCGGATTCCGATGTTTTGTCATCGAGCCGGTCTGGTGTGACTTGCCTCATGTGTGCACTGTTCAGGGCCCGGCGCTACTCGCGGACTTCAATCCCGGAGTGGTGCTTCCTGACCCACGTGGCCATTCGATGGCTCCGTTTCTTGATGAACGCCAGTACGTTGTCCCGGTACTCCACGTATTCATCCTTTGTGGCCGGTGTTCCGGAGCGCGTGAAGTTGTTCGTCTCCAGGAAGTACTCGATTTCCTGGTAGTCGGAGCCGGGCTTTATGAGGTCTTCAAAGTGGAAGAACTTCACGAACCCTTTGAAGTCGACGAAGAGGTCGAAGAAGTCCGCGTAGGCGGTGGTGGAATCGGCGAGGGGGCTCCCGGGTTCTTCTGCGTAATGACGCCGGATGCATTCAAGGGTGAGGTCCATGCGGTCAGCGATGAGCAGGCGCGCCCCTCGTGCCCTGTTCATGGTCCAGTAGTCCTTCGTTCGGACCGGCCAGATCATCGCACTGCCGGTGGTGTACGGAGGACTCAGGTAACGGAGCTTCTGCTCCTCGCTCAGCCCGGTGATGGCGTCGACCAGGGCCTTCGACTTCGGGTTCGTCTCCGTCACCCACGTGGTGTAGGAGTTGGTGATGGCGTCACTGCCATAGCAATGCTTCTCACCCTTGGCGTCTGTGAAGATGAGGTAGCGGTCCTTGCGAGACGTCACCTTCGGGGCGAAAATCTTCTCGGACAAGGGCAGCTTCTTCGTCCACAACAGCTCATGGTCCGCCCGGAGCTTCTGACTGTCCTTGTCAGCGTCGGGCTTGGTCCTCGAAGGGGTGTCCGTTTTGTAGTCGAGGGTGGTGTCGAAGACGCGCATGATCGAAGTGTATGTGCACGTGTCAACGACCATGTTCTAAACCACGCCGGCGACGCATCGGCCGACACCCGTGGCTGGGTCGCCTCCGCATGGTCATTGGCATGAAGAACAGGGCACTCACAGCCGAACGGCGCCGCGACACCCAGCAATTCAGCCTCGGTACTGACGCGGGCGGCGTGGACGCAGGACTCGATCGGTCACCCGGCGGCCACCTGGTTGTGGCAGGCGTCCCCGGTAGGGGAAAGTCCGGATCCACACAGCAGCCGCCGGGCTCCCCGGGGTCAGGTCCGCGACCACGTTTCGAAGCGGTGGCGCATGCCGTTCGCGGCAGTGCACCAGCCGCCCGCCAGGGACGATACTTCCAGGACCCATTCCCGGCCGAGGGCGGGGGCGAACGTGCCCCATCCACGGCCGAATCAACGCGGGCGATGACGGCGGTGTCGGCGAGGCGAACGGCCTCGGCATAGACCCGGCCGCCACCAATGGTCCAGATCGGCTCGGCCCCGTCCTGCCGGTCCGAGAAGCCCAGGGCCTCCGTTAGGTTCCGGGCGGACAGCGCAGTTGGCACGCACCGGCCGGCGTCGGAGGTGATCACAATGTTGGTCCGCCCCGGTAGCGGCCGGCTCTTCGGCGGCAGCGACTCCCAGGTGCGGCGGCCCATGATGACCGGGGGCCCGGTTGTGACGAATCTGAAATGTTCAAAGTCCTCAGGCAGGTGCCACGGCATGGCATTGCCCCGGCCAATGACCCCAGTGGCGGACCGCGCCCAGATCGTACCGTTCAGGGGTGTGGTCATGAACTGCTCTCGGCCAGGCTCCACAGTTCGCCGCTGCTGACGATCTTGATCTGTTTGAACTCTTCGTCTTCGAGTCGCCGGTTGATCTGAACCGTCATTTTCCGGCCGGTGCCTGCTTCGACGCCCTCAAGTTGCGCGTTGGTGCCGTGCAGGAACTTGAACGTGAGCTTTCCGTCGAGCTCGAGGAGGTACTTCAGGTCCCTACCCGCGGTTGTAGAGAGCGACCTGGTGGTTGACACCGACATCGACGAGGCTGACGCCGTTCAGGACAGGATCGCCCGTCTGGAACCTGCATGGATCCGGTTAGTTCGCCCGAAGTTGGGTTTAGTCTGTGTGATGCTCCCATGTGTATTCGATTTCCTCTTGGTAGATAGCTTGAGCGTCAGTGAAGCAGGAGGCAATAAGTTCAAGGAGACGGGCGGTGGTGCTAATAATTTGCTCAGGACCGCTTAGGTCGAGTTTTCCTGCGAACGGCAGGAACCTCTTCCGGAGAATCTCGTAGGTGCCGGGATCCTTGTTGCCGCCACGTTTGACAGCGCTGCGCATGAATGTCGTAATTTCCCAGACGAGCGACGTGCGCAGGCCGTCGGTCTGGCGAACCAGCTCAAACGCCCTGGCCGGATGAACAGTGGTCCCTGCGAGATCTAGAGCAGCGGCATACTTCATGCCAGTTCCGCTCAGGGTTCTGGCGGTCCAGCGTAGCTCCTCGAAGCACATGTTTAGTCCGACCGACATCAAGCCGGAGTAGGCCCCGGCGGCCGCTCCGAGGACACCTTTGAAGGCGTAGAAGTTGACGAGAAGCGAAGTTGTCGCTGCAGCCGTGTAGGGCGCGAGCGCGGGCACGAGTTTGCCTGCGAGCCCGAGTCCTCCGGAGCCAGCCTCCACCCCTGCTTCAAGCTTCTCGGCGCCAGTCGCGTCCTTGTCGCAGAGCACCGCGAGGCCGTGGATAGCACCGAATACATTGAGTGCAACATTGACGTGACCCAGCCCGGTCTTGCCGAGGCTGAGAGCCTTAGCGGCCAAGTCTGCTTTTCCCAGCGCTGCCGCCACTGCGTACGTGCCGGCTCCCGCGACTGCCGCGGCCCCGCTGACGAACTGTCCCAAATTCTTCAGCATTTCTGCGTGGACAGCAACGTCGTGGTCGGATCTCCCGAGCGAGCCGAGCATGCCTCTCAAGTCGCCGCCAACGACTCCAAATTGTGCCTGATGTGTCCGGTACATCTCGAACCGCTTCTTAGGATCGGACACGTTCACGATCGCCTGCACGAGGTTCAACCCGCCCTGCACGTAGGCGAGCGAGTTCTGGAGAGTCATAGCCCTGGTTGTTTCTAGTGAACGCGGCACATTCTGCCGGCCCATCCCGTGGGCGAAGTGCTCATCGAGCTTCTTCAGCATGTCCACGTTGGCTGCGGTAGTGCGTGTTGCGACCGTCACCACGGCGCGGGCCATTTTGAGTGCTTCGTTGGTGCCGAGCTTGAGCTGTGTGAGGTCATCGATTGCACCGATGTCCACGGCCCCGCCGACACCCTTTTTCGCAGTGCTCTCGATATCCGCGGACACCGCTTCGGTCAAAGCCCGCTTCCGGAATTCTGCGATTTTGCGTGTGTAGTGCTCCTCCAGCCATGGGGCCGTGAGCTCATCACCTTCGGCCACGAGGGCACGCACCAATGGGGCGGTTTCGGCTTCCGCTCGATCGATATGCTCGGCCAGAAAGTCACCGCGATAGATGAGCAGCATTCCATCTGGGTACCTGACCCTTCCGTGGGCGATCAGGTACCACTCGGTGAGCAGAGGCTGCCAACGCGCGGGAACGTCCTTATGCGAAGCCGGTATGGACATGTCGTATGCGAGACCCTTCCGAATCTCCATGCGTATTTCGATGATGTCACCGATTGCGTCGATCGTCTGCCAAGCCTCTTCCCAGGTTATGGATTGCGGACCCTTGGGGGACTGTCCGGTCAGCCAGTCCCCGGCTGCGAACGCCGGCGTTGCCTCTGTTCCCACCAAGGGGCCGACGGCGTTCAGGTCGTGCCCTGCACGCTTCGCCTGCCGCTCCGCCTCCCCGGTCGCTGCGGAACCGCCAGCGAGCTGCTGGGCCACATGCACCAGCTCGTGGCGAAGAAGGGGCTCCGGAACCTCCTCCCCCGGAGCGACGGCTACCCCGATGCCCCGACCAAGTGTGAAGGCCGCTGCGCCCACCCCACGCGCAACCGCTCTGACCGGCGGCCCGGTGTGCAGGCGAACGTCCCCAAGCCTCAGGCCGACCGAATGCTCCACTGCAATGCGCGCCGCCGGATCAATAGGCTGACCAGCCCCCGAGAGGGCCCGCTGGATTGCCACACGGCTAACCTCCCTGGTGAGAACGTCGTCGGACGATCTCAATCGCGGCGTTGGCTCTTGCCTCGATATCTGTCGTCGCTGGGAAGGTGGTGACTCTACGGTCACGACTGCGTGCGCATGACTCACGACCACTCCGTCCTGTCAGCACTCATATTCCGCCAACGGTTACTCGCAGACAAGGGCCGCACGTCCGGCCGCTCGCCGAAACGGCGTACTACCGTTTCGGTGGCGGCTGTGAGGTGCAGCGATCCTGCCGGAGGCGCCTGAGGGATGTCGCAGTCGATGTCCGGCGTACACCTCTCGTTGCCGCTGTTGGAGTGCTGCGAGGCGGATGCGAATCCGCCCTTCCATCAGTGGAGCAAGATAGCTGGAGACCCAACCGATCCCATTGCTAGAGGTCGGCTTGGCGAGACTGTACTGGTAGGAGACCACGGATGCGAGCCTCCATTGACACCCGGAGGGGAATTAGTCCATCATCCTGAGACGAGACCTAATTTTTTTGAGAGACTTCTCTTCGGCATCCTTCTTGATGCTGCAAACACCCGGGTGGGCATCCTTAGAAACACCATTATGCGTCCTGAAAGACGTTATCGACTTCGGCTCGGGCTAATGCTGGCGCCGCAGCGTTGTTGACGCTACTTTCTTTCGACCATTTTGAAAGTTTACGCGGACTGTTACATTTTACCGCGGCTATCTATCGGGGGCCTTCGTGACGGTTCCGACGACTTACCCTGGTGTGTACATCTTCGAGAAGAAGTCGGGAAGCCCGGCCATTTCTGGCGTCTCGACCTCCCGTGCGGCCTTTGTGGGTGCCGCCCGGAGGGGGCCTGGGGACACCCCTGTGGAGCTGACTAGCTTCGCTGATTACGTGCGCCGTTTCGGCGACCCAATTGGCGTGATTCAGCCGATGGGCCACGCCGTCCAGCAGTTCTTTGTCAACGGCGGGACCCAGGCGGTTGTTGTCCGGGCTCTTGGGGCTGGCGCCCAGGCTGCCTTCGTGGTCCTGCCGGCTGCCAATGGTCTGAGCCTGGCCCTCACGGCCAGCTCTCGCGGCAGTTGGGCGAACGGCCAGGGCGCGGCGGCCGGGCCGATCAGCGGCGTGTTCGTCGAGGTCAAGAACGCCGAGCAGTTCCCTCTGGATCGCTTCACACTCGAGATCACCGAGTGGGTCCCCGGGGTGGGCGGCGCTCCGGCATCGGTCAACGTCCGGGAAACGTGGGCCGAGCTGTCGATGTCCCCTGCCAGCACCCGCTATGTCACCACGGTTTTGGCCGCGAGCACGCTCGTGAGGGCGGAGGTGACCGGCGCTCCCGCCCCCGCCGCTGGCAAAGGCACCTCGACCGGTGCGCTGACCCCCGCCAGCGTCACGGTAGCCGGCAAATCACTGCGGCTATCGGTCGATCAGGGGCCCGCAACAGACTTCGTGCTCTTCCCCGCAGAAAACCCACCTGTAGCGCACACGCTCGCCAACGTTCGCGACGACATCAACGCGGCTGGTTCCATCTGGCCGGTCAAGGCGAGCGTTGCCGCCGGCAGTCTTGTGCTCACGTCGAAGACGAGCGGGTTGGACAGCGCTGTCGTCGTCGGTCTTATTGGGGTCGGGGACGCTTCGGGGGATTTCGGCCTTGGAGTGTCTCGAGGCGGGGTGGAGGTGAGCGGCAGCGCCCCGTTCCGTCCCGCCGTGGCCGCCCCTATGCCGCTTGCTGCTGGCTCGGACGGGGCGACGGTGGGCGCCGCCCAGATCGTCTCGGCGTCGACCGGCGAAGGGATGCTCGCGCTGAACCAGCGCGATTTCCCGCGCTTCAACCTCCTGTGTCTGTCCGGCGTCACGACTGCCGACACCGCGTCGCTAAGCACCGCGCTGGACTACTGCCAGCGCCAGCGGGCCTTCCTTCTCATCGATCCGCAGCCGGGAGCCAACGCGACACAGATCAGGACCGCGGCGGACTTATTGCGCCCGCAAGGTGCGCATGGTGCTGTGTACTGGCCGCGGCTCATGACGGCGGACGCCGGACCCGAGGGGTTCGGCCCGAGTGGGGCAGTCGCCGGTGTATTTGCCCGCACGGACGCCTCTCGCGGAGTGTGGAAGGCGCCGGCAGGGCTCGAGGCCGGCGTCGCCGGGATCCTCGCCCTGACCGCGGTGACCAACGACGATGTATCAGGGGATCTGAACCCGCGAGGTATCAATGTCCTGCGGACTTTCCCCGGTGTGGGGACCGTGGTGTGGGGCGCCCGGACACTGGCAGGCAGCGATATTCTGGCCAGTGATTCCAAGTATGTTCCGGTGCGCCGGCTCACCGACTACATCGCTTCCAGCCTCTACCTCGGCACCCAGTTCGCCGTCTTCGAGCCCAATGACCCCGACTTGTGGGCTCAGCTACGGTTGACGGTCGGGGCGTTCATGCGGGGGCTGTTCCGGCAGGGCGCCTTCCAGCAGTCCGAGAGGCGTTCAGAGTCCGACAGCTTTTTCGTCGTGTGCGACGCGACCGTCAATCCGCAATCGGAAATCGACAATGGGCGCGTCAACGTGGTCATCGGCTTCGCGCCGTTGAAGCCGGCCGAATTCGTCATCATTACCATCACCCAGATCAGCCAGGCGGGAGAGTGACATGGCCGAGTTCAGTGTCAACCCGAGCCGGTACGACCCATACAAGTCCCACATGTTCCGAGTGAAGTGGGACGGGGTTTATGTAGCGGGTCTGTCGAAGATGTCCCCGCTCAAGCGGTCAACGGCGTCTGTCACCCACCGTCACGGCGGCGACCCGGGCCACGTCCGCAAGAGCCCAGGCCTGACCACGTACGACCCGGTCACCCTCGAGCGCGGCGTCACTCACGACCCCGCCTTCGAGGCGTGGGCGAACAAGGTTTCCAGCCTCGTCCAGCCCGGGATCTCGCTACCAGACTTCCGCAAGGACCTCATCGTCGACGTCTTCAATGAGGCCGGGCAGAAGGTCCTTGGCTACAAGTTGTTCCGCTGTTGGGTTTCGGAGTACCAGGCGCTGCCCGATCTCGACGCCGCCTCGGCGGCGATCGCTATTCAGAGCATCCGGCTCGAGTTGGAGGGTTGGGAGCGTGACACGGCTGTCACCGAGCCGGCCGAGCAGAGCGCCTGAGGCGGGCCCCTTGTCCCCGCAGAGCGCCCGCCGCCGCGCGGCTCTCGCGAGCGCGTTGGACGATGACGGTTCCACGGTCCTCGCGCTGGCGGTCGCCGTGTTGCGTGCGTGGCTCGTTCAAGCGGACCTCGACCTCTTTGGTGTGGCGGACCCTGCCCTGCTTCCCGTCGGGACGGCCGACCGGGCGCTGCTTACTGTGCACGAAGAGGTGCTGGGTCGCCCGCTTGAGCACACGGTGAGGTGCCCGGTTTGCGGCGAGCTAACCACATTGCTGCTGGGACGCGTTGAAGTCGGCGAGCACACTCCCATGAGTGCTTGGTGCGGCCCGGGCATCGGCGTGCGCGAACCCACCTATGCCGATCTCCTCGCTGTCAAGGGCAATCTTGAGGCGCTGCTGCGGCGTTGCCTTGTGGGCCCCGGGGCGGGGGCGGTGGCCGGCAAGGCACTCTCAGAGGGCCTCAGTGCCGGGCTGGCAGACCTCGCGCGTATCGAGGGCTCACTCAGCGGACCGCTGCATTCGGCGTGTATCGGCTGCGGTGCGCCGCTGACTATGGACGTTGATGTCATGGGCCTCGTCCTCTTGGCGCTGCGGCAGGTACGTGAGGATGTCGACCACGAAGTTCACCTGTTGGCGGCAGGCTACGGCTGGGATCTGGCGTCCATCGAAGCCTTACCTGACGAGCGGCGACGCCGCCTCGCGGGTCTCGTGGCGGGGACGCAGCCGTGAGCGTCGTCCCGTCGGGGCTGAACCGCCTCGCCGCGCGCGTGACGACGCCAATGGCCGTGGTGCGCATCCGGGCCCAGGCTGACGAAGGACCCTCCGGCGGGTCGGAGCACTCGGCGACGTGGCCTACGACGGCGGGAGGGGCCTCGACGCCAATGGGGCCGGGATCGTACGCGGGCCCGGATCAAGGGGATGTCGACGGCACGCGCGTCGCGGGAACTGTCGACACCGGGAGAGATAGGCGGATCGGAGATCCAGCTCAGGTGCCGGTCAATGCGTACGGGGGGCCAGTTGGCGCCTACGCAGGACAGATCGCTGATCCCGCCGCACGAGCTGCGACGACCGGGGATGACGGTGGTGCCACCGATGCGGACGGCCCGTTCCGGGCGGACATGACAGGAGCGGCCTCCCCCGCCACAGTTACGGCGGGCGCAGCCGACCACCGGGGTACGCACACCAGAGAGCCTGCTCGGTCCGAACCCTTCGCGACCTCGAGCGCGGGGGCAGGAGCGCCCGAGTTCCCGGTGCCCGGCATCGGCACCCCGCATGCGGCACGGCGCGCACGCTCTTCCGGGCTCGTCTCCGAGCCCCGCGATGAACCTGGACCGGAGCCGCCATCGGCTGCACGCGCCGTCGCCCCGGAGTCCGCGCTGCCCACCGTACAAATCGGCCGCATCGATGTCCAGGTCACAGCCCCTGCCGCGTCGGCCGACCCCTTCGCTGGGTGTCGGGCGATCGAGGGCGGCCTTACTGCGCGTCGTGGGGGTGGCTGGTGAGCTTGTTTACCCCCGGACCAGCCGTCCTGGCCGGCGTGGACGAGGTCCTGCGAACGCTGACGACCGAGGCCCTCAAGGGATTGGGGACCCCAGTCAAAGCGAGTATCGGCCCTCTAGACAGACCCGTCGATGGGCCCCGCCTCAATTGGTTCCTCTACCGGATTGAGCCCGCGCCTGCCTTTGTCAACATGGAACCCCCGCAAGTGGGGTGGCGCTCCCGCCGGGGACGCCCACCCCTCGCGCTCACGCTACACTACCTCCTCGTCGCTGACCCGGGGGAACTGAGCGAGACCGGTACCGAGGATGATGTCGTCCATGCGGGCCTTTCGGCGCTCATGTCCGCGCTGCATGACAACGGCATCTGGCGCGCCGATTCTCCCGTGGCTACGGGCCCTGACCGCACCGTCAGCGAGGTTGCCCCGACGCTCGACGGGCTCGTCGAGCCGCTTCGCATCAGCCTCGAGCGGCTGCCGATGGAGACCATCACCGCCGTGTGGAGTGTGGGTTCACAGGCCCTGCGGCTCTCGGTGGGGTACGAGGTGAGCCTCGTCATCGTCCCGGCGCAGGAGGCCTTCACCGCCGGTCCGCCGGTGCTCGAACGGCGTGTGGGCGTGGCCCCCTCGATGGGCCCGTCGCTCGCCGGGGTCACCTCCTCGTTCGTCCACCTCGGTCAGGAGCTGACGATGGAAGTCCGCGGCGTGACCGACCCCCATGAGGTGGCCCTCGAGCGGGTATACGGGGACCCCGACGATCCCACCGACGGCCGGCCGGCCGGCACCCGTTCGACCGGCCCGTGGCGCCTGGCAACGCGACCTGCAGCCGGCGGGCTCACCGCCACGATCACCAACGGCGAGCTCGTGCCCGGCCCGCGCAGGCTCACCGTCACCAATCTCGCCGAGGGCCTCGCAGCCGGCAGCGACCACGCGACCGTGACCGTGGTCCCCGTAGTCGTTGCGGCCGGCGCCACCCTCCGTCCCGGGACGACGGCGACGCTCACCGTGCGCCACATTATCGACGACGGCGAAGTGTTCTTCGCCCGCGCCCCGGAACCTTACACGCGGACCGGGCCGACGACCGTAACCGTGCTGGTACCGACGCTGCCCGCAGACCCGACCGTGCCCGTGAGCTTGCGTTCGGGTACGGTCGCGGGACCTGCCACCGACCTGCCAGCTGCCCCATGAGCACCGACACGTTGCCGCGCCCGCCTGCCGGGCACGAGACCGTCAGCGGGCTAAACGACCCACGGCTGCTCGCCTGGCGGGGACTGATCACCCAGGCGTGTGTCGACGTCCTACGCGCCTACCAGCAGGCCTGGACGAACCCGGCACTGGACGACGCTGCCCGGGCCGCGGCCGCCGTCGGCGTCGTGGACCCCCACCCATGCATTGAGCTTCTTCCGCTTCCAACCATGGGCCCCTTCGCCGCACTCGTCGAGGCCACCAGTCTGAGCATCGCCGACGAGGCCCCGCTCGCCGCGGCCTGGTGGGCCATGGCAGACCCGCAGATCGCCGTCCTCCTCGGCGCCGTCCACGACGACGCCTCCCGCCGGCACGCCAGCCTTGGGCTCCTTGCCCAGATCCTCGCACCACTGGGAATCCGAGTGTCGCTGAGCGTGGATGAGCTCCACCGGCTGGTGCGTGCCGGTCTTCTCGAACCAGTCCCGAACGCTGCCACGCCGGTCCAGCTACCCACCACCACAGCAGCCATCCTTGCCGGCGAGCGGGCAAACCCGGCCAGCCCTGGCATCGTCGCACCGCGGGTCGCCGCCCTGGCTGCGCAGACGGCCGGCCTGCTTGCCGCCGGCGCGCAGGTCCTCGTTCGCTGCGAGGTACCGGACGACCGCGCACTCCTGCGGGACGCCGTCGCCGCCCTGCTCGGCGTAGCGGCGGCCCCGACCGTCCGAACGCCGGCCGTCGCGGCGCTGCTCCTGCGACTCGGACACGAGCTGCCGGTCGTCCTCCTCGATGACACCCCGGGCCCACCCGAAGGCACCGTCCTCGCACTTGGCGGCCCCGAAAGCATCGCCCCGCCCGACTGGCACACCCTCGACGCCCCTGCGCCCTGCCTCGCTACGGCCGAGCTGATCTGGCGCGAGGCACTCCACGGCGCAGGATTGCACCCCACTACCGTAGAGCTCGCCGACGTCGCCGGGCGGCTGCCCCTCGCCGAGCGGACCGTGTCCGAACTTGTCACGACCGCATCCAGGGCCGCTCACGCCGTGGGCCGCCCACCCACCATCGCCGACGTCAGTGCTGCCCTGCGCGCCCACCCACGCCACGACCCGGGCGGACTGGCCCGCCGGCTGCCGCCGGCCATCACGCTGGATGACCTCGTCCTGCCCGGCAGAACCCGCCAAGCGCTCGAAGACGTCATCGCCCACGCCCGCTACTCCCCCGCGGCCCAGGCCCGCTTAGGACTCACGGGCCTCCGCGGGCGAGCGGTCATCGCACTTTTCCACGGACCGTCCGGCACCGGCAAGACCGCCGCAGCCGAAGCGGTTGCCCAGTCCGTGGACCGTGACCTTTGGATCGTCGACCTCGCGAAAGTCGTGAGCAAATGGCTCGGGGAAACCCAACGCAACCTCGACGCTGTGCTCCGCGAAGCCTCATCCGCCGGAGCCGTCCTCCTCTTTGATGAGGCCGACGGACTTTTCGGCAAGCGGGCCGAAGTCAAGGACGCGCGGGACCGGTACGCCAACCTCGAGATCGACCACCTCCTGCAGCGCGTGGAGCTGCACACCGGCGTCGTCATCCTCACCAGCAACCGACCCGCGGCACTCGATGAGGCCTTCGCCCGGCGGATCCGCCTGGCCGTGCGCTTTGACCTCCCCGACCACCCCGAACGGGAAGAGATCTGGCGCCGATACCTGCCCGATGAACTGCTCGAGAACGGCACGAGCATCGCGGCAGCGGCCCGTGAAGAACTTTCCGGGGCGGCGATCCGTGCCGCGGCGCTGGCCGCGACGGTCAGCGCGATCGCAGCAGACACCGCAGTGCGCCCCGGCCACCTCGACGCAGCCGTGCACCGCGAGCTGGAGAAGAACCACCGCCCACCGACAGCCCGGAGCCAACGATGACAGCACCCCAGAACCTGCACGTCCGGGTCGACCGAGCACCGGAGCCGGGGCTTCTCCGCCCAGCCATCGCCGCCGTCCTCGCCGGCCGCCCCTGGCCCACCGGTCCCGAAGCGGCAATCGCCCGCGCCGTCGCAGAAGCAGCACAGGACTCCACTGCAGCCGCCCGGACTGCACCCATCTCGGCCGACGCGCCCCGGTTCCGAAATGGAGCGACGCCGTGTTGATCCGCGGAATGCTGCTCTCCTTCTCCAACCCGGTTGCCGGAAGGATCCCCATCGTCGTGCCATTCCAGTACAACCCGGCCGAAATGACCCGGGTGCTGCGCATCCAGCGCAGTGAAAACGGTTCCGGGCTGCGGGTGGCAGCCCCACCCGTGGAGTCGTACACGCTGCGGATAGAGCTCGACGCCTTGGACGCCCCCGACCGGCCCATCACCGGTACACTCGGCGTCGGTCCCATGATCGCAACCATCGAGTCCATGCTCGAGCCGCGCGGCAGTCATCTCACCGCCCTCGTCGGCGCTGTAGCCGGTGTCTTCGGTGAGGGCGGCGCCACCCGGGTACCGGCACCGTGCCTGCCGCTCGTTGTCTTGGCCTGGAGCCTCGAGCGCGTCGTCCCCGTGCGCATCGACAGCCTCACCGCCCAAGAAACGGGCTTTGACGCGCTGCTCCAACCCGTCCAAGCGAGCGTCGAGCTCTCGCTGACGGTGCTCCGCGAGCAAGACCTTGAGACCGACATGACAACCGCGAGGGTCCTGGCGATCGCCTACCAGGCCGTGCGGGCCGCATCCGCCACGGTCGGCATCGCCCAGGGAGTGGAGTTAAGGCTATGAGTGGCCGCTACGCTGACCAAAGACACCTTAATGTCCGCCAGGACGACGGGACGACCCGCCCGCTGTCCACCCCGCGCGTTGCCGTCGCCCTGCGCGCCCATGTGGTCTACCCGGTGCGGGAAGGGGACCGCCTCGACCTGCTCGCCACGAGCGCCCTCGAAGACAGCACCCGCTGGTGGATCATCGCCGACGCCAACACCCAGGAAGACGCCCTCCGGCTCGAGGAGCCGGGCACGATGCTGGCGGTGCCCGATGCCTGAAACGCACACGATCATCAAAGTCAACGACACACTCCTCAGCGCACAGGACCTCGACCTCCTCCAGAGCCTCAATGTCGAAGAGGCCCTTGGGTCTCAGGACAAGGTAAGCATGACGATCGCCACGGCAAGCGGCCCCACCAGCACGTGGACCAGCACGCTCGACGCACTTGTCCAACCAGCGGCACCGTTCAGCGTCTCGATCACCCGGGGGGAAGCAAGCCTCGCCGTCGACGCCCGCGCCGTCGCCGCAAGCTGGGCCTTCGTTCCCGGTGGCCTGTCCACGCTCCAGGTCGAGGGCATGGACCGGAGTGTGGAGATGGACCGCAAGGAGGTCCAAAGGCTTTGGCAGGACACGACCGATGCGACGATCGCCCAGATCCTCTTCCAGGAGCACGGATTGCAGGCACAAGTGGACACCACTCCCCAGGCGGTGAGCTCGGACACCTATGCCCCCCAACAAACCAGCACCGACTGGGCATTCCTCACATCCCTCGCCGCCCGTAATGGCTTCGACGTCCACGTCGAAACCATTACGGGCGGCGTCACCGGCACCTTCCGCCGGATCGACCCGACCGCCGAACCCCAGACCACCTTGGAGCTCGGCAACGGACGACACGGAGGAGAAGCCAGCGCGTCGGTCCAACTGCTCACCGGCCAAGAGGTCCACGTGACCCGGGCCGTGCCCGGCAGCACCGACACCGACGTTGCCTCCGACCCCGGCACCGGTCACGCGATGGGGCCACGCTCGCTCGGCGGACAAACGGTGGTGCGCACCCACGCCGCTTCCGGCATCGCGGTACTCGACGCGCAGACGACAGCGACAGCGATGGCCGAGCGCAGCGCATTCGGCGCCACCCTGTCAGTGACGCTCACGTCCTCAGACGCACCCCTCGTGCGGGCCCGCCGCACGGTCACCGTAGCCGGACTGGGACAGTTGCTCGACGGGCTGTGGCTCGTCAGCTCGGTGCGCCATACCATCGACCCAGGCGGGCACGTCCAGGCCCTCCGGCTCATCCGCAACGCCCTAGGCTCGGCCGACAGCGGCACGACCGCGATGGCGGCGGCGCTATGAGCGACAGCTACGTGGGTCTGTTCCAAGGAGTCGTGTTCGACAACGACGACCCCCAAGGCAAGTGCCGGCTCAAGGTCCAGGTGCCGCAGGTCCTAGAGGGCCCGAGCGGCTGGTGCGTTCCCTCCCTGCCCTTCGCTGGAGATGGCAGCGGCTTCGCCGCCGTCCCACCTGTGGGGGCCTCCGTGCTCGTGCAATGGCCACGCGGTGACCTCTCCGAGCAACCAGTCTGGTCTGGGGCGAACTTCAGCCGAGGCAGCGGGGTAAACGGCGCCGGTCCCAACACCGTCATCATCCTCACGCCGGGCGGACACCGCCTCGAACTCTCCGACGACGGCAAAGCCCTGACCATCAGATGCTCCGAAGGCCCCGTCATCATCCTCGACAGCGACGGCGTCAGCATCAACAACGGACAGGGGGCCTCCCTTGTCATGAAAGGGAGGTCGGTCAACATCAACAACGGCGCCCTGGAGGTGAGGTGACATGGCTTCCCCCATCCTCACAACCGGCACCGTGGCCTCGTGCCCACATGGCGGACAGGCAAGCTTCCTCGCCGGACAAAGCGCCCTCCTCGCGGATTCCGCACCCGCCCTCGTCGTCACAGACACCACGACGATCGCCGGATGCCCCTTCGTCGTCGGGAACACGGCCAGCCCATGTCTCACCGTACAGTGGACGGTACCAGCCACGCGGGTGACCGCCGGCGGCATCCCGGTGCTCGTGGAGTCCAGCGTGGGCCTCTGCCTCAGCGCAGCCTCCGCCCCCCAGGGCATCCTCCAGATTAGCTCGGTCCAGTCCAAAGCGAGCGCGACATGAGCGCCGAGCGTCGTGTAGCACGCCAGCCGTGGGCCCTCGGTGCCGGGCGGCGGCTGGCCACCGGGACGCCGCTGGAGCATCTCGACGATCTTGTGCGCACCGTGCTGCTCACCGCACCGGGTGAGCGCCTGCACCGGCCCGGGTTCGGGGCCGGGCTCGGTGCCTCTACGCTCTTCGAGCCGCTCTCCCCGGATCTGGCTGGCATCGTGCGGGCTCGGGCACAGGGCAGCCTCGCCGAGGCTCTCGGTGACCGTCTTGAGGTCCTCGAGGTCACGGTTTCGGTGGAGGAGTCCACTGTCCGTGCCGAGGTTCTGTACCGGCCCCGCCCCGCTGGGGAGGCACGCCGTGTCAGTCTCACCCTCCCGGGTGCCGGGCCATGAGCGGCCCCGACGCGTACGGCCCGCCGCTGCAACCGGTCGCGAGTGCGCTCCGGCGTCCGAAGACGCTGTTCGGTTCCCCTGGTACCGTGCTGGGGTTGCGGGCCTCGTCAGCCTCCGGCACGGGTCCGGTGCGCACGGTGTCCGTGTGGCTCTATGGTGACCCTCCGGCTGGTCTCGTCGATGCCAAGCTCTGGTTCCTCGAGGGCAGTCCCGCCGGGCCCAAGGTCAATATCACGGGGGATGGTTCCGTCGTGCCTGCCGGTACCGACCCGGACGGCAACCCGGTGCCCGCCCATCTGACGCTGCCGGTCGCCGCCGAGGGTGCGGCGTTGCCGGGCCGTGCGCCGTACCGTTTGGGCCTCCACCGTGCCGGGTTGGCGGGGCTCGGTCTCACGATTGATCCGTTGCGCCGCCATGTTCCGGTCCGGTTGCGTCCCGAGTGCGGGGATCTGCCCGACTGCGTCATCGTTCCCGAGCCGCCGGCGCCGCTGACGCCGCCGGACTACGACACGCTTGCCAGGGATTATGCAGGTCTGCGGGCCATGCTCCTGGAGCGGCTGGAGGCCCTTGTGCCGGGCACGGATCGTTCCCCGGCCGACGTGATAGTTACGCTCGTCGAGTTGATGGCCCATTTGGGGGATCTGCTCGCGTACCGGCAGGATCGGGTCTCGACCGAGGCGTGGTTGCCGACGGCCCGGCGCCGTGCGGCGGTTACCCGGCATGCCCGGCTTGTCGACTTCGCTGTGCCGCCCGCGACGAGCGCTGGAACGGTCGTCCAGGTCCACGTTCAGCACCCCGGGGCGGCGGACGCGGACTTCGTCGTCGGGCCCGGTGACACCGCCACGGATACCGCCGGTGACCCGGACGCTGAGCCCGCCGCGGCGCATTTCACCCTCGAGACTGACGTTGATGTCACGGTCCGTGCCTCGCACGGCGAGGTGGCGCTCCATGACTGGGGGGAGGCGGATGCCGTCCTGACTGCCGGGGCGACTAGTGCCGTCCTCGTGCGCCCCGTCCCGGGGGGCACTATCTCCCTCTCGGCGTGGCTGCCCGCCGGCTCGCTCCTCGCTTTCGAGGTTGTGGCCCCGGGGCCGCCCGGGGCCCATGAGGAGTGGGCTGGCCGGCAGCGGCGCTGGCCTCCCGATGATGGCTCGGGCGGTCAGACACGGCTGCCGCTGGCGAGCTACCCGGCGCAAGTGGTCCGCGTGCGTGACGCTGTCCCCTTTGAGGATCCGCTCTCCCCCGGGCTGCGGCTCGTCCGGGTGTTCTGGGACGCATCCGAGGCTTTGATGCGCCCCGTGCCGGTGAGCATCGATCGGAGCGCCGGGACGCCGCGGGTCGGTGTGGCGCGTCTGGGTCTGCTGCCGGCCCACCACGGCCTGTGCGTGGACGGCGGCGCCGCACTGCTGCCCGTCGACTCCCTCACTGGTGGGCGGCCTGACCCGGCTACGGAGCGGGTGAGTGAGTACTTCCTGCCGCGGGCCGGGACGGTCGGGCTCTCCAGCGCACCGGGGGGGCGGCCTTGGCAACTCGAGACGGAGGTGCGGCTGCCGAGCGGGGTCACCGTGCGCGCGGCCCGGGTCACAAGCCTGCTGCGCGCGCCGCAGGAGGGCTTCAGTGTCACCGTTGATTTTGACGATGAAGAGCCACCGCGGCTGCGCTTCGCCACCGGTGTGCTCGGTGTCGTCCCGCCGCCGCAGAGTGTTGTGACCGTGCGTCACCAGGTGGGCTCCGGGCCTACAGGCAACATCGCCGCGAACACGCTCACACGGCTCGTGCGTTCGATGACACCGCACGGGCAGCCCTGTACCTGGGTTGAAGCCTTGGCCGGGGTGACCGCACGCAACGTCACCCCGGGCAGCGGTGGCGCGGCGGCCATGGCGCTGGACGTTGTGCGCCGGGACGCGCCCCAGGCCTACGCCGCCGAGCCCCGGCGCGCTGTCCTGGTCAGCGACCTGCCGGCCTTCGCGGTCCAGGTCCCCGGCGTGGTTCGGGTGACCGCCCGACGCTCCTGGTCCGGCTCATGGCCGGTCGGTCTGGTGGCCGTGGAAGCCTCCGCCGACGTCAACTCGGCGGTTGAGGACGTCATGGACGCGGTGCGGATGGCCGGCACCGAAGTAGTCGCCAGCCCCGCCACACCGGTCGGCCTGCTTCTCGGGCTCACCGTGTGCCTGACCCCGACGAGCGACTCCGCCCTGGCCCGGGTCCAGATCCTCGCCGCGCTGCGTCCAGGCCGACCCGGCACGGTGTTCGCCCCGGCCGCGCACCCTTTGGGCACCAGCGTGTACACCTCACATGTGGTCGCCGCCGTCGCCGCGCTGCCCGGAGTGGACGCGGTGCGAGTGACCGAGGCGCGCCGTCTCTCCGACCCGCCGGGCACGCTCGAGAACGTACTGCTCATGGGCCCGGAAGAGATCGCCGTGTGCGACGACGACACCGCCGCACCCGACCGCGGCCGCATCGAACTGACCATCGAAGGAGGCCGCTGATGGATGCCCCGGAACCGCGCCGGATTGTTCCCCGCCCGGCCCCCCCGCCCGGGCTGCCGCGGTTGCGACGCCGGCTGGCCGACCGGTACGACTTCCGCGACGCGCTGCTCGCCGGGATCGCTGAGGCCCCCGACAGCACAGGCACCCTCGGCGCCAGCCTCGACGTCGCCGGAGATGCCACGGTCCTCACCCTCGCCGAACTGTGGTCCCGCGTCGCGGACTCGGTTGCTGCCTACACTGAACTCGCCGCCGGCGAACACTACCTGGGCACCGCCCAGGACTGGACAGACCTGCGCCGCACAACCGAGCTGCTGGGGCACCGTCCGGGACAGCGGACTGCCGCCCGCGGCTGGGTCCGCTGCCTCATCGACCGGGGCGCCAGCCCGCTGGTGCCGGCGGGCACCCGGGTCCAGGCACCGGGAACACCATCACGGCCCGCGCAGACCTTCGAAGCTGCCACCGACACCTTGCTGCGCGCCGACTGGGACGGGCTCACGGTCACGGCCGTGCCCACACCCCAGCCACCACCCGGACGTGCACTGCGCCTCCTCACCGACCCGGGCTTCGCAACCGCCGACCAGATCCTCCTCGTGGCCGAGCAACCCGCGGCATTCCAAGTCATGCCGACGAGCTGGCCGACCTGGCTGGCATGGATCGGCAACGTCACCATCGGGGCCACAGCCGCACGCAAAGTGGTGGGCACCGTCACCGTAACCGGCCGTGCGGACGACCTCGGCGCCTTCCTCATCACGATGGACCGGCCGCTCAGCCCGCTCCTGGCCCCCGCCCCGTCAACGACCTATGCCGCCTACCGGATCCGGGCCACGCTGGGCCTGGCCCACCGCCTCGATCAACTCTCCTACGTCACGACGGCAGGCACGGCGGCCACGGCACCCGTCGACTACCCCAACGACCTGGACCCCGCGGTCACAGCCGATAAGATCCTCGTCTCGGACGCGAGCGCGGCGAGCCCGGGCATCGGCATCATCGTGTGGAACGCCGCCGGCACGCGCATCACCACCGTCAGCTCGGTCACGGCACTGGACTGGTCGATCGCGCCCGGCACGAAACGCCAGGTCGGTAAGATCACCCTCACCGACCCCATCACGGAGGACATGGTGGACAGCCCCGGCCTGGAGATCGCGCTCGTGGACGCGCGGGTGGTCGCCCAACACTACGAACTGCCCGCCCTGCCCCCAGGCGGCTTGCGTCTGCGGATCCATCCCCGCCCCGCCATGGTGCCCGAGCGCCTGGCAATCGGGACCAGCAGCGGCTGGGAGATGGTCCGGTGCTCCCCGGACGCCGAGGACAGCCCCACCGATACCGGCGGGATGCTGCTTGTGCTCGGCAGCCCCTTGGCCGGCACGGCCTCCGCCGCAGTCGCGACCGCGAACCTGGTCCCCGTCCGGCACGGGACGAGCAAAGCCGAGCCGCTCACCCTCGCCGGCGGCACGGCCGTCGTGCCCGGGCCCGTGACAGCCGACGTCGATACGTCTGGCCAGGTGGGCAGTTCTCTGACCGTGCAGGTGGCCGGGGTGGCCTTCGAGGAGGTTCCGAGCCTTTACGGGCGCGGACCGGGTGAGCTCGTGTACACCACGCGCCTGGCCGCGGACGGACAAGTCGTTCTCGTCTTCGGCGACGGGGACCGCGGCGCGGTGCCGCGCGGGGAGGTCACCGCCCGATGGCGGGTCGGCGGGGGCCTGGAAGGGGAGCTGACCGCCACGGAAATCGATGCCCTCGTCGGGAGCGTGCGCGGACTGCGCAAGGTCACCGGCGTGGGACGCACGAGCGGGGCCGCCGACCAGGAGGACCCCCTGCGGATCCGCGGGGCCGCCGCCGCCCGGATCCGGGCCCTGGACCGGGCCGTCTCGCTCGCGGACCTCGCCGACCTCGCGCTCACAGTGCCCGGCACAAGCCACGCTACCGCCTGGCGGGGCGCTGGGCCGGCCGGCTGCCCGTGCGGGGCGACAGGGTTGCACGTGGCCTCGCTGCGGCGCACCGCCACCGGGGTCCGGGCCCCGCTGACCGCCGAGCTCCGCTCCCTGGCCGGCTACCTCGACGCACGGCGCGATACCTCCGTGGGGCTGTGTGTGTGTGCCGGTGCGGCGAGCGCGGTGGGTGTAACGCTGATGGTCGCAACGGATCCGCGCCGCGAGAAGGCCGCCGTGCACGAGGCGGTCCGGGCCGCGCTGACGGACCAGGAAGGGGCTTTGGCCGGCTGGACCCGGGACCTGGGGGTTGCCCTGGACGCCAGTGACGTCGTCGCCGTGGTCCATGCGGTCCCGGCCGTCGTCGGTGTCGTGTCCTTGGCACTGGCGGCGGGTCTGCGGGCGCCTTCGGCCGCTGAGCGGGCCATCGGGCGCACGCCCGCCGAACGCTATGAGCTCCTCAGCGTCGGTACGGTAACGGTCGTGGGCCCATGAGCGCCGCGCTGCCCTCGAGGCGGTTCCTTGCGATGATCCCGCCGGCGTTGTTCCAGGCGTGGCCTGCGGGCGAGGGTACGCCACCGCTGCTAGCCGTGCTTGCGGCCTTGGAGGAGCAGTGGCGCATGCTCGCCGCCGATATTGACACAGTCATCGACGATGCCTTCCCCGACAGTGCCGCGCCGTGGGCGCTGCCGTACCTTGCGGCCCTGCTAGGGCTGCCGGCCGACGCCGGCCGGCACGAGATCGCCTACGCCACCGCGCTGCGCCGCCGCAAAGGCACACCGGCAGCCCTTGAGGACTTCGCCGAGGTCCTCACCGGTTGGCCCGCTCTCGTCCGCGAGGGGTGGACCTCAACGCTGTGGACCCAGCAGCTGCCCCATCCAGTGCGGCGCACGGCGTCGTTGAACCTGCGTACCGGCGAGCACCTGGGCGTCGGCAGCGCCTGGGACTCGGCCCGCTACAGCCTCACCCCGGGCGGCCCCCACCACCCGGCCGCGGTGACGACGCAAGTCTTCCCGTGGCAGGTACTCGGCTATGAGGAGGTACAGGCTGCCCCGCTGGGCAATGGCCGCTTCGCCATGCACCCGCTCGGTATCGCAGCGCCCCTCTACCTGCAGCCACGGCCCCTGCATGTGGCCTCCGATGCGGAGGACGAACGATCACCGGGGAGCCTGCCGGCGCCGCGCCGGCCGCGCGCCGCCGGGGAGCTGCCGCTACGCGGCAGCTGGAAGCTGCTGGAGGCCTTGGGCGGCGTCAGCCACGGGCCCGTTTGGACCCTGGCCCCGGAGCACCCGCTCACCGCCGAGGGGCCGGCGTTCTTCGCCGTGAGCGTGGACCGGGTCCCGCTGCCCTGGTCGCGGATCGGGCTCACCGGGCTGCCGGGCCCCGGAGCCCCTGCCTCCGCCCCGGCCGCCGGGCAGGTTCTCGTCGATCCCTCCCGCGGGGTCCTGGAGGCCGCGGCCGATGTCCTCGGGACCCTGCGCACCAGCTTCTACCGGGCGGTCCCGGGCCGGCTGGGACCTGTGGCGGCCACCGAGCAACCCCGCGAGGACGTCGGCGTCGTCATCGTCGTCGACCCCGTGCCCGGGGCGCCGCACCCGCCCGGGCAGACAGTCGTCACTACCCTCACCGCCGCGTTCGCCGCCGCCAGTGCGGCCGTGGCGAGCACCAGCGAACCCGGTGTACCGCAGGTCGAGATCCGCCTGCACACCAGCGACCAACTCGCCGCTCCGGCGCCGCTGAGCGGCGCCCCGACCCTAACCCGGTGGCGGGTGCTCGCCCCGGTGGGGATGACCCCGGTCATCGTCGGCGATCTCGACGTCAACCTCACCGATGTGGAGCTCGAGCTGGACGGGTTCTTCCTCCAGGGCGAGCTGCGGATCGGACCCGAGATGGGCGGCGTGGAGCTCGTGGGGCTGACCTTCGACACCATCACCGGGCGCGGCGTATTCGTCAACCCCACCGCCTGGACGGTGCAGCTGCGTGCCCGATACTGCATCCTCGGCCCAATCCGGGCCGACCAATCGGCGTTCCCCATCACACTCACCGACTGCCTCGTCGACGGCCGCGGAGCCGCCCCGACACCCTGCGGTGGATCCCCCGGAGGAAACCCCACCCGTTCCGCCCTCGCTGCAGCGGACCGTTTCCCGCCCGATCTCGTGGCCACCGGGGTCACCTTCGTCGGGCCGGTCGGTGCGGACGAAGTGTGGGTGACCGACTGCCTCTTCACCAACGGGCTGCACACCACCGTCACCTCCACCGGCTGCGTACGCTTCTGCCACCTCGGCCCGGGCGATGACCCCGCGGCGCACCCGCCAGGCCACAAGTGCCTCAGCGGCCCCCTGCCACGCTTTGGCTCACTCGGGCTCGAAGCAGCCGGGTACTACGCGCCCGTGCTCACCGCACCCGCGGCGACGCCCGCCCATCCGCTGCTGACCGGGGCGAGCGACGGCGGCGAGATCGGAGCCTACCACCATGCCCGCCGCAGCCAGAACGCGCTCCGCCTGGCCCAACGATTGCCCGAAATGACTCCCCTGGCCGTGCACCCGAACCTGAGCATCACCGACCCGGAGGATTGACATGACAGGTGACTTCACCAGCGTGCCGCTGCGCGCGGACGTTCCTTGGACCACAGCACGGATGCAGCAGGGCCGGGTGCTCCTGGACACCGACTGGAACCTCACCATCGACGGGACCGCCCGCGAACAGCACGACCTCGCCCGCGACGTCATCGGCCCCGCCGGGGTCCCGGCCGGCTCCACCGCATTCAAGATCGAATACGTGGCTGGCCAACTCACCATACGTGCCGGAAGCATGTGGGTGGGCGGGCTCCTGGCACGGAACAACGCCGACCAGCTCTACACCGATCAGCCAGAGATCCCGCCCCTGCCCGGCAGCGGGCTCGTCGAGCTCTACCTTGACGCGTTCGTCGAAGAAGTCCAGGCCGCCGAAGACCCGAAAAGGCTGCTCGACCCGGCCCTGGACCCGGTAGACACCACCACCCGCCAGCGGGTCGGCTGGCGGGTTCGCGCCGCCAGCACCACTACCGCTACCTGTGGCGCCGCGGTCCTCCCGGACCTGGTAGGAACCGGGCGGCTCGACGTCGGCCGAACCGCGGCCGCGCCCCCGTCCGATCCCTGCGCCCCACCGGATGACCCTCGCAGCAAACTACCCGACGGGCTCCTGCGCATCGAAGTCATTGATGCCGGCACGGAAGCAACCGCACGGTTCGCCTGGTCATACACCAACGGCAGCGACGCCGTCACCGCCGCCGTCGCCGGAACAGCCGTGACCCTGAGGCCCTCCCCCGCCGTCAGGTTCGCCCCCGCGACCTCGTCGAGGTCTCCACGCTCACCCGACGCGCAGACCGCCGCAACCACGGCCCACTTTCCGTCATCGCGCCCATGCCCGAACCCACTGGCAGCCTCGTCACACTCACCGCGCCCAGCCCCCTGACAGGCAACCCTCCCGGCATTTGCCTGCGGCGCTGGGACGGAGAAATCGTCGGGGCCGCCGCCGGGGTGCCAGCCACCCTCGCCGGCATCGACGCCGGCATCACGTTCACCGCCCACCCGGGCAACTACCTCGTCGGCGAGTGGTGGGGGATCCGGGTACGCGGATCGGCCACCGAGGCCGCCGCGGCAGAAACCCTGACAAACGCACCACCGGACGGCGTAATCCACGCCACGGCTGCGTTAGCCGTCGTCGACCTGGCGACCGGTACCGTACTCACCGACTGCCGCCGGATGTTCCCTCCGCTCGTCGAAATCCGCGGCGGGACCTGCACGGTCGTCGCGCTACCCGGGGACAACCTCCAGACAGCACTCGACGCCCTGCCCAACGACGGCGGCGTCCTGTGCCTGGCCGCCGGAACCTACCCGGTGGACGTGCCCCTGAAACTCACCGGCAAACGCCGGGTGATGATCAAAGGTGTCGGACCGTCCACCGTGCTTGCAGGGCAAGGGCACGAAGCCGTACTGATCGCCACCGCCTGCGATGACCTCGAGGTCCGGGACCTGCGTCTAGAAGCCGCGCTGCCGAAAGCGCCCCCCTCGCCCCACCTCCAAGGCGCCCTCACCGTCCGCGGAGGCGAGGGGCTCCGTGTGCGGGACTGCCAGTTCTGGTGCCCCGACAGCCGGGGGCGGGCCCAGTCCTGCCTCTACATTGATCCGGACCCCAAGGGCGGGCGTCCCGGACATGTGGAGATTCGCGGCAACCGCCTCGAAGTTGGCGACCAACAGGTTGGAATCCTCATTATCTCCGCGAGGGAGACAACCGTCATCGACAACGACCTACGACTCGCCCCCCTTCGACGTGGAGGCGGCGGGGTCAACCGAGCCATGGCCACCGAACTCGGCCGGCACGTGGCCCGTCATCTCCTCGCCACCGGCAACACGCGGCGACTCAATATCACCACCCCAGGCATGGGCGCGGTGCGGATAGGCGGGCCCCTCTCGATCCGTGACGTGGCCACGGACTGGGCCCGCCACGCCGCCCGCGGCACCCCGGTAGTGCGACCGGCCCGGGCGCTCGCCCGCTTCGTCACGGCGAGCGCGACGGAGGCCCACCGGGCACGCGTCAGCCCGTCCACCGCCGCGTTCCTCGCCGCGGCAGTGCAGCGAGTGCGGACCATCGGACAGGGCATTGTCGTGGCCGGAGACCGGGCCCCGCGCGTGCGTATCGAGGGCAACGACGTGACCGGGGTACTGCAAGGCATCCATGTGGGCTTGCAGGAACGCGACCCGAAGAAGCCGGCGGCCGCGGGACAGGTCGTGATCAGCGGCAACACCGTGCTGTGTCTGGTTCCCTTTTTCTGGGGCCGGCAACGGCATGCGTTCTACGTCGGCAACGTCAACCGGCTCACGATGCTCGATAACCATGCAGCCCTCGTCCGGTCCGGCGGGGACACGGACGGCACCGCCGTCGACGCGGTCCGGATCTGGGGCCAACTTGGGCCCTGGCTGCAGCTGCGCGGGCTCGAGGTCACCGGCACGTTCCGGTTCGGCGTCGTCCTGCGCGACACCAACGCCTCACCCGGCACCACCCTGCACTACATCAGCGACGTCGCGAACTTGAACGGCGTGAAGGCCCTCGATGTTCCCCCGTCCCCAACAGTGCTCCGCGACCGTTGCCTACCATAAAGGCCGAGGCCTAAACTGAAGCCCAGACATGTATACGTCACGGTACGGCAGCGAGCGGCAGCGCGAAACTGAGGGTTCGAATCCCAGTCTGATTCGACGAGGCGCCGGCATCAATCCGGCGCCTCTCGCTTGTCCGAAAATACGGGCTCGCCCATTCCGCGCCAATGCGAACGCGGCGCATCTGGCGTTGCGCCCGGGATCACCGAGATCGAGCCGGCCCGGCTGGATCGCGGCGGAGCTCACAGGCGTGGATTCCTGCGCTGTTGCTCGTAGTAGGGCTCCTGGATGCAAGAGTGTCACTCCGTTGCAAAAGGGGCGCCTACATCGTGGCCGGGGCGGTTCCAGGTGATGCTGGTCCCTTGCGCCACGATGTCTGTCGGAGAACTCTATGCTCGGCCTCTGCATTGGTGGACTCCCCTCCAAACGCTTCTTTGCCTGTGGCCGAACCGAATTGCGCGCGTCTATCGGCGCCCTTCTAGGCCGCGACACCGCGTTCTGGGTCCCAGCCAGTCTCGGGGGGTGTAAAGCGCGAACGGACAGTCGATGCCCCGAGCCGACCGCTACCTTGATCCCTCGGCGGGAGCCTGCCCGGTTTAACGCGGGCGAACCTTTGCGAGTCAAATGTGGCGCACTTCGCCTCAGGCGGAAAGTCGCAGGACTGCGACCGCAACCGACCGAACACAGACGCCAGGACAAGCCGTCATCGCCCGCTCACACCGGCGCTGAGCGCGCCAAGATTGCTATCTGCTTATTGCTGGGGCGGACCCGGGCAAGGAGGAATCGGCAATATTCCGGCTGTTGGCCTGCGCCGACATGGTCAATCCAAGCAGGCCACAGCTGATATGAGTTGAGTCTGTCCTTCACAAACACCTCCGGAGATGTCAGGACGGGATGTATCAGATTCCTTTGAGGACCTGAGGTTGATCCGCGGGATCCTCCCGACACCTTCGGAGGTGTTTGTTATGTCTGTTCAGGGCGTGG